>JBARHR010000029.1:0-14751 GCA_049799335.1 Gallionella sp. | reverse complement strand
TTTTCTTGCTGCGGAGCGATTACTGCTTAAAATTGACAATCGTCGCGACGTCTCTGCATAATCAGGCGACGTTCTTTCTTTCAGGAGGTTGCAATGTCAGTTCGTAATGTTGGGAAACTGCTACTGGCGTTGGCGGTCATTCTGCTGATTGGATGTGAAAGGGCCGCGACGGAAAAGGTCGGTACGTCAGGCGAATTGCTGGTGCGTATCGGGGCTTCGGCACCGTTGACAGGTCCGCAGGCTCATCTCGGCAAGGACAACGAAAACGGCACCCGTATGGCCATAGATGACGCAAATAGCAAGGGAATAGTCATCGGCGGGCGCAAGGTACACTTTGAGCTGATAAGCGAAGATGATCAGGCTGATCCCAAAACGGCGACTATCGTGGCGCAGAAACTGGTGGATAACAACGTCAACGGCGTGATTGGTCATTTGAATTCGGGTACCAGCATTCCGGCCGCAAAGATATACAGCGACAATGGCATTCCCCAGGTTTCGCCGTCGGCAACTGCTGTAGCCTATACAGCACAGGGGTTTAAGACAGCCTATCGGGTGATGGCAAACGATGCACAACAGGGTCTTGTACTTGGCGAGTTTGCCACCAAAAACTTGAAGGCCGGGAAAATTGCAGTAATTGATGACCGTACGGCATACGGACAGGGATTGGCCGAAGAATTCATCAAGTCAGCAGAGGCAAGCGGCGCCACGATAGTTGCACGTGAGTACACCAATGACAAGGCGATGGATTTCACCGCAGTCTTGACCGCAGTCAAGGGCAAGAAACCGGACTTATTGTTCTATGGCGGGATGGATGCACAGGGCGGACCGATGGCGAAGCAAATCAAGGCACTTGCTTTGAAAGTCAAGTTCATGACTGGTGACGGCGGCTACACGCCAGAATTTATCAAGCTTGCAGGCGATGCTGCGGAAGGTTCATATGCGTCATTGCCAGGAGTTCCGCTGGACAAGATGCCAGGCGGCAAGGAATTTAACTCGCGCTTTGTCGCAAAGTATCAACCGATACAACTGTATGCTCCCTATTGCTACGACGCCGTGAATGTCATGATCGCGGCGATGCGGAAAGCGGATTCAGTTGAACCGGCAAAATACTTGCCGGCACTAGCTAATATTTCATATGACGGCGTAACAGCAAACATACGCTTTGATGAAAAAGGGGATTTGAAGGGAGGAGCGATTACCGTTTATCAAGTACAAGATGGCAAATGGCATCCGCTGGAAACATTGGGTGCCGGCGACTCGGCGCCACAATAATAGACGGTTGAAATATAGAACAGAAACGACACCTTCGCGTGTCGTTTCTGTTTACAACTATGGAAATACTCTTACAGCAAATAATCAACGGCATGGTTCAGGGTAGCGTATATGCGCTGGTGGCATTGGGCTATACCATGGTTTACGGGATACTCGGGCTGATCAATTTCGCGCACGGCGAAGTGGTCATGATAGGAGCGATGCTGGCGCTTTCCGCACTTACGTCCATGCTGGGTTTGGGTGTTCCGCCGTTGCTGGCGTTTCCGTTCAGCATGCTTCTGGCTATGGCGGGATGCATGGCACTGGGATTTGCCATCGAACGTCTTGCCTATCGCCCGTTGCGCCATGCCCCTCGGCTCGCTCCACTGATAACAGCGATCGGGCTTTCCATCGTCCTGCAAAACCTGGCGATGATGATCTGGGGCCGGGGATATCGTTCATTTCCGCAGCTGATCGCAAATTCGCCCCACACATTCGGTGGCGCTATCATCAACGATATTCAGATTGTTATTTTTGTCATGGCATTGAGCATCATGGCCGGCTTGATGTTGCTGGTGCATCGTACCCGCCTGGGCAGAGCAATGCGTGCGGTATCCGAAAATCAACATTCGGCCCAGTTGATGGGCGTAAACATCAATCGCGTAATTTCCATCACCTTCATGCTTGGTTCGGCACTGGCAGCGGTCGCAGGAATCATGGTGAGTGCCAACTACGGCCTGGCTCACTATTTCATGGGCTTCATGCTTGGACTCAAGGCCTTTACTGCGGCGGTGTTGGGTGGTATCGGCAATTTGCGCGGAGCGATGTTGGGCGGTTTGTTGCTCGGACTTATAGAAAGTCTGGGAGCAGGTTATGTTGGCGACCTTACCGGAGGGTTCTTTGGTAGCAATTACCAGGACGTATTCGCGTTTATGGTCTTGATTTCGGTGCTGGTGTTCCGCCCGTCAGGATTGTTGGGAGAGCGCATTGCCGAGCGGGCCTGAGCACTTTCTTCTTCGTGTTTGCGAAAGCATGGCCAGATGAGGTTTTTAGGCAAACACAATTCGCGCATATTGTCCGGCTTGATATTGGTGCTGTTGCTGGTACTGCCGTTTATAACCGATGCGCTGCTTGGCCGCGGCTGGGTGCGCATCGTGGATTTTGCGATGCTGTACATCATGCTTGCCTTGGGCCTCAACATAGTGGTCGGTTATGCGGGCCTGCTGGACTTGGGTTATATCGCATTCTTTGCGGTGGGCGCCTACCTTTATGCGCTGACCGGTTCGTCGCACCTGTCGCTTGCATTTCCGCAGGCGTTTCCCGGCGGCATACACTTACCGTTCTGGATCGTGCTGCCGCTGGCGGCGATGGTGGCAGGCGGATTTGGTGTGTTGCTAGGCGCTCCAACATTACGATTGCGCGGTGATTATCTCGCGATAGTTACGTTGGGTTTTGGCGAAATCATCCGAATCTTTTTGAACAATCTCAATGCGCCGGTCAATTTGACCAATGGTCCGCAAGGCATCAGCCTCATTGATCCGGTGAACATCGGGGGTCTTTCATTCAGTAGCACTCAGCATGTTTTCGGTGTTGAGGTACCGTCGGTGCATCTGTATTTCTATTTATTTCTTGCCTCTACCGCGCTCGTGGTGTTGGCGTCGAAACGGCTGGAAAGGTCACGTATCGGTAGGGCGTGGATGGCGATACGAGAAGACGAAATCGCGGCCTCTGCCATGGGCATCAATACGCGCAACCTCAAGCTGCTGGCATTTGCCATGGGAGCAATGTTTGGCGGTGCATCCGGAGCATTGTTTGCCGGATTTCAGGGGTTTGTCAGTCCGGAAAGTTTCAGCCTGATGGAGTCTATCATGGTGCTATGCATGGTGGTGTTGGGCGGTATGGGAAATATCCCGGGCGTGATACTGGGTAGCGTGCTTCTTGCCGTTCTGCCGGAACTGCTGCGCAACACCATGGTGCCGCTGCAACAGACATTGTTCGGGAAGATATTGGTAGATCCGGAAAGTTTGCGCATGCTGCTGTTCGGCAGCGCATTGGTCGTGATGATGTTGTATCGCCCGGCGGGCATGCTGCCGTCGCGCGTGCGCAGGCGAGAGCTGCGTACTGATGAGGCTGCCGAGACGCCATGACGAATGACACTGCGTTGCTCGGCCTGTCATCGGTCAGCAAACACTTTGGCGGATTGAACGCGCTCAGCGGCGTTTCCATGCATATACATCGTGGCGAGATATACGGGCTGATCGGCCCAAATGGCGCGGGAAAAACCACCTTGTTCAATGTCATTACCGGTTTGTATCAGGCCAGCTCGGGACATTTCCATTTCAATGGGAAGCAATATCGGGGCAGTAAACCGCATGTGCTGGCCAAAGCCGGAATTGCCAGAACTTTTCAGAACATCCGCCTGTTCGCCAATTTGTCCGCGCTGGAAAATGTGATGATCGGGCGTCACGTGCGCACGTGTGCCGGGGTGTTTGGTGCCTTGTTGAGGGACCAAAGCACGCGTAGCGAAGAACGTGCAATTGCTGATCGTGCCCGCGAATTGCTGACCTATGTCGGCATCGGGCAACCTGCCCACACTCTGGCGAGACAGTTGTCCTATGGGGAACAGCGTCGCCTGGAAATCGCGCGAGCGCTTGCGACGAATCCACTGCTGCTTGCGCTTGATGAACCTGCAGCAGGCATGAATGCCACTGAAACAAGCGATCTGAAGTTTCTATTGGAAAAGATCCGGAACGAAGGGATAACCGTGTTTTTGATCGAGCACGACGTCAAGCTGATCATGGGCCTATGTGATCGTGTTGCGGTACTTGACTACGGAAAGAAGATCGCCGACGGGGCGCCCAATGAGGTACGCCAGGATCCCGCAGTTATTGCCGCGTATCTGGGAGCCGGCGTTGAGTAGACCGATACTGGAAATTCGCGATCTGCATATAGGCTACGGCGGGATCAAGGCGGTGAGGGGCATAGACCTGCAAATCGACAGTGGAGAACTGGTCACTTTGATAGGCAGTAACGGCGCAGGCAAAACCACCACGCTAAAAACTCTCGCTGGCCTGATTCATTTTTCTGCAGGTCAGATGCGCTACGACGGCATCAGTTTGCACGATGTTGCCGCGCATCGGCGCGTCGCGATGGGGATGGCGCTGGTACCGGAAGGTCGTGGGGTTTTCGCGCGACTCAGCGTGGAAGAGAATTTGCAAATGGGCGCATACACCCGCAGCGATAAAGGCGAAGTTGCCGCAGATCTTGCGCGCATGTTCGATCTTTTTCCGCGCCTTGCGGAACGAAAAAATCAGTTGGCCGGGACGTTGTCCGGAGGGGAGCAGCAAATGGTCGCAATGGCGCGTGCGTTGATGAGTCGGCCGAAATTGTTGATGCTTGATGAACCCAGTATGGGCTTGGCGCCGTTGATGGTGCAGAAGATATTTGAAACGATACGCGATATTTCAGCACGCGGCATGAGTATATTGCTGGTTGAGCAAAATGCCAGACTGGCGCTGCAAGTTTCCCAGCGCGGCTATGTGATGGAAAGCGGCAAGATCACTTTGTCCGGAGACGCAAAAACGCTACTGAACAGTGGCGCTGTGCAGCGCGCGTATCTCGGCGGCGATTGACGGAAGTTTGGATATATTCAGCCGTTTTCTGCAGTGAGGATGTCTACGGGTTGGCCTGCGGCTCTGGTGCCTTGGCAACCATGCGCCGCCCCGGGAATACCAGCGAAAACGTACTTCCCTTGGTTTCTTCGCTCGAGACTTCCAGCTTTGCCTGGTGCCGCATGACGATGTGCTTCACGATCGCCAGCCCCAGACCGGTACCCCCAGTTTCCCGGGATCGGCTCCGATCCACCCTGTAGAATCTTTCGGTCAGCCGTGGTATATGTTTTGCGGAAATGCCGATGCCGCTGTCCTGAACTGCAAATACCTGCTGCTCGCCACGCTCAAACCAGCGTAGCAGAATCGAACCGCCTTCGGGTGTATAGCGAATTGCATTGCCGACCAGATTGTCGAACGCACTGCGTAATTCCTCGCGGTTTCCCAGCATCCCGGTATTTCCGTTAACTTCCAGCTGCAGCGTGTGTCTACCGCCGCTGAGCAACAGCCCGGATTGGTAAACTTCATTCAGCAAGGAGGCAATGTCCACGCTGTCCTCGCCCAGCGGATTCTGGCTGTTTTCCAGCCTGGACAGGGTAAGCAAATCGGCGACCAGATGCTCCATCCGTTTGGTTTGCTCGGCCATCAGCGTCAGCGGATGGCGGGCATTTGCCTCGCTCAGATTGTCCATATCCTGTAGGGTCTCGACAAAGCCGTTAATCACGGTCAAAGGTGTGCGTAACTCGTGCGATACGTTGGCCACAAAATCCCGCCGCATACTTTCGATGCGTTCGAACTGAGTGATGTCCCGGCTTATCAGCAGGCGCTTATCACCGCCATAGGGAATCAGCTTGATCGATAACACCATGTCATCATGACGCGCGGGGCGCATCATCAATGGCTTGCTGAAATCGGACTCTTGAAGATATACGATGAATTCCGGTTGGCGGACCAGATAGGTGATGTCCTGCATGATGTCGTGTTCCGCATCCAGGTCGAAGTGTTGCTGGGCGATGGGGTTGAACCATTCGATACGGTTCGCCTCGTTCAGAATTGCCACACCTTCAGGTAGCGCGGCGGTAGCTTGTTCCATATGGTGTAATTCACTGACAAGTTTCTGCTTGGTCTCAATGTGCTTTTTGACCATCTTGTATACGCGCGAGAACACTTCATCCCAAATGCCTCCGGCTTCGGGCATCGACTCGAGTTTTGCGTCATTCAGCCACACGCTTAGCTTGTTCAATTGTCTGGCATGAAGGGCCATGAGCGAGACCAGTGCCAATATCATGAACCACAACGCGTAGGCGGCGGATAGCCATCCCCAAATCAGCAGCGCGAACATTGCGCAAATAATCAGCGGCAGACTCAAGCGAAACCAGAAATCCTGCAAAACGGTACTCCTTGAAAGATCAGCAACAGCAGCTATTTCGGAATGCCACGATACATAAACGGTACTTGGGAAAATACCGAACCATGCAAGCTATGCAGGTCTTGATGACAACTATTATAAACGCCCGGCAAGAAATCAGGATGTGCCGGACGCGATCACACTACGGAGAAGCGATATCCGCTTCCGCGCACAGTCTGGATTAGTCCGTCCATCCCCGCGGGCTCCAAGGCTGCCCTCAGTCTGCGTATATGCACATCCACTGTGCGTTCTTCGACAAATACTTGCGTGCCCCATACCTGGTCCAGCAATTGGGTTCGGCTATACACGCGCTCCACGTGAGTCATGAAAAAATGCAGTAAACGAAATTCGGTCGGACCGAGTTCCATGCTGGAACCGTTGGCATTTACCCGATGCGTTGATGGCGACAGCTCGATTCCCCCTGCGGATACGTTTTCCTCGGGCATCTGCGGCACATGGCGGCGCAATATTGCCCGTATTCTTGCCATCAATTCGCGCGGCGAAAACGGCTTGGTGATGTAATCGTCGGCTCCGGATTCGAGGCCGAGTATTTTGTCGCGTTCTTCACCACGGGCCGTCAGCATGATGATCGGGATATCTTTGGTAAGGGCGTCGCCACGGAATTGCTTGGCAAGTACGACGCCGCTGGTTTTCGGCAGCATCCAGTCAAGCAATATCAAGTGCGGGGTATTTTCGCGTATCTGTTGCCAGGCGGTATCGCCATCTTCTGCGCGCATTGCCAGGAACCCCGCTTGCAATACGTTGAAAGCCAGCAGCTCCTGGATTGCCGGTTCATCTTCCACTATCAAAATCCTTGCAGTCATCTGTTTAGCCCTTCTTTAGGAAACTTCAGATTGCAAGGTTATGAATGTTTTGTTACAGGAAGATGACAGTCGCTAGGTTTCTGTATGTAATGGGTGACGCGTCGCTACCAGACTGGGCAGCCAGGATCCGACCAGCATTCCCGCAATACTGAACAGCAGGCCGACTAATTGGGGTGGCCAATAGGTATCCGGCTTGATCATTTCCATCGCCAGCCATGAACCGATTCCCAACGCAATCGACAGCAGTGCGCCCTGATTGCTGGCACGCTTCCAGTGCAGGCCGAAGACCAATGGCACAAACGCGCCAACCAGCGTGACCTTGTAAGCGTCTTCCACCATATGGAAGATACTCGACTCTGAATTCATGGAAAACCACAGCACCATGACGCCAAACGCCAGCAGGATGATGCGGATGGTGCGCAACATTTCCTTGTCGCTCATGTTCTTGAGTGCGAAGTGCTTGAGGATGTTCTCAGTAAACATCACCGACGGCGCGAGCAGGGTCGCCGAGGCGGTACTCATGATTGCCGAAATCAGCGCACCGAAAAACAACACCAGGGCGTACAGAGGGGTGTGATTCATGATCAGGCTGGGCAATACCATCTGACTGTCTTTTTCAATCAGGTCGCCGAAAAACTTGGGGTCAATCAGGGTCGCGGAGTAGGCCAGAAACATTGGTATGAATGCTATCGCGAAGTACATCAGTCCGCCGAGAACCGTGCCGCGAACCGCGATTTTTTCACTTTTTGCGGACGTCATGCGCTGAAATACATCCTGCTGCGGAATGGAACCCAACATCATGGTCAGCGCGGCGCCGATAAAGGGTACCCACTTGTCCATTCCACCCTCGGGAAAGAACTTCAATTTTCCGGCCGCTTCAGCCTGGTCTACTACGTGCCCGATCCCACCCGCGTTTTCGCCGACAAGAATAGCTATCAGAATTAGCGCGGAGATGATTACCGTCATTTGCACGAAATCGAGTAACGCGACCGACCACATGCCGCCAAATAGCGTGTAGGCGAGCACAATTGAAATGCCGAGTATCATGCCGGTTTGTTGCGTGACGGCACCTGCAGTGACGATGTTGAAAACCAGTCCCAGTGCTACGACCTGCGCCGATACCCAGCCCAAGTAGGACAGCATGATGCACACGGTCATGATGAGTTCGACCGGACGGTTGTACCGCTCCCGATAAAAGTCGCCCAAGGTCAGCAGGTTCATGCGATACAACAGGGGGGCAAAAAACAAGCCGGCCAAAATGAGACACATGCTGGCGCCGAAAGGATCGGTGACCACCCCGCCCAGTCCTTCCTGAACAAAGACCGCTGACGTGCCCAATACAGTTTCCGCGCCGAACCAGGTGGCAAACACGGTGGCGGTTACAATCGGTAGCGACAGATTTCGGCCTGCGACAACAAAGTCTCTGGAATTGTGGACACGCGTTGATGCGTAAACGCCTATGCCTACGGACAGCAGCAAGTAAAGGATGACGAACCATATCAGCATGATGTGCACTCCCTCAAAAAATTATCCGGCGAATTCTAGCAGTACTCAATAAAGTCATACCAAACGAATAGCCACCGCGGACGGTGGCTAAGGTTGATGCTTCAAAGCAAAACAACTTACAGTTCGTTGGCGTACGATGCCAGATACTTTGCAACGCCTTCAGTAGAGGCGTTCATGCCGGCCTTGCCCTTGCTCCATCCGGCCGGACATACTTCACCGTGCTCTTCGGTAAACTGCAATGCATCGACCATGCGCAACATTTCGTCGATATTTCGACCCAGTGGCAGATCATTGACTACCTGATGACGCACGATACCGGCACGGTCAATCAGGAACGAGCCGCGATAAGCAACACCGCCTTCGGCTTCCACGTCGTAGGCCTTGCAGATTTCATGTCTGATGTCTGCCACCAGAGGGTAACGTACCTGACCGATTCCACCTTTGTTGACCGGAGTATTTTTCCAGGCGAAATGCGAGAACTGCGAATCGATGGACACCCCGATTACTTCCACATTGCGTTTCTTGAATTCGTCCAGTCGGTGATCAAAAGCGATCAACTCGGAAGGACATACAAAAGTAAAATCCAGCGGATAGAAAAAGATCACCGCGTATTTGCCGGAGATGTGTTTCTTCAGATTAAAGGTTTCATTGAATTCGTTGTTGCCCATCACCGCAACAGCGTTGAAATCCGGGGCGGCTTTGCCGACGAGAACTGCCATCATTAACTCCTGTAGTTGAAAAATTTCGGGACTAGATGCTCACTTGTTTGCCTGCTGGGCCGCGACGCCGTGTGCCCGCGTGAACGATCTTGGGAACATGGCATCGCGATCAGATTCAGACAGCTCCTGCGCCGGATGCAATCCGGTGTTTGGCACCAATACCAAATGCCAACCCAACCGCAACGGCACAGGCGATGTAGAGCAGCGCGACGGAAACATAGGATCCATAATATTGCGAGACGCGAGTTGCATATTCTGCAGCACCCATCATTGCGAAGCGATCGGAGAACAAATAGAAGGTTGCATTGGAAAACGCGAATGCGAAGCTGGTAGCTGCAAATGCTGTCAACATGACGCCGGCCAATCCCTTGCCTTGCAGGCTATGTTTACTGCTAAACCAGCGACCGCTCAACCAAAGGCTTGCATAGGTCGGGATCAGGAACCAGTACGCGGGTGTCATGCACCAGTCGCTGATGCCTTGCACCGAAGTCGCGTAAACATCGATCAATCCCGCTTCAAGAATCAACGCGGTGAACAGGGCGACTGACAGGCGGCGCGATAGCGTTAGAAACACGCCGCCCAGAAAGAATATTGCGTACGAAGCGTCGGGCAACGCCACCGACGATCCAAAATGATCGAAGCGGGTTGCGGCCATCAGCGATGCCAATATTGCGAAAATAAAGAAATTTCTGGAAAAGATATTATTCATTGCGTCCTCTTTCAAGTGAACATCTACAGTAGTTGATGATAACAGTACACGAAGCCGACGAAAAAGCAAAGGCCAGATCGCCGCCTGTGCCGCCGATCTCCCGACGCTATTGCTGATATTGTAAGCCGGCGTATAGGGTGCGACCCAAGGTGTTGTATCCATGTGCGAGCATATAGTCCCTGTTGAAAACGTTATCTGCTCGCAATGACAACTTGAATTGCTTGTTGAAGACGTAGCTTGCTGAAAGATTCACTAGGCTGTAGCTTCCCAGCGAAGTCCGCGCGAATGTGTTGATATCATAGTCTTCGCGGTTGCCTGAGTATTGCCATTCGCCGCCCACTTTACAGCTACCAAATCGCCGCGATACGCCGAGGTTGGCGAAGGACTTTGCGCGGCGAAGCAGTACCTGCCCAGTGCCGGTGTCACGTGGATTTTGCACGGTAACTACTGCATTTACCCCGCTGTCGTCATACTGTCCGGCATAGCTGATTTCAAATCCGTCGCTGCGGGCAGCCCCGATATTTTGCAATGTGTAGGTACTGTCAGCAGCGATCAGGTCCCGAATTTGATTGTCAAAATACACAAGATTAAAGCGATCCTCGTGCGACGCATAATGCAGGCCAGCTTCCGCATTGCGCGAACGTTCCGGCTGCAAACCCGAATTGCTTCCCCATCCGGGAGGCCCGTAGAGGTCATTGAACGTTGGGGCTTTGAATGCTGAGCTGATACTCGCTGTTGCATGCCAGGCATCGTTCAGCGCATAGCCGTATCCGAAAAGCCCGGTATTCGCGATTCCGAAATCCGAAAAGCGATCCTGACGGATATTTGCCTGTACCTGATGTCCGTGGTAATTTCCAGTATATCCCGCAAACAATGAATTCACGGTGCGAGCGGTCCGCGTGTAGGCAATCGAGCCAGTCACTCGTTGATTTAGTTTCTCCAGTCCGAACAACACGCTGCCAAGCGAACCAACATCTATGGCATTTTGCCAGCCGAGCTGTCGATTTGCGGTTCTAATGGTAGAGTCTTGGGTGCCGTTGACATAGTCCTTGCCGTCATCTGATCCCTGTGCCAACTGCAACTTGCTTGTCCACGACGCAACAAGTCGATCTTCGAAGGCCAGTGAATATTTGCTTACTCGCTCTTTGTTGACGTTTGAGTCTGTTGGCAGGCTTATCTGCGCGTAGGTTACGGGGTCATATGTCAATTTGTCGTACTGGTTATTTCCCTGACTGCTGTATATTGACGCCGACACACTATGTTCAGCGTTGAATGCATGGCGCGCATTGGCTGTGATGCTGGTATTGTCGTAACCGTCCGTGTCCGGTTGGATTTCCGGAACCATTCCAGGCTTCATTGCCGACACCCCTCCCGTCTTCAATAGGCCTACATTTATATTAAACTTGGTATCACCTGACTCACCGCCAAATCCGGTCGACAGACGCCGCGCGTTATGAGAGCCGACTTCGCCACTCATATTGAAAGCTGGTTTACCGTTGCCTGTTTTGGTGAATATCTGGATCACTCCGCCAATTGCTTCAGAACCATACACGCTGCTGACGTTTCCGCGCACTACCTCGATACGCTCGATTTGATCCAGCATCAGTTGATCTATCGCAGTTGCTCCAGTTGTAGCGGAATTGATACGTACGCCATCCAGTAATACCAGTACGTGACTTGAGTTGGTTCCCCGCAAGAATAGGCTGCTTTGTTTGCCCATTCCTCCGGATTGAGAAAACTCGACGCCAGCGAGATTTCTTAGCAACGACAGCACATCAACGGCACCAGACGAGCGTATCTGTTGTTCATCCAGTACCGAACTGTCGGCGATACTTTTATCCAGTGGCTGAGGTTGCCGAGTCGGTGTAACGATCACCAGTTCCATCGGAGATTCAGCACGAACAATAGAGGGGAGGGCAAACGCACCGATCAGTGCGAGTGCAAGTAGTGATGTTTTCATGGTAATTTCCTGCATAAGTTTCCAAGCGTCCCCGTTGGAAAGTTTAAGAACTCAGGAAATGCGGCGGGAAATTAATGAGGCAGTCGAACTGAACTACTGTTCGAAGTTATCCTGATGTGGCCGCCCGCAGCATCACCTGTACGATTGCTTCCAGGCCGGTATCCGGGCTCGCAAGTCTTGATTTGTCGCCTTCCCATGAATATTCACAGTGGCCAATTGGCAAATCCACACTTGCTTACCGTTGCGGGGGCAGCTCAGGCATAGGGAACTGTCGTTCCGGCACCTGCTTCCCGTTTAACTCACTGTAACCAGATGAGCACCTCAAAGCGGCGCGGACTTTATCACACTGTCGACAAAACACGTAATCAGCGACTAGGTGTTACCTATAATCCGCATTCACAAGATTCCCTTAGCGTTTGACTTGTCAGCACTTTTCAATCTATAGTCCTCTTTATGGAGAATGAATTAGCCGCGCTGGAAAGCAAACTTGCACAACTGATTCAGGTCAGCGGCAGGTTGCGCTCGGAGAATCATGAACTGCGTCAGGAGTTGGCACAGGCACTGAGCAGCAATCGGCAAAATTCCGACAAACTGGTCTCTGCCAAAGCACGTTTGGAAAAATTGTTACTTACGCTTCCGGAAAACTGATCATGAGTCGCGCTACCAATACACTGGATGTGAAGATACTAGACCGGGAATTGCGCATCTCCTGCCCCGAAGATGAAAAAGCGGAGTTGCTGGATGCAGTGGCGTACCTTGACAAGAAAATGCGCGAAATACACGATGCTGGAAAGATCGTAAGCGTGGAGCGCATCGCAATGATGGCGGCACTTAACATCACGCACGAATATCTCAACATGAAAGTAGGAAGAGGAGTTGACCTAGCCAGCTTTACGCGTAGAATGAATTCCATGCAGACGGCGATTGATGAGGCATTGGCCGAACAAGAGACGCTGTTCTGATAAGGCTACGAGCCACCGGATAAATCCCGAAACAACAGGCAGGGAAATGGGTGGTTCAATAGTTTGCTCCCTGCAGTGTTCGTCAGGCTCATAATTCTTTGAACCGATAAGCTTAGGCTTAGGCTGCAACCCTATCGTTACTGTTGTGCGCGTCCATATTCGGACGTACCTGATGTAACCGGAATGCGGCCCTCTTGAACCAAGGTTCAAGATGCTGGGTCAACGGCACAGGCGGGGGGCTCTATTCCAGTGCGACCTTGGATTTATTCAGGTCGCACTTTTTGTTTCCGGGAATACTCCATGCGATATTGGCTGATGAAATCCGAACCATCCGATTGCGGCATCGACGACCTTGCGAAGCTGCCCAGCCAGAGCGTTGCCTGGTACGGCGTGCGCAACTATCAGGCACGCAACTTCATGCGCGACCAGATGAAGATAGGCGACGGGGTGCTGTTTTATCATTCCGCCTGCAAGGAGCCGGGCATCGCCGGCATCGCCAAGGTGAGCAGTACCGCCTATCCTGATGCCACACAGTTCAAACGCTCCAGCAAATACTTCGATCCGAAAGCCACGCCGGAACAGCCGCGCTGGTTCAACGTGGATGTGCAACTGGTCAGGAAAATAGCGCTGATTCCGATAGCCGAATTGCGCTCCCATCCGGAGCTTGCCAAAATGCGCACTCTGCAAACCGGCAACCGCTTATCGATTACACCGCTCGACCCAGCCGAGTGGAATTTCATCGTGAAAAAACTGGCGCGGAGTTAGCATGGAATGGTATGTCGGTTACCTGGCGCTCGGCGCAGTGGCAGGATTTCTCGCCGGTATGTTCGGGGTTGGGGGCGGCCTGGTGCTGGTGCCGGTCCTGTTGTTCCTGTTCGATTCGCAGGGATTTCCCAAAAAACACATGATGATTCTGGCGCTTGGCACGTCGATGGCCGCGATCTTGTTCACCTCGCTGGCGAGTCTGCGCGCACATCATAGTCATGGCGCGGTCGTCTGGCCTGTGGTGCGTAACATCACTCCGGGAATCCTGTTTGGCACTGGGATAGGCGCATTGCTTGCGGCCTCGATTCCAACCGGCGGACTGGCAATTTTCTTTACGGTTTTTGTTTATACCGTTGCTTTGCAAATACTGTTCAATATTCGTCCGCATTCCGCGCGTCAGTTACCGGGCGCGTTAGGCATGACACTTACCGGTACACTTACCGGGTGGTTAAGCAGTATGGTATCAATAGGCGGCGGGTCCATCGTCGTGCCGTTCCTTGTCTGGTGTAACGTATCTTTGCGCAATGCCATCGGTACCTCTGCTGCGATTGGCTTTCCTGTGGCTGTCGGCGGAACTATAGGCTACGTGGTTGTCGGGACAAATGTTCAGGACTTGCCGACTTACAGCCTGGGATTTGTCTATCTTCCCGCACTAGTTTGGATTGCGCTAGCCAGTTCGATTACTGCTCCGCTTGGTGCCAAAGCCACACATCGCATGAAATCCGGCTTGTTGCGCAAGCTCTTTGCGCTATTGTTGCTGGTGTTGGCGACAAAGATGCTGTGGAAGGTCTTAAGCTGATACCCGGTTGGATAGGGGTACGAAATAGAAGTTGTACAGATGTAATATAGCCAGATGGTCTCCAGCCAACAAAAAACACTATCGATCACGACGCATGGTGCCAGCGATACCGGCCATTTTCTGAATAGTCTGGTCTCTGCTTTTGCGCCCAGTGAAGTCGGCGTAATTGGCCGTGCCTGTGAATTGGCAGAGCCACTTTATCTTGGGCAGTGCGAATTGACCGGCAATCCGCTGATGCAG
>JBARHR010000028.1:0-5187 GCA_049799335.1 Gallionella sp. | reverse complement strand
GTTGATACTATCGCGGCAATTGCAACAGCGCAAGGGCGAGGTGGGGTCGGAGTAATTCGTGTTTCAGGCAGTAACCTTGAACCCATTATTTTCGGGATTTTGGGGAGGTGCCTTAAGCCCAGGCATGCTACGCTGAGCAATTTCGTCGGTTCAAATGGGGTAATCCTGGATCTGGGTGTAGCATTATATTTTCCTTCACCCCACTCATTTACTGGCGAGGACGTGTTAGAGCTTCAAGGCCACGGCGGTCCTATAGTGCTGCAAATGATACTGCAGCGTTGTATTGAGCTTGGCGCTAAGTACGCTATGCCCGGAGAGTTTACGCAAAGAGCCTTTCTGAACGGAAAAATCGACTTGGCTCAAGCCGAGAGTGTTGCAGATCTTATTGATGCAACTAGTCGGGAGGCTGCTACGAGCGCAATGCGCTCCTTAAGTGGCGAATTTTCCACATTTGTTAATGATCTTGTTGCGAAGTTGATTCACCTGCGGATGCTCGTTGAGGCGATGTTGGACTTTCCTGAAGAGGAAATTGATCACGAAGATATGGGCGATCGCGACTCGCTTCTACTTGAAATCAAGTCACGACTACAGGTGGCATTGGCTTCGGCAAAACAAGGGAGTCTGCTTCGCGATGGTGCACACATCGTCATAGCTGGGCAACCAAATGTTGGTAAGTCCAGTTTGCTGAATAAACTTGCGGGCGAGGAGGTAGCACTTGTAAGCACGATCCCAGGCACTACCCGTGATGTGGTTAGGCAGGATGTCCAGATTCAAGGAGTTACCCTGCACTTTATGGATACTGCCGGATTGCGTGATTCCAGTGATGAGGTTGAAAAAATGGGGATTGCGCTTACCCATCAAACCATTCGCCGCGCTGATCTGATCTTGTTGCTGCTGGACGCTACACAAGGCATGACGATCAATGATGAGTTGATTTTGGGAATTTTGCCGAGGGATATTCCGCGATTGACGGTATGGAACAAAATTGACATCGCAACAAGCGCTTTTAAAGAGCAAGCAACCAACACTTTGTCCATAGAGGTTTCCGCGAAAACTGGCTTTGGGCTAGAGGAGTTAAGGGAGAGATTGCTAAACATGATAGGTTGGCGTATGCAGGAAAGTGGCGCCCTTATGGCTAGGGAGCGACATATTCGTGCTTTAACAACCGCGCAAACCCACCTTAATCACGCCAAAGGTGTAATAGCGCAGTCAGAATTGTTTGCCGAAGAGCTAAAGTATGCTCAAGATGCTCTAGGTGAAATTACTGGTAAGCTTACCTCAGATGACCTACTTGGAGAGATATTCAGTAGTTTCTGCATCGGTAAGTAGTGTTGAATGTTTCACGTGAAACATCAGATTTGGGATTGTATTGCCGCTGAGGTATGATGCGCGTCCGAATCAAAGATGGACAGTAAATGATTTTTCCTGGTGTGTTTGACGTTATTGTGGTCGGGGGTGGTCATGCTGGTACGGAAGCAGCGCTCGCGGCTGCTCGCGCCGGCAGTAAAACCCTGCTGTTAAGCCATAATATCGAGACATTGGGGCAGATGTCATGCAATCCTTCCATTGGAGGTATTGGTAAGGGACATTTGGTTAGGGAGGTCGACGCCTTGGGCGGCGCCATGGCATCCGCCACTGATGAGAGTGGTATTCAATTTCGCACATTAAACTCCAGTAAGGGGCCGGCCGTGCGTGCCACACGCGCGCAAGCTGACCGGTTATTGTATAAGCAAGCTATTCGAAGCCGATTGGAGTCCCAGCAAAATCTCTGGTTGTTCCAACAAGCGGTCGACGACTTACTTGTGACTCATGATCGCGTTGAAGGTGTGGTCACCCAATTGGGAATGAATTTTCGATCGAAGGCTGTGGTCCTTACGACTGGGACTTTTCTTTCAGGACTAATACATGTAGGTCAGTCAAATTACACCGCAGGACGAGCGGGTGATCCACCTTCGGAAAATTTGGCGCATCGCTTGTGCGAGCTCAATCTTCCGGTAGGTAGATTGAAAACTGGTACCCCGCCTCGCATTGATGGCCGGAGTATCGACTATTCGGCTACCCGCATGCAACCCGGCGATGAACCCGTACCTGTATTTTCATTCTTAGGTAGCGCCGATCAACATCCAAGACAATTGCCGTGCTGGATAACAGAAACCAACCAACACACACACGACATAATTCGCTCTGGTCTGGATCGTTCGCCATTGTTCACTGGTGTTATCACTGGTGTCGGCCCGAGGTATTGCCCGTCGATTGAAGACAAGATAACTCGGTTTGCGGATAAATCGTCTCACCAGATATTTTTGGAACCTGAGGGTTTGACTACCAACGAGGTGTACCCCAACGGCATTTCTACCAGTTTGCCGTTTGACGTGCAGCTGACGCTGGTCCGATCAATAAAGGGACTGGAAAATGCCCATATTCTTCGTCCGGGATACGCGATTGAATACGATTACTTTGACCCACGTGCACTGAAAAGCTCGTTAGAAACAAAATCAGTAAGTGGGCTCTTTTTTGCTGGCCAAATAAATGGCACAACAGGATACGAGGAGGCGGCGGCGCAGGGATTACTCGCTGGAATAAATGCCGCGCTGAGCGCAAGCGGGGACGATCAGTGGTGCCCTCGGCGTGACGAGGCCTATCTAGGCGTCATGGTGGATGATCTGATCACGCAGGGTGTTACCGAGCCGTATCGCATGTTTACCAGTCGCGCTGAATACCGATTGCAGTTGCGCGAAGACAATGCAGACCTAAGATTGACAGATATTGGCCGTAACTTGGGTATCGTTGATGATACGCGTTGGGAAGCATTTGAACGAAAACGCGAAGCGATCGCTGTTGAAAAGGAACGCTTGCGCGATACCTGGATCAATCCGCGCATCATATCGGTAGACGAAGCAATTCGCGTGTTGGGTAAACCCATTGAAAGAGAATATTCGTTGCTGGAATTGCTGCGCAGGCCGGACGTAAACTATACCAGCTTGTTGACATTACCAGGTGCAGGAGAGTGCGTACCTGATCCAAAGGTGGCTGAGCAAGTGGAAATACAGGCGAAATATCTTGGCTACATAGAACGTCAGGCAGAAGAGCTCAAGCGCAGCGAACAAAGTGAGATGTTGAAACTTCCGGCAAATCTGGATTATCGAGAAGTGCGCGGGCTGTCAATCGAAGTGCAGCAAAAACTGAACAAGCACAAGCCGGAAAATATCGGGCAGGCCGGGCGGATTTCCGGAATTAAACCAGCCGCTATTTCCCTGTTGCTGGTCCACCTGAAACGTGGCTTCAATGCGCCCAGGTTGGAACAAAAACAAGCGTGAACGCCGCAGCTGAACTACGACTTGGCTGCGCAGCTTTGGGGGTCATGCTAAGCGCCGATCAGCGGGATTCGTTGTTGAAGTACATTGCTTTGCTGCACAAGTGGAACAAGGTATATAACTTGACAGCGATCCGCGAACCTAGACAAATGTTATGCAATCACCTCTTGGATAGTTTGGCTGTAATACCGCATCTGTGGCCCGGAAGATGGCTGGACGTAGGGTGCGGTGCCGGTCTGCCGGGCGTAGTACTGGCGGTTGCACAACCGGGCTGGAAATTTACTCTGCTTGACAGCAACAGCAAGAAAACTAGTTTCGTCAATCAGGCGATCATCGAGCTTGATTTGCGCAATATTGAAGTTAGGTGTAGCAGAGTAGAACTGTGGCAAACAAATGACAAGTTTGATGGGGTGATATCACGCGCATTTTCTGAATTGGGCGAATTTGTCCAAAAAACCCGTCATTTGATGGGCGAAGGAGGAAGCTGGGTGGCTATGAAGGGTCAAGCAGATACAGAACTTTTGAATATTCCAACTGATTGTAAGGTTGAAAGTGTCATTACATTGACGGTGCCCGGACTAAACGCGCAACGCAGCCTGGTTATCGCAACATGCGAGGGGAGCAAAATAACGTGACAAAAATATTGGCAATTACCAATCAGAAAGGTGGAGTGGGTAAAACTACCACCAGCGTGAATCTGGCCGCGAGCCTGGCAGCTGCGAAGCAGCGCGTTTTGCTTGTCGACCTGGACCCCCAGGGAAATGCCACCATGGGTAGTGGAGTTGACAAACGAGACTTGCAGGCTAGCGTTTACGAAGTTTTGCTTGGAACAAAAACCGTAACGCAAGCCAGAGTCGCCAGCGCGGCGGGAAAGTACGACCTACTTCCGGCTAATCGAGACTTGGCTGGTGCAGAAATTGAATTGGTGGACATAGACCACCGTGAGATGCGGCTGCGCGATGCTTTGCAGGAGGTTACTTCAGCCTACGACTTTGTTCTAATCGATTGCCCTCCCGCCCTCAATTTGCTTACGCTGAACGGTCTATGCGCCGCGAAGTCTGTGATGATTCCAATGCAGTGTGAATACTACGCGCTGGAAGGTTTGAGTGATCTGGTCAATACGATTCGCAAAGTGCGGGCAAACCTTAATCCAGACTTGGAAATAGAGGGGTTGTTACGCACCATGTTCGATCCGCGAAACGCCTTGGCTCAGCAGGTATCCGAGCAATTGCTGGAGCATTTTGGCACCAAAGTCTATCGCACGTTGATTCCTCGAAATGTACGCCTGGCAGAAGCGCCGAGTTTTGGTGTTCCTGCCCTATACCACGACAAACTTTCCAAAGGCACACAAGCTTACTTGGCGCTCGCGGGCGAGTTACTGAACAAAGCGGCACAACCTGCTGCAATATCATAAAGGGGTGGCAGATGGCAAAATTGAACAAAGGATTGGGGCGAGGTCTTGATGCACTTCTCTCGGGAGGCAACAGCGAAAAAGACGAAGTGATGCGCGATTTGAACGTGGATCAGCTCAAGCCGGGAAAATACCAACCGAGTTCCCATATGGATGAAGCCTCGTTGAATGAACTCGCAGCCTCGATAAAAGCGCAGGGGATCATGCAGCCCATTTTGGCGCGTAAGCTCGCGGACAGCAGTTACGAAATCATAGCCGGCGAACGACGCTGGCGTGCTGCCAAGATGGCTGGATTGAGTCACGTACCTGTGCTGGTTCGCAGTGTTCCGGACAATGTAGCGCTGGCAATGGCACTTATAGAAAACATTCAACGAGAAAACCTGAATCCGCTAGAAGAAGCTCTGGGTATCCAAAGACTGATAGAGGAATTCAAAATGACTCATCAGGTAGCGGCTGATTCGG
>JBARHR010000027.1:0-6174 GCA_049799335.1 Gallionella sp. | reverse complement strand
GAACTGGATGGCGTAACCTATTGGCTACCGCAAGACATGTCCGACCCGGTACCCAAGATGCAAGCGGCGCTATTGCCCGCGTTCGATGAATACCTGCTCGGCTACAAGGATCGCAGCGCGGTACTGGCGAAGGAACATGCTGACAAAATCGTGCCCGGTGGCAACGGCATGTTTCTGCCTACTATGGTATTGAACGGGCGCGTCGTCGGTACCTGGAAGCGCACACTCGCAAAGACATCGGTAAACGTTGCGTATGCGCCGTTCGGCAAACTGAAGAAGACAGAACTGTCGGCCTTCGATGTTGCCGCCCAGCGCTATGGCGAATTCCTCGGTCTGATGGTCGAATAAACCCATGCGCACATCCGAACGTTTGTTTCAATTGGTCACGCTGCTACAACGATACCGCATGGCGATGACCGGGCGAGCACTCGCTGGCAAGCTCGGGGTGCGCACTGTATACCGCGATATCCAGGCACTGGATTTTTCCGGCGTGCGCATCGACGGCACGGCGGGTGTGGGGTATGGCTTGCGCGAGGGTTTCGACTTGCCACCACCGATGTTTGAAATGGAGGAAGGCACCGCACTACTGGCGGGCAGCAGCATGGTTCAGGCGTGGACCGATCCGGAGCTGGCCGAAGCAGCCAGGCGCGCTGTGGCCAAAATACTCGCGGTGCTGACGCCTGCCATGCTCAACGATATCTCGCGGCTGCCTTACCGCATCGCGAATTATTCCTATCCGGAACGGGAAACGCACGGTCTGCTACGCCGGCGTGCGAACTTTGACTTGAAGTGAAGGTCGCGTACCGCAACATGAAAGAGCAGCAGACGGAACGCACATTATGGCCGCTCGGCATGGTCGGCTGCGGTGACCACTGGACCCCGCTAGCCTGGTACGAACTGCGCGACGAATGCCGCAATTTCCGCTTCGACCGCATTTTGTGTATCGATTTCCTGCCGGCGCACTATCCGCGGCATCCCGAGCGTAACCTGGAGCACTATCTTGCACGGGTCGTTGGCGCAAACGACGAACAGAAACCGGTTTAGCGGTCGCCATAGCGTGCCTCGGCGTTCAGATGCTCGCGGCCGGCAAACGCTTCGACCACACACGTCGCGATATTTGCCATAATGCGCCGGCGACTATTTGGCATCCAGTTTTCGGCAGCCCGCAGTTTCGGGTGTGACCGGATATTACGCTTTACCGCCGTAACCGCGTCTAGCGACACAGGGAGTTATGTCATAAAGGAGATGGCAAGTGCCGTGGCAATTGTGCTCACTCACGGGGCGTTTGTACCTTAATATACGCGCATCCATCGGGGGACGATCAGGCTGCATGTTTTTTCGTGGGTGATTTGGGGTTCGACGACCTTCCCGGTATTTCTGGCGCAGCTCCAAAGCGAAGGGCGGCATATTCGTCCAGTCCATCGGGATGTCCGGAACGATTGCGATTTGTATATACTTCATCGACACTTCGCCAAGAAGCAATAAGCAAACTTTGACCGGAAATGCAACTACGGAAGAGGGACCTAAGCATGACCGATTCATTATCCACAACCAAGCTAACCACTGTCATGAAATTCCCCGATATCGTCGCGCACGATGTTTCCCTGATCGGCGCACGCTGTCCCTACATCAGCGCGAAGATTGCGCAACTATGGGGTACTGTTGACCTGAACAAGTACCTCAACTCCATCGTTTTCGACGAACGCGGCGGACGGCAGGGTTTCCCTGAACCGACTGCTTCCGCACTGTTCAGGGTCTACTACTATCACCAGTCCTTCATGCGCGCTAGCAAGAACCAGAACGACATCTGGGACACCATACTCGATCAGTTGAAGTGACGTTGCATGGGGCGCGTGACAGCGATGTCCGTGCCGCGACGTATCAGGTTTATTCACTCCGACATTTAATTTTTTGCAAACAGACTTGTCCGACCGAGGAATTGACATGTCATCAAACCGTACCTCTATTCCTTTCAGGAATTTTCCATCGGACTATCCGGTTAACCTGCATCGCTACTATCTTCGCATATTGAACGAGTTGATGCGCTTCCGGGATACGGCAGGTTTGATCACTACATGAAGGAACTCCCGCTGAGTCCGCGCGAATCGAGCAACACCTTTGCGCCCGGCGGCGTCGAAGTGCTGGCTTGTTTCAGAGTACGCAGGTTGGGCTGACTATCGTGAAGTACAACGGCGCCGCCACGTCGCAATGGCACATCACTCAGCGCGAGTCGTCCGCCGCGACATTGGCACCTCGACCGGCACTGAGCACGGTGTCGAACGCCTCTATCGGCATGGGTCTGCCGAACATATACCCCTGGTAACGCTTGCACCCGCTGGCCAACAAAACGCCGCGCTGGTCCTCGTTCTCCACGCCTTCGGCGATAACCTCCAGATTCAGTTTCTCTGCCATCGCAATGATGGTTTGTACAATCGCCCTGTCGTTGCTGTCGATCATAATGTCACGCACAAACGACTGGTCGATCTTGAGTTGGCCGATAGGCAAGCGCTTCAGGTATTGCAGAGATGAAAAGCCGGTCCCAAAATCGTCCAGCGAGAACTGTATCCCTATATCCTTAAGCTCAATCATCTTGGCGATGGTGTCTTCAATATCCACCAGCATCAGAGTTTCGGTGAGTTCCAGTTTTAGCTGCTCCGGATTGACGCCATGACGCTTCACCGCGTCCTGCACTTGCGACACAAATTCAGCCTGGTGGAATTGCTTGGCGCTCATATTGATGGACAGCTTGAGGTCACGGGTCAGCGTATTTTGCTGCCATGTTTGCAGTTGCTTGCAGGCCGTTTCCAGAACCCAACTACCAATCGGCAGGATCAACCCAACTTCCTCGGCCAACGGAATGAATTCCGCGGGCAAGATCCAGCCACGCTGCGGGTGCTGCCAGCGTATCAGGGCTTCGGCGCCCAGTGTCCGGCCTGTATCGTCGACCTGAATCTGGTAGAACAGCACGAATTGGCTTTGCTCCAGGGCGGCCCACATATCTGACTCCAGCGCAACGCGGTTATCAATGGTTTGCTGCATTTCCGGATCAAAGAAGCTGATGGTGTTGCGCCCCGCCTTCTTTGACTGGTACATCGCAATATCGGCTTGCTTCAACAAATCCTCCCTGTCTTGCTCATGGTTCTTGATCAGGGCGATGCCGATGCTGGGAGAATTGTTGTATAGATGCTTGTCAAGATGATAGGGTTGATTCAGCGCGGCCAATATCTTGGACGCGATATTCCCGGCTTGCGCGGCCGCTTCGACGTCCTTGCTGCTCAAATCCTCCAGCATCACCACGAATTCATCACCGCCCAGACGTGCGACGGTATCGCCTTCGCGTACGCATGACGTCAGTCGTTCGGCGACCTGCTGTAGCAGCAAGTCGCCAAAATTATGGCCGAGCGTGTCATTGAGATTCTTGAAGTGGTCGAGATCCAGAAACAACAGTGCGCCGCTATTGCCACTCCGCTTACAGGTTGCCAATGCCTTGCTGAGTCTATCCAGCAGCAATCGTCGATTCGGCAGTTTGGTAAGCGGATCGAAGAATGCCAGGTTTTCGATTTCCACGGCTGACGCCTTGCTTAGCGTGATGTCATTGAAGGTGGCGACATAGTTTGCGACCGTACCGCTGGCATTCTTCACTGCGGTGATGGTCATATACTCAGGGTAGATTTCGCCGTTCTTGCGGCGGTTCCAGATTTCTCCTTCCCATGATCCGTGGCTGGCAATCCTTTGCCACATGTTGATGTAAAAGTCCACGCTCTGACGCCCCGACTTGAGTATGCGTGGGTTCTTGCCAATGACTTCGTCGGACGAATATCCCGTGATTCTGGTGAACGCCTGATTGACTCTGAGGATGTTGCCATTCTCGTCCGTCACCGTCATGCCTTCCTGCGCATCGAAGGCGGTGGCGGCAATACGCAGTTGCTGTTCAGCCTGCTTGCGTGCGGTCAGATCAAAGCCGAATGCAAAGTTCTTTTCTCCAAGTGTTATGAAGCCCCAATAGATATTTTTCCTGGACCCGTCCTTGCAAGTGACCACGGTTTCCATGGGTTCAATTTTAGATTGTGTTTCAATCGCAAGCTTGACCTTGTTCTGCCACTCTTCTGCCAGTTGTTCTCGGTAGACCACATCGGGATAGGCGAGCGGCCACCATTCGGCAACCGTTTGAACCTCTTCTCTTGTGTAGCCAAATAACTTAACAAAAGTGGGGTTCACATATTCACAAACTTGATCCAGGCCCGCAGATACATAAATGGCTACCGGCAGGGTTTCTGCCATGGAGCGAAATAATGCATCGCTCCTCTTTAGCGATTCCTCGGCGAGTTGTCGCTCGGTAACGTCCCGGAAACTCCATACCCGGCCAACGACTGCGCCATCCACACGGTGGGGAATGGAATATCTTTCTACTATCCTGCCATTCTTGAATCGTATGGAGTCGAAGGAACTCTCTTCGCAATGGGCGTACAACTCTTGAACCTTATTGATAAATGCTTCCGCATCTTCAAGTTGGCTTAACACGGTTGACAAGGCGGTCGTGTCATCTCCCGATGCTACAATGTCGTTCGGTATACCCCACAAATCCAAAAATTTCTGGTTGTGCAATACCCAGGTATTGCTCAGATCAACTACCAGCATCGCGTCATTAGTCGACTCCAAAGTCGCTGTCAATAAAGACAGGGATTCCTTAAGTTTGGCGTCGTTCGCTTTTCGTTCCGAAATATCCCTGGACGAACTAAAGATGACGGGCTTTCCATCAAGTGCAAGTGTAAATCCAGATACCTCGACATCGAAAATAGTGCCATCTTTGCGACGATGACGGGTTTCAAATTGTGCCCTTACAGGATTTTCGAGCTGCTGCCTGATTTTGGCACCAAGAGAGCTGGGATCCGGAAATCCTGTATCCCATTGCGAAACATTCATGCCGATCACTTCGTCCCGCGTGTAGCCCAGCATGGCACAGAAGGAATCGCTTGCTTCAACGATGTTGCCATTCGCGTCGAGAATGTGGATACCGTCACTGGCATTGTGCAGCAAGGCAAGATTTTTTTCGCTTTCCCTCAGCAAAATCTTTTCGAATATCTTGCGCTCGTTAATATCCGATTCAAGTTGATTTGTGAAATTTTGCAAGTGCTCCGTCATCAGATTTAATGACTGGGCGAGCTCGGAAAACTCATCATCTCCCTGATCCTTGATCCTGAAATTCAGGTCACCGTTGGTAACATTCTTCGCACCATCGTGCAAAACCAGCAGCCGCACGCGGATCAGTTTGCCGAGATGTCCCGCTATCAGGATCAGTGAAATTGACAGAGTCAGTGCAAGCAATATACCAAGCATGGCTATATGCTCATAGGTTTGTCTGGCACGTTCCGCTTCGTAGTCCTTTAATGTCGTTGCTGCATTGCGCACTGCGGCTGCCTTCAACAGCAATTGGCTGAATAGGCGAGTGTCAAGCTCCTCATAGACCTGCTTGTTATGTGTGGATGATTTCAGTACCTCAGTGTTATTCACGATACGGTGAAATATCGTGGCCGTTTCTTGTATATATATATTTAGTCGTTCCAGTGTTTGCAATTCTGTTTCGTCATGAAACTGGCTTTTCGCTTGACGGTAAAGTTGGTCGTATTGTTCCTTGTTTTTATCCCATTGCAAGCGTACGCGGTTTTCACGATAGAGGAAGTACTGATCCCGATAAGAGGTCCGCTCAAAGAAATTTGCCTTGATTTCGTCGGCAAGCTGGTAATTTTTGTTTGCGTGAGTAAATTCGAGATATGCCCAAAGCAGATAGGGGGCAATTATGGTGAGAGCCGCTATCGTTGCTGTTGTAACGAGCTTTAAACGGGTAGCAATACGCATTTACATTACCGGTTCATCTTGATCGCTTCCGGCTTGATGGCCCTGAGACTGTCAAAATGGATGAAGCTCAAATAGTCGGGCATTTCTGTTTGCTTGGTTAACTTATTCTTTATCGCCCATCTGGTTTCATCTTCCAGTGTGATAAGCAACGTCTGGTCGATTACCACATGATAATTGAAAGCGTTCCACACTTCCCGAATCAGTTGCTTGTCTATACTGGTTGCGGCAGCCATTATTGACTGCGCCTCATCCTCATGGCCGGATACGAAATCCTCGGCTTTAACTAAAGCACGGAGAAAACTCCTTACCACTTCCGGA
>JBARHR010000026.1:0-11990 GCA_049799335.1 Gallionella sp. | reverse complement strand
GCGCAGAATATGGCTGCCACCGTAATATTGATTCAGTTCGCTGACTTCTAACGTGTTACCGTCCAAGATATACCTCGATGACTTTCTCGTCATTTTGCACCTTGTTCATATCGCCTTCGGCCAGTACGCTGCCCTCATGTAATACCGTGACCTTGCGGGCGATGCTGGCAACAAAGTCCATATCGTGTTCCACCACGACGATGGAATGCTTTCCTGCCAACGTATTCAGCAGCTCTGCGGTGCGTTCGGTTTCCTGATCCGTCATTCCCGCGACCGGTTCATCGAGCAGCAACAGTTGTGGTTGCTGCGCCAGCAACATGCCGATTTCCAGCCACTGCTTCTGTCCATGCGACAACAATCCCGCCCGACCATTGGCATGTTCGGTGAGTGCGATGGTTTCGAGGATGTCATGGATGCTGTCGCGTTCTTCGCCGCTCAACTTGCCGAACAGCGAATGCCAGATGCGTTTGTCGGTCTTCAGCGCCAGTTCCAGGTTTTCGAACACGCTGTGCTGTTCGAATACCGTCGGCTTCTGGAATTTGCGTCCAATTCCTGCCTGCGCGATTTCCGGCTCGGTCATGACAGTCAGATCCATAGTCTGACCAAAAAATGCGCTGCCCGAATCGGGCCGGGTCTTGCCGGTGATCACATCCATCATGGTGGTTTTTCCCGCACCGTTGGGTCCGATAATGCAGCGCAATTCGCCAACATCTACCGAGAAGCTCAACTTGTTCAGGGCGCGGAAGCCGTCAAAACTGACGGTGATTTCGTCCAGATACAGAACGACCCCATGCGTGGTATCAAGCACACCACGCTGGTAAATGTGACTGCCTTCCGGGCCGAGGTTCGAGGAGCCTGTTTCATGTATCGCTGTCATGAACGCTTCCTCGCAAATTTCTTGCTCAGACCCATCATGCCTTGAGGCAAATACAGCGTAACCAGTACGAACAGCAGGCCCAGGAAATACAACCAGTATTCCGGGAAGGAAGCAGTAAACCAGCTCTTGGCTCCGGACACAAAACCGGCGCCCAACAGCGGCCCGATCAATGTCCCGCGACCGCCTACGGCTGCCCAGATAGCTATCTCTATGGAATTGGCGGTCGACATCTCGCTCGGGTTGATAATGCCGACCTGCGGGACATACAAGGCACCGGCGATGCCGCACATGACCGCAGACAGTGTCCAGATCGCCAGTTTGTAGTGCAGCGGGTTATATCCGGAAAACATCACACGCGATTCCGCATCACGGATTGCAGTCAGCACGCGTCCGAATTTGCTGTCGACGATCTTGCGCGACATCCAGAGCATTGCCAGCAACGTCATTCCGCTCAGCGTGAACAGGAACACGCGCATTTCCGAGGTGGCAATCGGTATATCCAGTATCCGCTTGAAGTCGGTAAATCCGTTGTTGCCGCCGAAGCCTGTCTCGTTGCGGAAGAACAACAGCATGAAGGCATAGGTCATCGCCTGCGTGATGATCGAAAAATACACACCTTTGATGCGCGAACGAAACGCGAACCAGCCGAATACGAATGCCAGCAGCCCCGGCACCAGCACAACCAGCAGCAGGGCGACAACAAAGTGCTCTGTTCCGGCCCAATACCACGGATATTCTTTCCAATCCAGAAACACCATGAAATCCGGCTGAGTGCTGTGATACACGCCATCCGTGCCGATCTGCCGCATCAGGTACATACCGAAGGCATAGCCGCCCAGTGCAAAAAACACCCCGTGGCCCAGACTGAGTATTCCGGTGTAGCCCCAGATCAAATCCATCGCCAGTGCAACCATGGCATAGCACAGGATCTTTCCGCTAAGCGAGACGACGTAATCCGATACATGCAGCAGATTCCCCGCCGGAACGACGAGATTCAGGACAGGTATCAGGACGCAAAGTAGGGCAATGACGAGCGCATAGCCCATCCAGGTGGAATTTCCCAGCAGTCGTAACAGCAGTGGCTGATATGCGGATGTCATCTGAACCTCAATCCACCGACCGACCCTTCAAGGCAAAAATGCCCTGAGGACGCTTCTGAATAAAAATGATGATGATGACGAGGACGATGATCTTGGCCAGCACAGCGCCCGAAAATCCTTCCAGAAACTTGCTGGTCACGCCCAGTCCGAGCGCTGCATAAACGGTACCGGCAAGTTGTCCCACGCCACCGACAACCACCACCATGAACGAGTCTACGATATAAGTCTTGCCGAGATCCGGACCGACGTTGCCGATCTGTGCCAGAGCAACGCCGGCCAATCCAGCGATACCGGAACCCAGTCCGAACGCCCAGGCGTCTACACGGGCGGTATTCACACCTACGCAACCAGCCATCGTGCGGTTTTGCGTCACTGCGCGCACGAACAGGCCCAGCCGGGTTTTGTTCAGCAAGGTCCAGATCAGCAGCAACACAGCGAGCGAGAACAGGATGATGGTGATGCGGTTGTAAGGCAGAACCAAATTGGAGGCCATCTCGATGCCTCCAGACATCCAGCCGGGGTTTTCCACCTGTACATTCTGTGCGCCGAATAACGTGCGCACCAGTTGCATCAGGATCAGGCTGATTCCCCATGTGGCCAGCAACGTTTCCAATGGACGGCCATAGAGATGGCGAATTACGCTGCGTTCCATCGCAATGCCTATCAATGCGGTGACGAAGAATGCAACGGGTATAGCGACAAGCACGTAAGCGTCAAACCAGTCCGGAATATATTGCCGAAACAGATTCTGCACGACGTAAGTGGCGTACGCCCCGAGCATCATCATTTCGCCATGTGCCATGTTGATGACACCCATCAGTCCATAGGTGATTGCAAGGCCCAATGCCGCCAGCAGCAACACGCTGCCCAGACTCAGGCCGGTAAATATCGTACCGGCAACTTCATAATATGAGAGACGGCTCTCGATGGCACGTATCGAGGCAGCGATTACTTTACGCACTTCAGGATCGGATTCCCCGTCTCCTTCCATGCGGCTGGCAAGCAATTGTTTGATTTCGTTGCTGGTACTCGATGCAAGTTCTGTTGCTGCCTTGATGCGCAATAGTCTGTCCGTGCTGGTCAGCTCGATACCGGAGCGGATTTTGACGAGCAGTGCGCGAATGTTTGCATCCTGCTCGATTTGTTCGGCCTTCTTTACCAGGTCAAGAGCAGGCGCATAAGACTCCGACTGGCGTAATGTTTGCGCCGCGTGTAGTCGAATCGCTGCGTCAGTGGAAACCAGATTCAACGCCGCCATTGCAGTATCCAATTGCGAACGCATGCGGTTGTTATTTATTGCATCCTGGGCATCCGCAGGAAGTTTTTCCGGCGTGCCGGTTAACGCATTGGTAACCCGGTCATCTTGCACAACGTAAACCTTGTTTGTGCCGTATTTGATTTCATCGTTCAACAGGCTGGTCAGCAGCGGAACGCTACTAGTGTCGCCCGAGCTTACAATGGAATCAAGCGTCACAAGTCTTTGGTCGTTGTCCCCGGACGCCAGGATCATCAGTTCTTCCTGTGTCATCGCGTGCGCCGTCCCTACACAAAACTGGAGAGCCGCAAGGCAAAAGGCGATTAAATATTTTCTGATTTGCATTGTTGGTTCGCAAAAGCCGATTTGTCGAAACTCATCCGAATACCGATAGATCAGCTCTCAGGAAATTGCCGTTGCGGTACCAGGACCGCAGCGGCAACATCACTTCAAGAGAGATTGTTACTGGACGTCCGGCTCATCCTTCTTCTTGTCATTACCGGCGATGTAAGGGCTCCATGGTGCAGCCTTGATCGGGCCCGGTGTCTTCCAGACAACATTAAATTGGCCATCCGCTTTGATTTCACCAATAAGCACTGGCTTGTGCAGGTGATGGTTCTTCGGATCCATTTCAATCTTGAAGCCGTCAGGCGCGTTGAACTCTTGACCGCCAACCGCTGCAATGACTTTGTCTACGTCGGTAGTGCCTGCCTTTTCAACAGCCTGTTTCCACATGTGGATGCCGATGTAGGTGGCTTCCATCGGATCGTTGGTGAGAGGCTTGTCTGCGCCAGGCAAGTGTTTGGCTTTGGCGTATGCCGCCCACTGCTTGGTGAACGCTGCATTAGCCGGATTCTTCAGGCTCATGAAGTAGTTCCACGCGGCCAGATGGCCGACCAGCGGTTTGGTATCAACACCGCGAAGTTCTTCTTCGCCCACCGAGAATGCGACCACCGGTACGTCTTTCGCCTTCAGTCCCTGATTGCCCAGTTCCTTGTAGAACGGTACGTTGGAGTCGCCGTTTATGGTGGAAATTACAGCGGTCTTCTTGCCTTCAGATGCAAACTTCTTGATCTTGGCGATGATGGTCTGATAATCGGAATGGCCGAACGGTGTGTACTCTTCCATGATATCGGCCTCTTCAACGCCTTTGCTCTTCAGGAAAGCGCGCAGGATCTTGTTTGTGGTGCGTGGATACACGTAGTCGGTACCAAGCAATACGAAGCGCTTGGCGCCGCCTCCGTCCTTGCTCATCAGGTATTCAACCGCCGGGATCGCTTGCTGGTTGGGTGCAGCACCGGTGTAGAACACGTTCTTTTCGAGTTCTTCACCTTCATATTGAACTGGATAGAACAGCAGTCCGTTCAACTCACGGTAAACGGGCAGTACCGATTTGCGAGAAACTGAAGTCCAGCAACCAAAGGTTACTGCAACTTTGTCTTGTGTCAGCAATTGGCGCGCTTTTTCGGCGAACAGCGGCCAGTCCGATGCAGGATCGACAACCACCGGCTCCAGCTTGCGACCCAGTACGCCACCTTGCTTGTTGATTTCCTCGATGGTCATCAGCGCCATGTCTTTCAGCGCGGTCTCGGAAATTGCCATGGTGCCGGAAAGCGAGTGCAAAATGCCTACCTTGATTGGCGGTTTGTCAGCCGCCTGAACGGTCAGCGTGCTTGACATCAACAGCATCCCGGCCGCAACTGCGGTCAAGGATTGTATGAAATTGCGTCTGCTACCCATAATTACTCCTTCAATATTAAGTTGGAAAAAACGTTCAGCGTTGCAACTGTACGTTTGCCACATCGCCGCGTGCGACCTGTGGACCGAGCCCGTTTGGCGACCAGGCGATAACCTGTTTTGTTACGCACGTTAGAGTAGGGGGCGTCGCGGTTCCGGGAAATACGTCGAACTGCGTATACATGGAAGTCAGTGGTGTTATGAGATATTTTCTCATCATCTCGGGCGGTTAATCAGCGGTACCGGGCTGATGGATATGGGCACGGATGCGTTCGGTCGCCATGGCTGCCGCTGCGGTACGGGTTTCCACACCGAGTTTTTCGTAAACGTGCTCTAGATGTTTGTTGACGGTGCGATGACTGGCGCCGAGGATATCGCCGATGTCCCGACTGGTCTTCCCCTTCACCACCCAATAGAGTACCTCTGCTTCGCGCAGTGTGAGTTTGAACCAGTCTCGCAACGACTCAATCTGTGCGGCATCGGATTGTTCGCGCAACATCAGCAGCCATTCGCCGTCGTCGGTTTGTGCCGACAGCGTGACTATCAGCCGTGTCGCGCCATTGGCAATAGTCAGCGGTGCGGCATCGTCTCCCGATGCGCGTGCGGCAATGACGCCGCCGATCCAGTCGAGAAGCGACTGCGGAACCTGTCCCTCTGGTTCGCTGAAAAATGCCTGTAGCATGCGTCTGGCCAGCGGCGTCTGCCAGACGAGCGTGCCTTCATGCAGGTTTATCACCACCGAAGCCTGACCGAAAACGTCCAACGCCGTTCGCGCCTGATCAATAGCCCTTGCGCGTTGCGTGTGTGAGGCAATACGCGCCAGCACTTCCACCGGTTTGATCGGCTTGGTTACGTAGTCGGTACCACCTGCCTGAAACGCGGCGACGACGTGTTCCGTCTCGGTCAATCCGGTCATGAATATCACCGGGATATGCTGGGTCGCGTAGTCTGCCTTGAGCCGGCGACATACTTCGAAGCCGTCCATGCCAGGCATCATCGCATCCAGCAGGATGACGCTGGGTACACCCTGTCGCGCCCGCTGAATTGCGCTTTCGCCATTGGTTGCAACCAGTACCATGTAACCCGCTTCATCCAGCGCGTCATGCAGCATGGACAGATTCTCCGGAACATCATCCACGATCAGCACGACGTCCGACGTTTGCGGAACGAAATTATCCTTCGGCACCAGCAATTCCTTTCTTGATCAAAAGTGACAATGCGTCCAGCTGAAATTGCCCGGTCAGGGTGCGGGCAGCCTGGACAAATTCGGCGTGCGGTACATTTTCCGTGTCCATATGCTCCAACTTCTTCAGGATGCCGCGTATGTAACCAAGCGAAACCAGATCGTCAAGTTCGCGCAGCAGTGAAAGCGGCGGGAATACCAGCGGTAGCTGTCCCAGCGCGGTTGCGGCCAGTACGGGCTGTACCGGTACGTGATGCACCCATTCGATAGCCAGACATCGCCCCAGCCATTCCAGAAACTCTTCTACCTGCACTGGTTTGAGTATGAAGTTGTCCGCTGATATGCCCACATCGTTTTCCAGTCCCTTGTCGTAGGCGTTCGCCGACACGATGGCAATGGTCGCGCTGGTTAGGTTATGCTGGCGTATTCGGCGTATCGTTTCCCAACCGTCTATGCCGGGCATGGCCAGGTCCATCAGGATCAAGTCCGGTTTGAAGGTGGTCAGCAATTCAAGACATTGCAGACCGGATTCCGCACCTTCCAGCAGAAACCCCAGTGGCTGCAGGATGCTGGTGAGCAACTCGCGGTCAACTTTTTCGTTGTCGACGATCAGTATCCGGCGGCGCGGCCCGTGATAGCCGATGCGATTGCGCATACGTGCGACAACGTCATCAGGCGTGAACACGCGTACCTCGGGCAGGAACAGCCTGACCAGGAAGGTACTGCCGACGCCCAGAGTACTCTTTACGGTAAGTTCACCACCCATCAAATCGGTCAGCATCTTGCTGATAGTCAGTCCCAGGCCGGTACCACCAGTCTTGGTGCTGCCGCGCGCGAACGGTTCGAAGATATGTTCAATTTCTTCCGTGGAAATTCCGGGTCCGCTGTCTTCGATTTCGAAGACAGCGATCTCACGTGCGTACCTGACCCGAAAGACTATCTTTCCCTGTTCGGTAAACTTGACGGCATTCCCCAGCATGTTGATGAGTATCTGTCCCAGTCGCCTTTTGTCGGCACGAACGGCGAGTGGCAGGCCATCGGATGGTTGATAGACAAACTCCAGTCCCTTGTTGGATGCTTGCAGTTCGAACATGCGGACGATCTGCTCGATGGTTTCGCTGAAGTGCAGCGGCTTTACGTTCAGCTTGACGCGACCACCTTCAATGCGAGCGATGTCCAGCGTGCTTTCAATCAGTGACAGCAGATGGTCGCCGCTGCGGCGGATCACGCTGACGGCCTGCCTGCGCGGTTCCGGAATCGACGCGTCGTTGTCGAGTATCTGCGCATAGCCGAGTATGCTGTTGAGCGGGGTGCGCAGCTCATGGCTGATGGTAGTGATATAGCGACTCTTGGCCTGATTGGCCTGTTCCGCCAAGCGCTTCGCTTCCTGTAATTTTTCGTCGGTATGGCGGTGCGACTCGATTTCCTGCATCAGCAGATGGGTCTGGCGGTTTGATTCTTCCTGCGCGACCCGGCGACTTTCGCTGGTCAGGACCAGCCACCAGGCGGTGATGCCACTAAGAAACAGAAGTGCGGCGAAAATCTTCAGGAACAGCAGTTGAAGTTGTTCCGGCCCCGAAGAGCTGTTTCCGGTCAGTGTGAACTGGTGGTAGTAGATCAAGCCGAGAACGGCGGCGAGCAATCCGGCAATTACCGCCATCAGCAGCAGGTAGTGACCCAGACCAGTCTCGAACGGATGCCACAGGGACCTGGGCAGCAGCTTGCGCATTAGCCGCGTTGCCTGATCTTCCAGACGCGCGCCCGCCGGTTTGCACAGATCGCTGCAACGTGCATCCAGCGTGCAACACAATGAGCATATGTGCCCCTGATAGGCGGTGCAGTGTGCCATATCCTCCTGTTCATATTCTTTTTCGCAAATGCAGCAGTGCTGGTGCGTGGTAGCAGTGGAAACCGGATCCACCGGTCGTGCCAGATAATATTTTCCTGCGGTGTACCAGGCTATTAGCGGAGAGGCGACCAACGCGGTTGCCAGCGCGATAAACGCGGAAAATGCATGTGCCTGCGCGCCGAACGCGCCAAAATAGGCCGAAATCGATAGCGCTGACGCCAATATCATTGATCCCACGCCGACCGGATTGATGTCATACAGGTAAGCGCGCCTGAATTCGATTCCGGCAGGGCTCAAGCCCAATGGCTTGTTGATGACGAGATCCGCCACCACAACCGCGATCCAGGAAATCGCGATGTTGGAATACAGACCGAGCACCTGCTCCAGCGCCTGGAAGACGTTCAGCTCCATCAGCATCACCGCAATCACCGCATTGAAGAGCATCCACACGACGCGGCCGGGGTGGCTATGCGTAAGCCGCGCAAAGAAGTTGGACCAGGCGAGCGAGCCGGCGTACGCATTCGTCATGTTGATCTTGATTTGCGAAACGCAGACAAACACCAGTGTTGCCGCCATCGCTAGTCCCGTGTCGCTGAACACGTATGTATAACCGTGCAAGTACATCTGTGTTGGATTGCTGGCCTCAGTCCAGGCCATTCCGTAGCGTATCGCCACGTAGGCGAGCAATGCCCCCGCCATCATCTTGAGTATTCCCACTATGACCCAGCCCGGCCCGGCGATTAGCACACCGGAAAACCAGCGAAAGCGATTCTCGGGGGTCTTGTCCGGCATGAAGCGCAGATAATCAACCTGTTCACCAATCTGCGTAATCAGCGCTACGCCGACTGCCGTAGCGGCACCAAACAGCGTTACGTTGAATGTGCTGCTACCCGACTGTCCCTCGAAATTCACCAATCCTTGCAACAAGTTCGGTTCCTTGTACAGCACCATCATGATCGGTACTACCATCATGATAAGCCAGATCGGTTGAGTGACCATCTGGATGCGGCTGATCAGGGTAATGCCATGGGTCACTAGCGGAATAACCACCAGCGCGCTGACCAGATAGGATATATATAGTGGGATATGAAAATACATCTCCAGCGCGTACGCCATGATCGCCGCTTCCAGCGCAAACAGGATGAAGGTGAAGGATGCGTATACGAAGGAAGTGATCGTGGAACCTATGTATCCGAATCCGGCTCCCCGCGTCAACAGGTCCATATCCACGCCATATCGGGCGGCGTAGTAGCTAATCGGTATTCCTGTTAGAAAAATGATCAGGCCAACCGCCAATATCGCCCAGAACGCGTTGATGAAGCCGTAGTTGATTGCGATGGTTCCACCGATCGCTTCCAGAACGAGAAACGACGCTGCACCGAACGCCGTGTTGGATATGCGCAGTACCGACCACTTGCGGAACGAGCGCGGCGTAAAGCGTAGTGCGTAGTCTTCCAGCGTTTCGTTTGCGACCCAGGTATTGTAGTCACGCCGTACCTTTACGACTTGCTGCGATGCGCTTAATTTGGCCGCTGTTGTCGATTCAGGGATAGATGTCATTGGGACCGGATGAACATATAGTCTATTCGTGCTCTGTTTGTAGCTAACGCTACAATCGGAAAGCACGAATCAAGCCATACAATAAACAGCTAAATATCAGTCTGTTGGCGTAAATACCAAGGACCGTGAGCCCGGCTATGCACTATTGTTGGGCGAGGCGTTGATATTTTGGTGCGGGATTTTCGCGCACGTATTCGGGCCAGCCAAACGTGCTGCTGGCATGAGAGCGTTCAGGGGGCTATATCGTCTGGCTTGCAGCTAGTTCGACTAGTCGGCGCGCCTGTGATTCGCACGCCTTGCGTATAGCGGGATCCAACGCGTTCAACCAGAACAAGGGAATTGCGTCCAGTCCGTACAGTGCGCCGGCCAACATCCCGGCGATGGCACCGGTAGTGTCCGCATCTCCGCCACGGTTGACGACATTGATCAGACAACTGCGAAAGTCATCGGTATCAAAGAAAGACTGGAACACTGCCTGCACGGTGTCCACGATGAAACCGCTGGGGTTATTGCTCGTATGGATATCGCGAAACTTGAACACCGGGTGCGTGGCGACCATAGGCAGCGCATATTCATGCAGCAGGTAGTTCTTTCCTTCGCCAAGCAGGGACGCCTGTACCATCAGAGCCAGGCACTCGCTGGCCGCGTCGGACAGATGATTATTATGCGTGACATGTCCTTGCGCGTGGCACGCTTCCCGGACTGATTTCCTTGTCTGGCCGAGTGTGGCAAGTGCGACCGGCAAGATGCGCATGGCGGCACCATTGCCCGCATCATGGTCAGAGTACGGTGCTTCCGGACGACCGCTGTTGCGGAATTGAATCAGGTTGCGGCGCACCGTGTTGCCTATGTCGACTGGTTTTGCGCGCATCCAGGCATCAAATGCCTGCGCGGCGGCGAGCGCGTCGACTCTAACTGATTTGAGGATGGACTGCCCCAGGGCCAGCGACATGGTAGTGTCATCGGTAACCTGGCCAGGTTTGAGGTGCAACCAGCCGCCACCGCTTATGTTGTCGTGCATACCGTAACACGCCGCGATTTCTCGCGGCGTCATGAATTCAACCGTGGCACCGAGCGCATCACCGATCGCCAGCCCCAGATACGCGGCGACGGCGCGGTCAGTGATCGTGGAATCGAAGTTCACGTCAGCGCGCCTGTCGCGGTGTATGGCAGGGATTGCTTGTTGGGGCGGACAGTCAAAGCGGCTTCAGTCTTCCGGTCCAAAACACTTCAGGTAATCGGTGCAGTATTCGCACGACGGCGCGCGGCAGGCATTGATGCCCTCCCGCTCGCACAGTTGTTTGTAGAGGAACTTCTTCCACTTCATGTCATGCACGTTCCTAGCTGCCAGTTCCGGAAAATTGGTCTGCATCAGCTGACTTAGCGCACTGCGCGACCATAGTCCGAGGTCTTGCCACAAGTGATCGTTGGCCATGCAGGCCGCTGTGACGATCTTTGCCATCCACAGCTCCGACGGATCCATGCCGGCGCGATGGTCGAGCAGCAATGCAAGCACGTCGTCCCGTTCCAGCGCCCTCGGATCGATGACATTTTCCACTTTGCCGATGTCAAGTTGCGCACCGGGGAAATGTCGCGACAGCAGTTGCTCGAATTCTTCCTGATCCAGACCAAGGCCCAGCGGCAACGCGCCACCCTGGTCAAGCTGAGTAGCGATCATCTGCGCAAACAACTTGTCGTTAGGCAAGCCGAACGCGCGATCCATCAACACATCGTAAAGTCCTCCGCCAGGCAGAGGTGACGCTTCAGGAAGTTCGACCGCGGGCAACATGATGACTACGCCTATTTGCTGGGGTACTCGATCGCCAGGTCTTCATCACGCAGCACCATCTGGCAAGCCAGCCGCCATGCAGTGTGAACAACGTCGTCCACCTTCATCGCGTCGATATCGGCCTGGGTAATCTTGCCTTCCTGCTTGAGTACCGTGATCTCGCGATCAGTCAGCGGGCCACCCATCGGTCCCTTGGCGGAAAGGTTGGTCACCTTGATCAGGCAGGTTGAACATTCACCGTCCTCACAGCCGAAATCGATCGGGATGTGATTCTCCTTGGCAAGCTTCAACAAGGTCTTGGTGTGGCTGCCGGCTACGGCATAGACCGTCTTGTCCTTGTGCAGTGGACTGGAAAAAGTGATGTTAGGCATTGCAATTGCTCCTGTGGTGGTTAATAAATGTGGTTAAGCTTTTACGACTACGTTTCCGCCAAGTACCTGCGCCTGACAGGCGAGACGATGGTTGCGGCCCGCCATGTTTTCCTGCAGCACCTGGTCTTCAAGCACCGAGCGTTCGCTCATGTGTTCCATGCCGGAAACAATCTTCATCATGCAGGTGCCGCATTCGCCTTCACGACAACCGTAGGTGATACTGGCGCCGACCTTTTCGGAAATCTCGATCAGGCGGGTGCCGGCCGGTA
>JBARHR010000025.1:0-19964 GCA_049799335.1 Gallionella sp. | reverse complement strand
GTACCTGGAGCGGCTGCAACGCGGTGATACGGCAGAGTGGGACGAATTCACCAACTCACTGACCACCAATCTGACTTCCTTTTTTCGTGAGGCACACCACTTTCGGATTTTGGCAGAACAGCTCCGCGGGCTGGGCAAGTCACGCCCGATAGAATTGTGGTGTTCTGCCTGTTCGACCGGAGAAGAAGCCTATTCAATCGCGATGACTGCGCATGAAGTGTTTGGAAATGTAGATAATCCGGTTCGCATCATCGCTTCTGATCTGGATACCAAGGTGCTCGAAGCTGCGCGTGGTGGCCGCTATAAAGCCGAATCGGTGGCCAAGCTGCCGGAACCGCAAATTGAGCGTTTCTTCCTGCGAGGCAAGGCGGTCGATCCGGGATATGTGCAGGTGCGGTCGGAATTGCAGAAGATGATTGTGTTTCGCCGTATCAATCTGCTGGATGCAGTTTGGCCGATACGCGAACAGCTCGACGCAATATTTTGCCGCAATGTGATGATCTATTTCGACAAGGAAACGCAACTTGCGATTCTGAAAAAATTTGCGCCGCTGATGCGTGCTGACGGCTTGCTGTTTGCCGGACATTCCGAGAATTTTTTCCACGCCGACGCGTTTTTCAAGTTGCGCGGCAGTACCGTCTACGAACTGGCCGGAAAATACCGGGCGGCGCGCACTGGATGAACGACGCAGCAGCCGGTACCTCGCAGGGCGGCCCGATTCTGGTTGTTGGATCGTCAACCGGAGGCACCGAGGCGATTAAAGTGTTTCTTTCCGGAATGCCCCGTCATGCGCCGCCGATACTGATAACTCAGCATATGCCCGAGTCGTTTACGCGATCATTCGTGGCTCGCCTGGACGGACTTTGTGCAATGCGGGTGAAGGAGGGAGCGCACCAGGAAAAAATCACCTCGGGGACTGTCTACGTGGCACCGGGTCATTCGCACATGCTACTGGAACGGGCACCTGGCGCGGGATGTCGGATAGTGTTGAATCAGAACCCTCCGGTAAACCGGCATCGCCCTTCGGTGGAAGTCCTGTTCAAGGCGGCGGCCAAGGTGCTGGGCAAGAGCGCCATCGGCATCATGCTGACCGGAATGGGCAAGGACGGCGCGGCCGCCATGCTGGAGATGCATCGCGCCGGCGCATACAATTTTGCACAGGACGAGAATAGCTGCGTGGTGTTCGGCATGCCACGTGAAGCGATTGCGCTTGGTGCCGTTGATGAAGTCCTATCCCTCGACAAACTTGCCGGACGCGTACTGTCATACCTGCGAGTCGATAAATAGCAGACCTATAAGCTCGCTATTCCCAAGATCGATTTTATTGGGCTTGTTGATAATTGCCATGTCCGGCGAATTGCCGGAATAGACGAATTTCCGCCGACGCCTGTTAGTGGCGACGAATCGAAGATTCGCGGAGCCCATCATGGCAGAAGACAGCGACTTAGAAAAAACTGAACAGCCCTCACAGCGGCGAATTGATCAGGCCAGAGAAAAAGGTCAGGTTGCACGGTCCAGAGAATTATCCACATTCGCGGTTTTGCTGGCGGGCGGCGCCACGCTGTGGTTCATGGGCGCATCATTCATGCAGCATATGGTGCAATCACTACAGTCCGGATTGGCAGTCAACCGTGCGCTGGCGTTCGATTCCAATTTAATCGTGCCACGCTTGTACGATCTGGCAGTCGATGCGATGCTGACTTTTCTGCCGTTTTTGCTCGCTGTATTGCTGGCCGCGACATTTTCCCCACTGTTGCTGAACGGCTGGCTATTCAGCGTCGAAGCACTGCAGCCTAAATTTTCGAAATTGGATCCGCTGGCTGGAATTTCCCGGATGTTTTCGATGCACTCGCTGGTGGAACTCGCCAAGGCCATCGGTAAAGCAGTATTGGTAGGTGGCGTCGCTGCGGGAGTAATCTGGCACAACAAGGATGCGTTGCTGGCACTCAGCATGCAAACTGTCGATGCCGCGATTCCGCAAATGGGGCATCTGGTCGGAGCAAGTTTCATGACCATCGTCGCAGGAATGCTGCTGATTGTGGCGATAGACGTGCCGTTTCAATTGTGGGATCACAACAAAAAGCTGAAGATGACCAAGGAGGAGTTGCGGCAGGAGGCCAAGGAGACAGAAGGCGATCCGATGGTCAAGGGCCGTATCCGCAGTCTGCAGCGTGAAGCGGCACGGCGTCGCATGATGTCCGCCATTCCGACCGCCGATGTTGTTGTGACCAACCCGACTCACTACGCAGTGGCGTTGAAATACCAGGACTCCGGAATCGGCGGATCGGGAGGTGCCAACGAAAAGCCAGGCAGGAACCGGCGGCGCGCCAGCGCCCCGGTCGTGGTGGCCAAGGGATCGCACCTGCTGGCGATACGTATACGCGAGATCGCCGAGGAACATCACATTCCCGTCTTGGAAGCGCCGCCACTGGCGCGTGCACTGCATAAGCACGCAGAGCTGGGCGATAGCATACCGGAAGCTCTGTATACCGCCGTTGCGGAAGTGCTCGCCTATGTCTACAACCTTCGCCGCTATGAAAAAATTGGCGGCGCATATCCGAAGCTGCCGGAAAAACTGCCGGTGCCAGTGGAACTTGATCCCGAATTCAGGCAGTCCATGGAATCAGGAATTCACTGATGAATCTGCTGCAAATCCAGAATTTCTTCAGGCGTGCCGGCCTGATCGGCATGACCGGTCCGATCCTGATCGTGATGATATTGGCGATGATGGTGTTGCCGCTGCCGCCGATGCTGCTGGATATCTTGTTCACTTTCAATATCGCGGTCTCGGTGATGGTTCTGCTGGTCAGCATGAACACCAACAAGGCGCTCGATTTTGCGATATTCCCCACGGTACTGTTGATCACCACGCTATTGCGGTTATCCCTGAATGTTGCTTCCACTCGGGTGGTGCTGTTGCAGGGGCATACCGGACCGGATGCCGCGGGCAAGGTGATCGAATCGTTTGGACATTTTCTGGTCGGTGGGAACTACGCGGTAGGCCTGGTAGTGTTTTCTATCCTGGTAATTATCAACTTTGTAGTAATTACCAAGGGCGCCGGGCGCATCGCAGAAGTTGGCGCTCGCTTTACATTGGATGCTATGCCTGGCAAGCAAATGGCTATCGACGCCGACTTGAATGCAGGGTTGATAGGCGAAGACGAAGCGCGCAAACGGCGCGCTGAAATCGCCCAGGAGGCCGACTTCTACGGGGCGATGGATGGCGCCAGCAAGTTCGTTCGCGGCGATGCAGTTGCGGGCATCATCATCCTGCTGATCAATATCGTCGGCGGGTTGATAGTAGGCGTGCTGCAGCACAATCTGGATATTGCTACGGCAGCCAAGTATTACACCTTGCTGACCATAGGTGACGGGTTGGTCGCGCAAATTCCTGCACTGGTCATATCTACGGCGGCCGGTCTGGTGGTAAGCCGGGTTGCCAGCAATGAAAATATCGGCCAGCAATTGACTTCGCAATTGTTCAAGCAGCCGCAAATCATCGTGTTGACCGCAATAATAATCGGCGCGATGGGTCTGATACCCGGCATGCCACATTTCGCCTTTTTGATGCTTGCCGGCGCCCTCGGCTGGCTCGCCTACTATTTGACCAAGTCAGAAGCGGGAAAGCTTCAGGAAGCGGAAGTAGCTGCTGCGACCATGCCGGAAATTGTCGAGTCTATCGAGGCAAGTTGGGAAGATGTATCGCAAGTGGACGTGCTGGGTCTGGAAGTGGGTTATCGCTTGATTTCGCTGGTGGATAAGTCGCAGGACGGCGAATTGCTGCGAAGGATTAAGGGCATCCGCAAGAAATTTACCCAGGAGATCGGCTTTTTACCGCCCGCGGTCCATATACGCGACAATCTGGATCTGCGTCCCAACGGCTATCGCATAACGCTTAAGGGAGTTGAGGTTGGCAGCGGCGAGGCCAACACCAGTATGCTGTTGGCGATAAATCCGGGCAGCGTAACCGGCGAATTGGCAGGCACGCCAACCCGGGATCCAGCCTTCGGATTGCCCGCGGTATGGATAGAACCTTCGCTGCGCGACCAGGCGCAAGTAATGGGCTACACCGTGGTCGATCCGGGTACCGTCGTCGCTACTCACTTGAGTCATCTGATTAACACTCGTGCCGCCGAGCTGCTGGGCAGGCAGGAAGTGCAGCAGTTACTGGATCACCTCGGCAAGGTATCGCCAAAATTGGTGGAAGACCTGGTGCCGAAAACGCTGCCGTTGGGCACCGTGCAGAAAGTGCTGCAAAGCCTGCTCGATGAAGGTATGCATATACGCGATATGCGCACGATCGTTGAAACGCTCGCAGAAAACGCGGCCCAAAACCAGGATGTCTATCAGCTTACCGCGTTGGTTCGTGTTGCTCTCGGACCTGCCATTGTTCAGCAATTTTATCCATCTGCGCAGGAATTGCAGGTCATCGGCATGGACAAGGAGCTTGAATACATTTTGATGCAGGCAATGCAATCCAGCCAAACTGGAATAGGCATAGAGCCAGGGTTGGCCGATACAGTATTGCGCGAGACGCGCGCTGCGGCAAAGCAACAGGAACAATTGGGCCTGCCCACTGTAATGCTGGTCCCGTCACAATTGCGCGATCTGCTCGCGCGATTCCTGAAGCGCGCAGTACCGAATATCAGGGTGATTTCCCACGATGAAGTGCCGGACTTCAAAACAATCCGGGTAACGTCTATGGTAGGAGGCAGGGCATGAACATCAGAAAGTTTGTCGCGCCAACGGCGCGACTGGCGCTACGCGAAATTCGCAACGAATTGGGTAGCGAGGCGGTGATACTGTCCAACCGGAAAATGGCAAACGGCGTGGAAATCATCGCGGTCGCGAATGACTCGATTCTCAAGCTCGCCGAGTATGCCAATAAGCCAAAACTTCGCGATCCGGCCGCAATGACGCAACAAACAGGAAATCAGATCGCGCCGGTTCAGGCCGAGCTCGCTACGCCACCAAACCCGTTGTCAAAACCCCGGGTGAATGTTGACGTCGAAAAAATTGTTGCGCCGAAGAAATCCGACGCCGCACTCGAGTCGACGATACTCGGCGAGCTTTCTTCGTTGCGCAAACTGTTGCAGACGCGTCTGGACAGGCCGGTAGCAAGTCCGACTCAGCAATTGGATAAGCAACGTGCCGGGCTGTTGCGTACTTTGCTGAATTCCGGATTCAGTTCTGTGTTGTCGCGCAAATTGCTGGATGCCATGCCGCCCCGGAGCAAAAATGGCGAGGCGTGGATCAAGCAGGTTTTGAAACGCAATTTGCTGGTTCCCGACAAAGCCGACGACATAGTCACGACCGGCGGAGTCTACGCGCTGATCGGGCCGACCGGGGTAGGAAAAACCACCACGACAGCCAAACTCGCCGCGCGCGGCGTGGTGCGCTTTGGGGTCGACAAGGTCGCACTGTTGACCACCGACAGCTACCGTATTGGAGCATATGATCAACTCAAGATTTACGGCAGGATACTGGGTTTGGCGGTGCATGCCGTAAAGGACGCCGACGACCTGCGCCTGACTATATCGTCGCTGCGGGACAAGCATCTGATATTGATCGATACCGTGGGCATGGGACAGCGCGACGAACGCGTGACCGGGCAAAACGAAATACTGGATGCGGCCGGTGTGTCGCGAATATTGCTGTTGAACGCAACCTGTGACGGCGATACGCTGGACGATGTGGTGCGCATGTATGAGGGCGCCAAGGCTGTTGCCTGCATACCGACCAAACTGGATGAAGCGGTCAACATCGGCATGGTGCTTGATGTCGCCGTACGACATCATTTGATGCTGCACTATATGGCCAATGGGCAGCGCGTACCCGAAGATCTGCATCCGATCAATCTTGACTATCTGCTGCATCGTGCCTTCAGACCTGTTGAGGAACGCACTGCGTTTTCTTTGCCTGATCTAGATCTTCCGGCCGTAGCCGGGACCGCTGCAGGTATTTCCTCTGCTGATGCAAGTTATGCACACTGACTTCAGAGTTGATCAGGCCGACGGCTTGCGCAAGCTGCTGCTCGCTGATCATTATCGCGTGATCACGCTGCTGGCGGGAAAAGCGGGGCTGGGCCGTACCAGCGCAATCATCAGTCTTGCTTCAGCGTTGGCGGGGCGCGGCAAGAGTGTGTTGGTGCTGGATGAAAACAATGCGCCAAACAATATTTCAAGTCGCCTGCGATTGCCGGCATGCAGCGATTTTCTCGATGTTCTGCAAGGAAGGTGCAAACCGGGAGAGGCGGTACAGAGAACCGGCGGGTACGCGGTTATGTCGACGGCGCGAGCCATCCGCGCTGCGACCAATTTGCAAGCCGACCGCAGCGGCAGAAATCATTCCGCACACCATATCCCCGGACCGGGTAACGCGATGTCCGGCCAATTCTTAACGCGCACCGGGTCATCAGCTTCGGAAGATATACTCTTGGAGGCCATCGGTCGCGTGGATTTGATATTGGTGGACGCGGCCATGCCGACTCCGGGACTGGGTGAAAGTCTGACCAGCAGGTATCGGGAACTGGTAACCGGAAAGCGGGCGCCTGAACATAAAGCGGGTACTGAAAATAACTCTGGACACGGCGCAGTGTCGTCGCGTCTCGCCGGCGGTTCCGTTCTAGTGATCATGGTAGATGGTACGCACAAGGGAATTACCGAAGGTTACGCGTCGATCAAGTGCCTGGCACTCGAACATGAGCGGATACAATTCGGGATCGTGGTGAACAAGGTCAGGGATGAACTGGCCGCCGTGACTGTGTATGAAAACATGGCCAGGTTGGCGCGGCGCGATCTTGCCGTGCGTCTCGAACTGCTCGGTTGGATACCCCGGGACGAAAATATCAAACGGGCCAATCAGCTTGGCAAACCGCTAGTCGATCTATTTCCTGCATCTGCATCAGCACTGTCTTACTTCGGACTGGCGCAAAAATTATCGTGTTTGCCATTGCGTCAGGAAGAAGCCGAGGGGGGTGCGTACAGCCCAATACATGATCTGATCAATCAGTCTTCGCAAACTCAATATCGGTACGCAGAAAAACTGTACACGTTGTAAACTAGCGTTCATGTACACGTCTGCCGGAATAAGCGACAAGGATCAATGCCTGCGGGAGCATGCGCATCTGGTAAAACGGATTGCGCATCAGATGATGGCGAAACTGCCTTACAGCGTTCAGATCGACGATATCATTCAGGCCGGAATGATGGGGCTGCTGGATGCAGCTACCCGCTTTGACGAATTGCACGGAGCCCAATTCGAGACTTACGCCACCCAGCGCATCCGCGGCGCAATGCTCGACGAACTGCGAGCGGCGGACTGGTTGCCGCGCAGTTTGCGCCGCGACATGCGCCGCATCGAAACAGCGATCAGCCAGTTGCAGCAGAAATTGGGCAAACCGCCTGTCGAATCCGAAATTGCCGAGCAGCTTGAAATTCCCCTCGCAGAGTATCAGCATATGTTGCAGGAATCCCGTGGTGCGCAGCTGCTCTATTACGAGGATTTTAACAATGACGATCAGGACGACTTTTTCGAGCATTTTGAATCCGACAAAAATGCGGATCCGATGCAGTTGCTGCAGGACGGGCGTTTCAGGCAAGAGCTGGTGAAAGCGATAGAGGTCCTTCCGGAGCGTGAGCGTATGGTCATGGGCATGATATATGAGCAAGATATGAACCTGAGCGAAATCGGCGCGGTAATGGGTGTGGGTGAGTCGCGTATCTCCCAGTTGCACAGTCAGGCAGTGGCGAGACTGCGCGGCAAATTGAGAGGCTATTGATGGATAAGCTCACTATTCTGGGATTGGTGGTCGGCTTGACCGGTATTGTCAGCGGTCAGTTTTTGGAGGGTGGCGATTTATCCATATTGTTTCAGGGTGCAGCCTTTCTGATTGTGTTTGGCGGTACGCTGGGTGCGGTAATGGTGCAAAGCCCCGCGAAGGTTTTTTTTACCGCCATACGCATGAGCCGCTGGACGGTGTTTCCGCCCCGCTACAACAGCAAAGAGACGATCAGGCAATTGACGGAATTCAGTGTATTGGCGCGCAAGGAGGGCATCCTGGCGCTGGAAGGGCGCATATTTGCAATCAGGGATCCGTTCTTTAAGAAGGGCTTGCAGCTTCTGGTGGACGGTAACAGTGGCGAGAAGATACGCGAAGTGATGGATGTGGAAATACATACCTGGGAACAGCTGCGCTGGCAATCAGCACGTGCCTGGGAAGCGGCTGGAGGGTATTCCCCGACGATAGGCATTATCGGTGCAGTCATGGGACTTATGCATGTCATGCAAAATCTGAGTGAGCCATCGAAACTTGGCGGCGGCATCGCGGTGGCTTTCGTCGCGACTATTTACGGCGTCGCTTTTGCAAACCTGTTGTTTCTGCCAGTTGCCAACAAGTTGAAATCCATAATCATGCAACAGACACATATGCAGGAAATGGTGGTGGATGGACTCGTTGGAATCTCCAGGGGAGACAATCCCCGGTTGGTGGAAAACAAATTGCATAGCTATATCGACTAGCCATGTCGCGGCGAAAAAAACGCATCGAGCATGACAATCACGAGCGCTGGCTAATCTCTTACGCCGACTTCGTCACATTGTTGTTCGCTTTTTTTGTGGTGATGTATTCGATTTCGTCGGTGAATGAGAGTAAATACAAAATATTCAGCAACTCGCTAAGCATCGCATTCTCAAGCCAGGCGAATTCCCCAAACGATACGGTCGTGCCTGCTGAACCGAATGTATTGCTCAGGGCGCTGGTAGACAGGCGTACCGCGCGATTGGGAGAGCAACAACGCAAGATCCAGGAGAAAATGACGCAGATCGCCAACGGATTGAGCAAAGTGATGTCGCCCATCATCAAGCAAGGCATGGTGAGCGTCACCCCCGTTAACCGCGGTGTGATACTTGACATCAGTGCCAGTTCGCTGTTTAAGACCGGTGAGGCGGTCTTGCAGCCCGGTTCGCTTCCGGTATTACTGGAGGTGTCCAACGTGCTTCGCACGGAGGCACTGCCGATCGAAGTTGAGGGTCACACTGATGATATTCCCATCTCGACTACCCAGTTCCCGTCCAATTGGGAATTATCTTCGGCTCGTGCCAGCAGTGTGGTGAGGAAACTGATAGAGAATGGAGTTCCTGAAAATCAACTGTCGGTAGTCGGTTTGGCGTCGAATCACCCGTTGGTTCCGAATGACGGCCCGGAAAATCGCGCCAGGAATCGCCGCGTTACGATTACGATCCTGTCGCCCAATAGCGAACGCGCCCATGAGACCGCCGAATAATTTCGCTCGGAGTGTTTGACCTGACAGTTATACGCGACTGCTCAAATTCAGACGCTACCCAGAGATCGGCCCCCACCAGATGAAAAATTGTGCTGCCCGTCGGGCCCGTACAGATTTGCTTTGTCCGCAGCCTGACTAAGTGCAGCCAGCGCCTGCTGGTTGTGACGCATTTTCATACGTATCAGTTCGCCGTTGACCAGGTTAAGCTGTTGGGCACGCTCTGCCAGGATACGAATTTTTCGCCATACAGGTATTGCGTTGCCGCAATGCTTTTCCAGCCAGGCGAATATTTCCTCCTGAGTCAGGGGTGTCGATGATGCATTCCTGCCGGACGAAACGATCATTGTGTGCATCAGATTGCGCCGGCTTTCGGCGAGTTGATCCAGTTGAATCGCATCAGATATCTTTTTGGATGACAATTCCAGGACGTCCTGAGTCAGGTTAGCCACCAGCAACGACTGCTCTTTTTCAAGCAGCGACAGGAAGTTTTGCAGCGCCAAATGTTCTGCGGACAGAGATGCGGCAAGTTGGGATATCGTGGAGTTGGTCAAGGTAGCCAGGCAGATTACTTCTTGTCGTTGATCAGTTCACGTACCGTCTCGATCAGTTTATCGGCGACCACACCGGAATTTACCTTGAATCGACCTTCGCTGATTGCTTCCTTGATCTCGGCTACCTTCCCGGCATCAACGACGGGGGTGTCAGAAATATTGCCCGCCAGACTGTTGAGTTGCATTGTCGTCGAGCCGATCGAAACGCTGGTACTGTCGGTAGTATTGCCAGCCTTCGCCGATTTGCCGCCGGATTTACCGAGACTCGGGGTATGCGCGGACGTGCCGCCGACACGGGTAGCAGGCGCCGGTTTGCCGGGTTTATCAATTTTCACGGATTTCCTTTCAAGCTGAACGCGTCAAACTGTTGGTGCAGTTATATCAGATATCGACTGTGAACTGATAATATTTAGCTTGATAAGCAAAGGATGATATTTATTGCGTGTTGATCCGCGTTGATTAGTGCATATTCGCCGGGATTCAATGCGTCACCCGGGTATTCAGCGGAACAAGTCATTGCGTCTCAGTAAATTGTGTGGCGGGTTTTCGAGAATCCCGGATTGCGCCGATGGCAAACACGCATGCGCCGACAAAAACCAGCAGCAAAAATTTGTAGGCCGGAATCCCGGCACGCAAGGTTAGCAGGCTATCAAGTGCTCCCAGTACCATCAGGACAAAACCCAGTAGCTTGGTTTTCACGCCGCGTCTGCGGTATTCCTCATTCATCGGGAAGTCCTCTCGTCAGACGCGCTGCCTGCCGGACCGGCGCTACGCGCCCACCAGAACAGCGCTGCCATAAACAATGCAAATACCAGGACGGCGGCGGCGATGGGAACATTGCTGCCGGCCGGTTTCAGGAACAGCCAATACCACGTTGTCATGGTATGTTTTGGGCCGCTCTCGCTATTGTTGCTGCCGTCCCAGGCGGCGAATGCCACGGGAATGAACCGGCCCTCGGTAATTTGTATGTCCTTTTCCGGTGCGGATGTAACCAGCGGACGGTACATCAATACTTTCCATGTTCCGTTGTCATAGCTGGACGAGGTCCGCAGCCCGACTGTGGCTGCTTCGCGTTTTTCAATATCCGTGTACCCTTTGCCGTTCAGAATTTCGATCGTTTCTGTCGCGTCTTTGCCACCACTGTTCCAGTGCCAGATATTCACCGGATGCAAGGCATCGCCCATGCCGAAATAGGGTTTTTCCATTCCCTCGCTGGGGCTGACCGGAAGTTGTACCGCCACGCCGTCCCGCATAGTCGGTTCATCGCCAATTCTTTCCACATTGTAATCACCGGGTATGCTCTTGGTGCGATCGTCCCATTCCAGCAAGATCGCAATTGCTTGGGCATCGTACATTGCGCGCACCGTGATGGTGTCATTGGTCGGTTTGAAAAAGCGTTCCTCTGCGATAAGCTGAGGAACAAGAAAATACGTTGTAGGTGTGACTTTTTCCCAGCGTGGATCATCGGTAGTTTCGGGCAGTTGGCTTGCCGTTCTTTCCGCCTTGATAACGGTATTTTCCGCGTCGACGAACTTGTCCGTCTTTGCCAGCGATACTACGTAGTTGGCTAGGTGCCAGCGTTCTTCGATGGTGAGGCTTTTTCTGTTCTTGGGGTTGGCAAACGAAGGCATGACAGTGCCGGCGATTCCGGTGGTAATGCGCGTGAAAATGTCCTTCGGGGTACTACCCCCGCGAAATGTCCAGGGTTTGGTGAGGTTGCGCGGCCACGTGCGTTCGCCGGCATCGCCCATGATGCGCTTGCTGGCGTTGCCTTTACCGTTGGAGCCGTGGCACTCGACACAACGATCACCCTGTTCAAACAATTTCTTGCCTTGCGCGATGCTTTCCTCGGAACTGGCTATCTGCTTGCCAAAATCGACTTGCGTGGCAGGAGCTTGGTCGAATCCGGCAAACGATTTCACGTATGCAACCAGATCGCGGATATCGGCGTCAGAGAGCAAATCGCCCCATCCCGGCATTGCGGTGCCGGGCATACCATCGCGTATAGTGCGAAATATATCGTCATCATTCGGGATCAATTCGCTAAAGTTGCTGGTCTTGATCTTGTAGTTTCCGGAGGTAAAATCACGTGGTGGCGGATTGAGCCTATCGTTGGCCGGTCCCGCGCCGTCACCGTTTTCCCCGTGGCACCAGCCGCAGCGTTTGCTGTAAATGGCCTTGCCCTTGTCGGCGCTACCGGCTTCTGCGCACGCCGGTGTTGCCGCCAGCAGCGCGGTACCGAAAAAAAAGAACGCGATAGTGTTAACCAGATTCATCATCTCAATTTTGTCATAGGTGACTCGTTAACCCAGGACCTCGGCTGCCTGCCGGTATAGTTATACAGGTACAGAATTACCTTCCATATTTCATCCTCGCTGAGGATATTTTGCCAGACCGGCATAGACGAAATCCACGGTGCAGCCTCCGCCGGTAGACCCGGACCACCGGCGGCAATCCGCCAGAACAGATAGGATTCCTGCAATTGCGAGATCGTGCCGACATCCTGAAAATTGGCTGGCGTGGGATTCAGACCGGACGAATAGAGTCCCCTGCCATCCAATTTGTCACCGTGGCAATACTGGCAATTCTTGATGTAAATTACGCCGCCTTGAGTCACCAATTCGGTGAATTTGACCGGGTCGTCTCTTTCCAGTTTGCGGTAGGGATTTTCCAGGTTGGTCAGGTTAAAGCTCTTTCCGTATGCGTTGAATTTGGATGGCGGGGCCGGGTGTATCGTGCGCAACTCGAGCGGCGCTTGAAAATCCGGCAACATGGTTTTGTACGTAAAGTAGCCAGCCAACAGTGGCACAACAACGAATACCGCGTTACGCAGCATTTTCCGCGCAGGGTCATCGATCAGTGCCCTGATCGGTTCAACAAGTTCGCGCGCACCTTCGTCCGTGAAGGTGAACACCATCAGGACGCCGGACACGACAAAGACCATATACATGGTGAGCAGGCTTTTCGGAATCAGCTGTTCCAGCAGTACATCAAACAGCAGGATGAGGCCGAAATACACACCAAATACGACCAGGGTGAACTTCAGAAGGCGGGGAATACCGCGTTTGATACTTGCGTTCATTGCAGTTCCGCCAGATAGGTCACCAGCATTTCAAGCTCACTAGCTTTCATTTCTTCACCAAAGTTGCCGGGCATGACACCACCCGGAAATCCTTTCGCAATAACCGCCTCGGGATCGAGTATCGCCTGCCGCAAGTACGCCTTGTCGCGTGTCTTGCCGATGTGAGTCAGATTCGGGCCCACTTCGCCGCTTTGTCCGGCAACAACGTGGCAGGAGCCGCATGAATATTTGGCGATGACCTGTTCCGCGGTCTTCGGTGTGGATACGGGAACCGTCCCGGAAGCCGCAGATTCTGGGCCGGGTTGTGCCGGTATTGTGACCGTTACTTCAGTGCCGCTGGAGTCCTGCAGGTAGGCGATGACCGCCGTCAATTCCGCATCATTCAATCCGATCCCGCCACCGCTGACATCCGGCATGGGACTTACGCTATCGTTGCTTCCAGATTTTCCAAATCCGGAAACGACAAAGGCGGACGGTTTGGTCATCGATTCGCGCAGATACTCCGCGACCGACTTCGCCGAACCCTGGTAGCGCGGATCCTGCAAGCGTCCGTTTGCGACGGTGGCTATCCTGTCAAGTAGCGGCGCGCGGCCCATCGCGTTGTGGCACAGAGTGCAGTTGCCTTTACCGTGGAATATCCGGTCTCCAAGGGCAATGAATTTCTCCATGCTCATGGCGCCGAGATCGAGTTTCTCCTCAACCGGCGGCGGCGCGGGTTTCACCTGCGGTATGCCGAAGTTTGCGAATCCCCAGAACCCGCCGATCACCGCGAGGCTGAACGTCGATACCTTAATGATGTTGATCATGCCTGCTTTTCCAGTATCCCTTTACCGGGGTACGGCGGCTGTTGATTGCGCTTAGCCAGAAAATGAAAATCACCATGATCATGAACAGGATGGTTCCAGAGGACACGACGCTGGCTGCATAACCCAGATCCGGTGTGTATGCATCTGGCGAGTTGTCGCGCATGATGTTTGATACGTGCCAATGTTGGCGTATCGACGAGCGTACATAGCCCATCAGGCCCATCAGCCAGGTGAACGCGACCGCGAGCAGAAACAGTGCGTATTGTGATCGGTTAGACATGCGGCCCCAGTGGATAGGCGCCACCTCTTTCGCACCCTTGTACATGAAGGTGTCTATGGTCGTGCTGGCAACGAGGATGATCAGCGTGGTCAATACCTGTGGTATCGATGCGGCCACTTTGTATACGGTGTTGGTGAAGTAGCCGTAGTACACGCCCAGTACGGTAATGTTGATCAGGCCGGCAACTACCAGTGCAATCTGGATTGCATTGCCGGTCGTCGCCCAGCTGACCGTCGGGATTTTGTTGGCACGCCGGTAAAACAGGAAACTCAGATAGGTGAAGATGATCAGAAAATTCACCGCGGTGTTTTTCGCGGGCATCAGGCCAAATGCGCCGAGGTATTGGTGATATGGCCCACCCAGGCTCTTCAGTTCGGCGTTGGTGAGTACCAGGGTGTGCGGGGTAAACCACACCAGAAACGCCGCGATCAGGAAGAAGCCGATGTATTTTATTTTTGGATTGTAGCGATAGGCACCGTCACTTCGCCCCATGCCGCACCACAGATAATAGTTCGCAGACAGAAACAGCGCACCGATCAGAACCGCCTGGATGATGAATATCCAGGCGAAGGCGCCGCCCATCAGGGTGATCCCCATCTGCTGGCTGTAGGCGTAAATCTCGGCGGTCAGGTAATAGCCGGCAAACGGCAGCGGTAGCAGCGCCGCAATTGCTATGAAATTGGCGTTATAGCCTATCCAGTCATAATGAGCGCGCTCCCCGTCGTTTTTTGCACTGAGGAACTTGTACGCGGCATAGGCACCGATAATCGAGCCGCCGAACGCCATGTTCGCCACCACTCGGTGCACGTTGATCGGGTTCCACAGGTGGTTGTGTATTGCGGCCCAGGTATCACCGTTGAATACGCCGGCGACATCCACGGCGGCGGGACTCATCATGAAGGTCGTCCATGCATTTGCCAGAAACATCAGCACGCATCCGACCGAATTGAGCAACAGTCCCAATGTCAGATGGATCCACTTTTTGTTGCCCCCCTGCAGCCAGTGCCAGCCGTAGTAGTAGACATACAGAATCGCACTTTCCGCGAAAAACAGCAGCGCGTAGGCGAACATGCTGCTCTTGAAGATGGTTGCCAGGTACTTGAATACATCCGGATATAACAGCACCAGCGCAAACGTCAGCAAGCCGCCCAGCAGTGCGGTCAGCGAATAGGCAATGATGCTGACCTTCATGAATTCGAAACCCATGTTGTCGTAGCGTTCATCGCGGGTAGCCATGCCTATGGCCTCGATGATGAATACGAACATCGGCACGGCGAGCACAAATGCACCGAACCACAGATGCAGTTGCGCCACCAGCCAAACTGCCACGCGCGAGTTAACGCCCTGTATCTTCGGATAGTCTGAAGCCTTGAGCTTAGGCGCAGGCGGGTAGGGTGGCGGTGTCGCGTCTGCGATCGCGGGGTCCGCATTTCCCACCAAAACGGCAGAAACTCCGCTCGCGTCCGGCGCCTGTTCGGAAGCGCTTGCGGTGTTCATGACGGAAGGGAGCAGAAGTGCCAGCATAATCCACACAAGTGCCCCGTAAACGAACTTTATGCCGTGCTTTAGCAAGATATTCTTTCGATCGTTCCGATGTTCTTGTTGGCAAGGGTCATGACTGCAGCTGACACTTTGCGTGGCTATGTTTACATGTCCCTAATGGTGATATACCAGCGTCAATCCATGAAGCTTCATGATGGTGAAATCCAGTGCGAGAAAGGCAATGGCAAAGAACAAAAATGCCGTCAACAGAGGTGCCAGATAAGCTTTCATAATGTTACTTTCTCACGAACCACACAAAAAATATGACCACCGCAACAAGCACAGAAGCAAATATGGAAGGTCCGAGCCACGGATACTTCGTTGCGTCGGATTCATTTGCGTTGCCTTCCTCTCCGTGCATGGTTCTATACTTTCTTTCGGTGGTTCAGAAGACCGCTATCCGGCCTTGCAGGCTACGCAATCGTACCCGAATCACGGCTATAGATATTGATCAGGATCAATTACAGGACGAAGTAATAGACAATCAGGGAAATGACAGCAAGGTTTACCAGCATTCCCAAAAATATCACCGCGTCGGCAATATTTTCCACCTTGAGGCTTTTCATTTCCTGGCTGATTGCTAGTTTGCCTTGCACTTGCACATAGTGCGGATATAGGCGACCAGATCGTCCAGTTGCGCATCGGACAAGGTCGCGCCCCAAGGTGGCATCAGCGGTGATTTGCTGATCGATTGGCCGCCATCCTTGATGACTCCTCTGATATCAGTATCGGTGCGCTTGGACATCTCTTTGGCGTCGGTGAAGTTGCGCGGGTCGACCGGGAAATCCGGGCCGACATTGACGCCTTTGCCGTCGCCTTTGACGCCGTGACACTGCGCACAATAAAATTCGAACGTTTGTTTTCCGTCACCGGCCAGCGCAGAATTCAGTGTTCCCAGCAGCAAACCAAGTGCCATAGTGGCGCCAATCGCAACTCTTGACATGTGTTAATTCCTCCCGTTGTTCAGTTTGTTCAGAAAGAAGCGACGTAAGCTGCCACTTCCTGCTGCTCCTTTTCGTTCAGCGCGCTGGAAAAATCCGGCATGTCGCGAACGGGCTTGAATACCTTGATATTTGCCAGATAAGCGTAAATCCAATCACGGTTCAACCGCATGCCGGCACCGATCAGGCTCGGTCCGCTCTTGCCGCCATGCACCTCACCTCGCATGTCATATTGATGGCAGCCGCTGCAGGGCATATCCTTGCTGAAGATTTTGCGACCAAAAACTGACGATTTTGCAGTGAGCATGCCCGCCTTGACTTCCGACGAAGTCAATGTCATCAGGAAATCGGTAACCGCGGACGCATCCCCCGCGGATAATTTTGGATGATTGCCCGGGTTTTTCTCGGTGAGCGAGTTGTATTTCATCGGGCGTATCGGGACCGGATTTTGTAGCCAGGCGGCGAGCCAGGCTTTCTGGAATTTGCTGCCGGCATACCAAAGTTCCGGTCCTTTTTTCGCAAGCTGATCCGCAATGGTTTTTTCCTTTGCGGGGCCGTCCGTGTAATGACAACCGGCGCAATTCTTCTTGAATATTCCCGCGCCATCTGCCGCGTAGCTCGGGGCTGACGACAAGGCCAGCAAAGCCGCTCCTATGGAAACGGTGGCCGCTAGCAATTTCATAAGGCTTTCCTTTCTAAATTTATTTTTCGGACAATTTGTATCCTGCACCGCGGCTTCAAGTCAAATCAGTGGGCCAAATTGGCTGAAATTTATCGATTTGCACGGGATTAGGGACTGAAAAATTATAAGTTTGATTGTGCCAGGAGCGGCAAATTATGTTTTTGTATGTTGTAAACCGGCGCATTGTGTCAGAAATTAGTTGAGTGTGCTGCAACGTATTTTTTCATCCGGCGCAGTTTATTGCGCTGCGCTCTGATTCGGTCCGGTATGCAAAGTTCAACGTTGTCACGATTTTCCAACTGGAAACGCGTATTTTCAGCGCGCCGTCAACGACCAGCCTGGCCCGATTGTGGCTTCTGCAATCAGGGCTCTGACTTCGTTTTTCAATGTTTATGCGTAGGCAAAATGATATCGGCAATGCAAGTCGTGCCGCAACGCGGAACGACTGCCTGCAACGATCAGCGTAGTCGTGCTACGGCAAACCCAATGCACTTTACGTGCCCCATTTATCAGGTAGCGCGTGACGGCGCGGTGGTGTTGCCGAAGTTTCCGGTTTAATTTATGCTCTGTGTGTAGGTATCGTTACGTGAAATACCAACCTGGCTATATAACCAATATGAAACTCAATACCCTGTTTACAATTCTGGTGATGTTTGTGGCGCCAAACAGCTATGCAGCAGAAATGCCGGAACTTGCAAGAAAGCTCAACTGCATCTCGTGTCATGACATGGACAAGCTGATTGTCGGCCCTTCGTGGAACAGCATCGCCAAGAAATACAAGGATGCGAAGCGCTTTACTTACGACGGCAAGGATTATCCGTTGGTGGAAGGCTTGATGATGAAGGTGTCCAGGGGCGGCATAGGAAACTGGAGTACGTCGCCCTATCCGATGCCGGCCAACGATGTTCCCGGAACCAAACAAGTCGAAATCAGAAAATTGGTCGAGTTCATACTCTCGCTCAACAAATAGCCACACTATGAAGCTCGGGATTCGATTTTTGTTTCGAATTTAATGCCGCCGCATTTCGCTCGTTGACTCCGTCTGTTCCTTGTTACCCGCAACGCAACTCCAGCAGACTTGACTATTTGCTAGCCAACCAAGGGCCCAGCCTGGTACGTGCCGTTGTGGTCAGTTCGTATCGCGTTGTCCGGAGTGTTTTGTCGCGCAGTTGAGCAGCGGCTTTCCTCCATAATGCGCTTTGCCACTTTATGTCCGTTTGCGATCCGGTCGCGCACCGATACGCCGCCCCTGTAGTTTGCTTCCAGATGTAACCCCGGAATGGATTGCAGGCGGCGGGTGATGGCTTCCATACGTGCCTGGTAAGCACCGTGATAGACCGGTAGTGCTTCGCGGTGCCGGTCGATGCGCACCATTTCCGGAACAGCAGTGAGTCCGATCAGCGGCTGCAGCAGGGTGACCGCCTCTTCGACAATGCGCTGGTCGTCCCAGTCTGCGACATGCGGTGCGCGTGAGCCGCCCAGATACGATGTCAGCAGAACCTTTCCAGCTGGTGCCCGGTTTGCGAACAGGCTGCTCATCCAGAGGTTGCCGGTCAGCGTCGAACTTTCACTTCGCGGTGTCAGAAAACCCGTACCGTCGAGCGGGTGACGCACTGCATCGCGTGCAAGTCCCGCATGCAAAACGGTTACGCTGGCGTAACCGATACCGCGCAGCAATGCTGCAAGTTCGCCGTCCAGGGCGTCGATCAGGGACGCCGCCGCGGGTGCCGGTGTTGCCACGATGACGTGTCGGGCAGTGATGGTGCGCTGACCCTGCGGCGTTGACGCGGTTGCGCTCCAGCCCGTTTTGCCATGGACCAATTCTTCCGCGTGGTGACTGTTTTGCAGATTGACGCCGGGTGTATTAGCCAGGTTATCCACCATGGTGCCCATGCCGCCCACGAACGAGAATGCATCTGTGCCGCAGGCAGTACGGCGGCGCAATAAACGGTTGACCAACACGCCGGCAAAGATGCTCCCATAACGCTGCTCCAGCGCTTTAAGTCGCGGCAACACCGCAGCCGCACTGGCATGATCCGCATCAGAGGCAAGCGTACCGGCAACAAACGGTTCCATCGCTTTTTCCAGCATCTCACGCCCGAGTCGGCGGGTGATAAATGCGCTTACCGATTCGTCGTTATCGCCGCCGGACAGGATGAACGGTTCCGCCAGCAGGCGTAGCTTGCCGCGCAGACTCCATAGCGGCGATGAAAACATCGGCCCGATGCGCATCGGCAGTGCCTGCAGCTGTCCGCGGTCGAGCAGGTAGCGTCGTGTTTCTGCAGAAGGCAAGCGCGCCGTCTTTAGCGAGGCCAGCCCTGACCCGTCCATCAGTTCGGTGATCTCGGGTCGGAAGTTCAATAACACCGAGGCGGCGCGTTCAGTGAGGTAACCGCCCTGTTGCGTGCTGGATATCTTTCCGCCGGGACGCGCATTCGCCTCCCATACTTCGACGGACAGGCCGCTGCGTGCCAGCCACCAGGCGGAGGCGAGTCCGGAAATTCCGCCGCCGATTACCAGTACATCCAGTTTGTCCATTGTTACGCGCTTGGCTAATCTTTGGTTGAATATGTTCTGGCTATCGCCCGTTCTTCATTGCCGCCAGTGGTCGAAAGGGAGGCCATATCTGCTTTTACCGGCTTGTTGTTTAGCGATGTATCGGTTGACGTTTGCCGGGTCACCTCGAATGGGACGCTACTCTGAAAGTTCGGTCGTGTCGGGCCACCGTTGCCGAACCGTTTTGCGGACAACGCAGCCAGATGTTCCTCGGTGACCATCGTCGCACCGAGTTCAAGC
>JBARHR010000024.1:0-4313 GCA_049799335.1 Gallionella sp. | reverse complement strand
GCTTTTGGCAGCGTGGTTTTGATTACTTCGTGACGCAGCAGGGACACAGCCATATTACGAAACATCGCCAGTCGGTGACTACTGGTACGGTTGAGTTTTCTTAAGCTTAAACGGTGACGCATGATATGCCTTTCTTACTTCTCTATAGTTGCTATCGCCTTAGGCGGTAGCAACTGGCCAGTTTTCCAGCTTCATGCCCAGCGACAGATCGTGTTCGGCAAGAACCTGCTTGATTTCATTCAACGACTTGCGCCCAAGATTCGGCGTACGCAGCAAATCGTTTTCTGTATATTGAATCAGGTCGCCGATGTAATGAATACTTTGCGCCTTCAGACAATTCGAGGAACGTGGTGTCAGTTCCAGATCGTCGACCGGACGCAACAGTATCGGGTCTACTTTCGGCGTCTGAACCTTTTCGACAACCGGCTCGGTACCTTCCAGGGCAGCAAACACAGAGAATTGATCAACCAGAATGCGCGCCGCGTTGCGTATTGCCTCTTCCGGGTCAACCGCACCATTGGTTTCGATATTCATGACCAACTTGTCCAGATCGGTACGCTGCTCAACGCGCGCGCTTTCAACGGCATAGCTTACTCTGCTGACCGGGCTGAACGATGCATCCAGTGCAATATGGCCAACCGCGCGAGTTTCGTTAGGAGCAATGCGCGATATTGCTGAAACGTATCCGCGGCCCTGTTCGACCTTGATCTGCATGTCGAGCTTGCCGCCGGCAGTCAGGTGTGCAATCACGTGATCCGGGTTAACCACTTCCACATCAGCATTACCACTAATGTCAGCGGCAGTAACCACATTCGGGCCATCTTTCTTGAGCGTCAGGACGACTTCCTTGGTGTTGTGCAAACGCAGCACAACGCCCTTCAGATTCAGCAACACGTCAACTACATCTTCCTGTACACCATCTATGGTTGCGTACTCATGAAGGACGCCCGCCATTTTGACCTCGGTAGGCGCTGCGCCTGCCATGGATGACAGCAGGATGCGACGTAACGCATTACCCAAAGTGTGCCCATAACCCCGCTCGAAAGGCTCCATCACCACTTTTGCCTGGGTGGGCGAAATTCGCTGTACTTCAATGATACGTGGCTTCAAAAATTCATTCTTAGGCATATGCTACTCCGCGTGGATTACTTGGAATACAACTCAACCACGAGATGCTCGTTGATGGTTGCGGGCAATTCGGAACGTTGCGGCTTGGCCTTATACGTACCTTTGAACGCCTTGGTGTCCATCTCGATCCATTCCGGGAATCCGCGCTGCTCCGCAGCAGCAATGGCAGCCTTGATGCGCAGATGTACTTTGCACTTTTCTGTCACTTCAACCACGTCACCTGGGCAAACCTGGTAGGAAGGTATGTTTACCCGCTTGCCGTTCACCAACAAACCGTTATGACGCACGACTTGACGCGCTTCGGAACGCGACGCGCCGAAGCCCATGCGGTAGGAAACGTTATCCAGACGCGACTCCAGCAACTGCAACAGGTTTTCACCGGTGATGCCACGCTTGTTTGCAGCCTCCTTGTAGGTCAGACGAAACTGCCCTTCCAGCATGCCGTAAATACGACGCACTTTTTGTTTTTCGCGCAACTGACCACCATATTCGGAAAGTCGAGTGTTCTTCTTTTGTCCATGCTGACCGGGCGCGTACGCTCTCCGCTCAACACCACATTTGTCGGTAAAGCACTTTTCGCCTTTCAGAAACAGCTTCTCGCCTTCACGGCGGCACTGACGGCACTTTGCATCAAGATTTCTAGCCAAGATTTGCTCCTAATAAATTAGATACGACGCTTCTTAGGCGGACGGCAACCGTTATGCGGCACCGGTGTTATGTCCGAAATGCTGGTGATTTTGAATCCAGCTGCGTTCAAAGCACGCACTGCAGATTCGCGACCAGGCCCCGGTCCTTTGATGCGAACTTCCAGATTCTTGACTCCGCATTCAGCAGCCGATTTACCTACCGTCTCTGCGGCAACCTGTGCGGCAAAAGGTGTGCTCTTACGTGATCCCTTGAATCCGTTCGCACCACTGGTTGACCAAGCCAAAGCATTGCCCTGACGATCTGTGATCGTAACGATGGTGTTGTTGAAGGAAGCGTGGACATGCGCGATCCCTTCGGCAACGTTCTTCTTGACTTTCTTGCGCACTTTCGTGCTTGGCTTGACCATTATTTAATCCTTAAAAAGCGTTATGGCAAATTATTTCTTGGCGCCGGCGATCGCCTTGCGTGGGCCCTTGCGTGTGCGAGCGTTGGTGCGTGTGCGCTGCCCGCGGCACGGCAAACCGCGGCGATGACGAACGCCGCGATAACATCCCAGATCCATGAGCCTTTTGATGCTCATTGTAGTCTCACGACGCAAATCACCTTCGACCGTAATCTTGGCAACCTGCTCGCGCAGTTTTTCCACTTCTGCGTCGGTGAGATCCTTTATTTTTGCCGCCGAATTTACCCCTGCAGCCGCGCAAATCTTCTGCGAGCGGGTACGCCCGATTCCATAAATTGCCGTCAAGGCAATCACCGCGTGTTGATGGTTGGGGATATTTACCCCTGCAATACGTGCCATGCAGCTACCCTATCTTTGAAAAGCGAAAATTATAACACCCAAAGCCAATAGCCCTCAATCAGCCTTGGCGTTGCTTATGGCGTGGTTCCGAGCAAATCACACGAACCACACGTTTGCGAATTACTATCTTGCAATTGCGGCACATCTTTTTTACCGAAGCTTGTACTCTCATTTTTTACTCCTTACCTTTATAACTACTTCGCGCGAAACACTATCCGCGCCTTGCTCAAATCATAGGGCGTCAACTCGACCGTCACCTTGTCACCAGGCAGGATACGTATGTAGTGCATGCGCATCTTCCCGGAAATATGACCGAGCACAACATGGCCATTTTCAAGCTTGATTCGAAACGTCGCATTTGGCAGGGACTCCTCGACTTCACCCTGCATTTGAATCACATCTTCTTTTGACATCAGCTCGTAAACCCGCCTTTGAAATTCGCTTTCTTCAGCAAGCCTTCATACTGATGCGTCATCAAATAGGACTGCACTTGAGTCATGAAATCCATCGTGACCACGACGAGAATCAATAATGACGTACCCCCGAAGTAAAACGGAACATTCCATTTCACCACCAAAAATTCGGGCAACAGACACACCAAAGCGATGTACACCGCACCGACCATAGTCAGACGCAACATGATCTTCTCTACATAGCGTGCCGTCTGTTCTCCCGGACGAATCCCAGGCAGGAACGCACCGCTCTTTTTCAAGTTATCTGCCGTATCCTTCGGGCTGAACACCAGCGCCGTATAGAAAAAGCAAAAGAACACTATGGCACCGGCGTAAGCCAACACATATATCGGCTGGCCCGGTGACAGCTTGTCACTGATGTCCTTCAGCCAATTCATTTGATGTCCGCTTCCGAACCAACCAGCAATCGTTGCCGGGAACAAAATGATGCTGGAGGCGAAAATCGGGGGTATCACGCCAGCCATGTTTATTTTCAATGGCAGGTGCGAACTTTGTCCTGCATACACCTTGTTTCCCACCTGTCGCTTGGCGTAGTTAACCAGTATCTTCCGTTGGCCGCGCTCAACAAACACCACCAACGCGGTTACTGCGATCGCGCCAAAAAACAACATCAGTACCAACGGTATCGAAAACGCTCCGGTACGCGCCAGCTCCAGCGTGCTACCTATTGCATGTGGCAAACCGGCGGCAATACCGGCGAAAATAATCAGCGATATTCCATTACCCAATCCACGCTCAGTAATCTGCTCACCCAACCACATCAAAAACAATGTCCCGGTCACCAGCGTAACGACGGAAGTCATCTGGAACATGGCGCCGGGATTTGGCACCAATCCGGGCTGCGCTTGAAGCGCAACCGATATGCCGAACGCCTGAAACGTTGCCAATACCAAAGTACCGTAGCGCGTGTACTGGGTAATTTTGCGACGCCCAGCTTCACCTTCCTTTTTCAACTGCTCAAGATACGGCACTGCTACGGCACCCAATTGCATGATGATCGAAGCCGATATATACGGCATGATGCCCAATGCAAAGATGCTGAAACGCGACAGCGCTCCCCCGGAGAACATGTTGAACATGCCCAGAATTCCGCTTTTCTGCGTCTTGAACAGGTCACCCAAAACAGCGGGATCAATGCCAGGTACCGGGATGAATGTCCCGATGCGGTAAACTACCAGTGCACCCAGCAGGAACCACAAGCGCGTACTCAAATCGCCATACTTGCCTTTGCTTACGCCCTTGGATACTGTGCTCACTTAACC
>JBARHR010000023.1:0-1585 GCA_049799335.1 Gallionella sp. | reverse complement strand
ATCGATTACCACAGAAATTTTTATTTCCGAAGTAGATATCATTTGGATGTTGATCCCCTCTTCCGCCAAGGCACGGAACATCTTGCTGGCAATCCCTACGTGAGAGCGCATACCAACACCGACAACGGAGACTTTTGCAGCTTTATTGTCCCCTACAACCGCTCTGGCACCCGTGTGGGTTTGGACTTTGGTCTTTAGTATGTCCATCGCCTTGACGAATTCGTTGCGATGAACAGTGAATGAAAAGTCTGTTGTTCCATCTACACCAACGTTTTGTATGATCATATCTACGTCAATGTTGGCATCACTAACTGGTCCCAATATCTGATAAGCCACACCCGGCCTGTCGGGTACGCCCAATACGGTAATTTTGGCTTCGTCGCGATTAAACGCAATACCGGAAATAATTGCTTGTTCCATTTTATTTTTGTCCTCAAATGTAATCAGCGTACCTTCCCCTTCCTCCTCGAAGCTGGATAGAACGCGTAGCTTGACCTTGTATTTTCCTGCGAACTCCACCGAACGAATCTGAAGTACCTTGGATCCGAGACTCGCCATTTCCAGCATTTCTTCGAAAGTGATGCTCTTCAGCCTTCTCGCCTCTGGAACGACGCGCGGATCAGTGGTGTATACGCCGTCAACATCGGTGTATATCTGACACTCGTCTGCTCGAAGCGCAGCCGCAACTGCAACGCCGGTAGTATCTGAACCGCCGCGCCCCAATGTGGTTATATTACCGAACTGATCGACACCCTGAAATCCAGCAACAACGACTACATGATCGGTTGCCAGATCGTTGCGAATATTTTGCTCGTCGATACTGACAATACGTGCTTTGGTAAACGCACTGTCTGTGAGGATCTTCACCTGGGCACCCGTATAACTCTTTGCTTGTAGGCCAAGCTCTTTGAGGGCCATTACCAACAAACCTATCGTTACTTGTTCGCCCGTGGATATAACTACGTCAAGTTCACGCGGATCCGGATGCTTCTGAATTTCATGTGCAAGCGCAACCAAGCGATTAGTTTCACCGCTCATCGCAGAGACCACCACCACAACCTGATGTCCTTTGGCTTTGAACTTAGCGACTCGACTTGCAACGTTCTTTATTCGATCAGGACTTCCTACTGAGGTACCACCGTATTTCTGTACTATCAACGCCACGATATCTACGCCTAGTTATGTTAATCAGTTAATTCTAGCCTATTTGATGAAAATCACGAACTCATAAGAACTACGTAACAACCGGTCAGGTTTCACGCATTCCACGGCGCATCGACTGTGTAATGGGCGCCAGCAGATAGTCAAACAGAGACCTCTCGGTAGTTCGTATATAAACCTCAGCAGGCATGCCGGCCAGTAGCTTGACGTTTTCAGCGGCCCGTAGGGATTTTGGATCAACTTTGATCTCGACGGAGTAATATGGCATGCGACTTACCTCATCAATCAACCTGTCCGCTGAAACATAGGTAACTGTGCCCTGAAGCAGCTGCAAGGAGCGTTGTTGATAGGCACTCAATCGAATGTCGGCGGTCATATTCAGGTGTAATTCGTCAATATCTTCCACATGAACTCTTGCTTCGAC
>JBARHR010000022.1:0-30373 GCA_049799335.1 Gallionella sp. | reverse complement strand
GCCTGATATCTGCTTCCTTCCCCTGGGCAATATGATTGGGCGTAACTGACTGAATTGTTGATCCTGCCCACGCACTCGTGGCGACCAACATCAATGACAACATGCGGCAATACATAATATTGGATTTCCTATGCGGGAGACTCACCAGGTAAAGTGCACTACTGACACCATAGTATTGCGATAGTTTAATTAGTACCGCTAAACAGATTTCCGCAGCGCGATAGCCAACGCCCACGCACCCAAAGCGATATAGCAAAGCAGCGACCACTCAGGAATGCCGAGCGTCAGAAAGGTCCATCCCTTGGCTGCACATTCTCCGGAACCATGCATGAGTTGCTTGAGCACATCGCCCATAGGCATCGTTTCAAGCATGAAGTCCAGCCCCGGGCCACACGCAGGCACCTGATCCTTGGGCAAATGCTGTATCCAGATATGGCGCCCTGCCACAACAATGCCAGACAGCGCCAGCGAGGATATGAGCGCAACATAGACTCGTTCGCCGGTACGTCTCGGTCCGTGTAGCGCAGCGAGAGCGTACACGCCCAGGATAGCGACGAACACCACCCGCTGAACCATGCACAGCGGACAGGGATCCTGATGTTTGATGTATTGCAGATACAACCCGAAACCCATTAGCCCGATGGCGAACAATGCACCTGCTGAATATAGCCAACGATTCGAAATACTTTGCCACAAATTGCTCATTGTTACGCTACTTTCTCCGATAGATACAAAACACGCGCGGGCAGCGCTACTGGCACAATCGTCAGGCATCCAAACCCCGATTACTGCAGTTGGAATTATAGGTTACGTGCGTATGGATTTCTTCACCAAATCGGCAGGCTCGGAAATATTTGCCTGGATTGGCAATAGTTTCGCAGGTAGCTGAACGCGGAAAGTATGCCGGATTACGACTAAAGGCCACCTCCTGCAGTACATTCAGCAGATGCAGCCCGCACCAGACGATCCGTCTGGTAAAGATTCGGTCAATGCGTCAAGCCATCAGAATAGATGACTTATTCGCGGGTTGATTTACGGTGATGGAAGAAACCCCCTGATTTTGCCGTGTATGGCTGTCTACCAGTTGTTGCAGCGACACACCTTCCAGATAGTCGAATATCTTCTCATTCAGCCCCATCCATAAGTCGTGGGTAATGCATTTATCGCCATCCCTGCAATTTCCTTCACCGTTACACTTGGTCGCGTCTATAGGCTCATCTACCGCAACTACGATATCTGCCACCGATATCTTGCTTCCGGGACGCGCCAGATTATATCCGCCGCCGGGACCACGGACACTTTCCACGATGTTGTTGCGACGCAGCTTTCCAAACAACTGTTCCAGATAGGACAACGATATCTGCTGTCTTTCGCTGATGGTTGACAAGGTCACGGGACCGCGACTTCCACGCATTGCCAAATCTACCATCGCCATTACGGCAAAACGACCTTTGGTGGTTAATCTCATGATATTTCCTCAATTAATTACGGTTTCGGCAGCCAGGTCAAGGCACGACAAACACCCCGCTCACACCTAACCTAATCTGACGTATCGCATCATAGAATTAACCCGCACCTTTAGTCAACTATCTTGTTCAGATGATTAGGGTCAAATTTATCAGCCGTTGCTCGTTCTTCATCGATCGGAACCCCCATTTTTTCGAGTTGCTGCAAGATGAATTCGATGCGTTGGTCCACTGTCACGCTATGCCCGAGCAGGCCATGGATTGCTTTGGAGAGCGGATCATTCTGATCGTTGCCAATAGCGTAGGCATTGAATCCGACACCCGCTTTCTTTTCTTCGTCCAGAATTCGTGCCGGTATTCCCGCGGCGGTCGCACCCGCAGGCACGTCTTTCACCACGACCGCATTAGAACCGATCTTTGCGCCCTCGCCGATAGAAATCGGACCCAATATTTTGGCACCGGCACCTACGACCACACCGTTGCCCAGCGTCGGATGACGCTTGCCATGCCTCCAAGATGTGCCACCCAGCGTAACGCCGTGATATAGAGTGACATCATCGCCGATTTCGGCTGTCTCACCAATCACCACACCCATGCCGTGATCGATGAAAAAACGACGTCCGATGGTTGCCCCCGGATGAATCTCTATACCTGTAAGGCTGCGTCCCAAATGTGATACAAAACGTCCCAGCCATTTCAAGTTTGCATGCCACAGTGTATTTGCCAGACGATGAATGACGCGCGCGTGCAACCCCGGATAGCAGGTCAACACCTCGAAGGTGCTACGCGCCGCGGGGTCTCTTGCGAATACGCTGGCAATGTCTTCCTTAATGTTTCTGAACATGATCCTGATCCTGCAAGTATCGAGCTTTGAGGCGGCCATTGTACTCGGTGGTAACGCTCAATATTCCGCGCAGGATATTGATTTCCTCCTGTTCAAGCCTGGCGCGTGCATACAGGCGGCGCAACCTTTGCATCAAGCGCGCGGGATTCTGCGTGGTAAAGAAGCGGATATCCGTGAGCGTCTTTTCCAGATGGGCAAAAAAACCTTCAACCTGTTCATGCGGTGCGGGTGAGGTTGCGGCCGACGCCGGCGAGAATTGTTGCGCCGCGACGCTCAACTCATAAACGATCACCTGAACGGCAGCCGCGAGGTTGAGCGACGAAAATTCCGGGTTGGCGGGTATGTTCACCAGTAGCTGAGCCTTGGCCGCGTCTTCGTTGCTCAAGCCGGACATCTCGGTACCGAACAACAATGCCACCGGTTGCGCTGCATGATCCAACACCAGCGGCATCGCCTCACGTGGTGCCTTTACCTCGAGCGAAATATCACGTTGCCTGGCAGTCATCCCCACCGTAAATACCACACCATTCAGTGCCTCTGAAATGGTTTCGCAAACTACTGCAGCGCGCAAAATATCGTCAGCACCCGCTGCCATTGCGTCTGCCTGCACATCGGGAAAGTGTCGCGGGTTGACCAGATACAAATTGCTCAACCCCATGGTTTTCATGGCGCGCGCGGCAGCACCGATGTTGCCCGGATGGGTCGTATGGCTTAGCACCACCCTGACATTGCTGAAATTAATTTGTTTATCCAAAGCGCAATACACACTAAAATAGATGTCCGGAAATTTCCGACCGCTCATTAAATCCAAGACAACCATGCACCCCATGCTCAACATCGCGGTTAAAGCCGCACGCCGCGCCGGCAATCTGATCAACCGTTCCGCCGACAAGATAGATCATCTCACCGTAACCAAGAAATCACACGCGGATTTTGTCAGTGAAGTTGATCGTGTGGCTGAGCAGACCATCATACAAACCTTGCTGGAAGCCTATCCGGATCACGCGATTCTAGCAGAAGAGAGCGGCATTCAAGGCGAGTCGGAATATCGGTGGATCATTGATCCGCTGGATGGAACTACCAACTTCCTGCATGGCTTGCCGCAATTTTCCGTGTCAATCGCGTTGGAGCACAAGGGAATACTGACCCAGGCGGTAATCTACGACCCTGGCAGAAACGATCTATACACCGCCACCCGCGGGCGCGGCGCCTATCTCAACGACAAACGTCTGCGCGTCACGCGACGCACGCACTTGGCCGACAGCTTGATCGGCACCGGCTTCCCGTATACCAGGTTTGAACATCTTGATGCCTATATGGCGATTCTGAAAGAACTGATGCAGAAAACCTCCGGCCTGCGTCGCCCCGGCTCTGCCGCGCTGGACCTGGCTTGGATGGCCGCGGGAAGATATGACGGATTTTTTGAGACCGGTCTCAAGCCTTGGGACATCGCTGCGGGTTGTTTATTGGTCACAGAAGCCGGTGGCATGGTCAGCGACATGAGCGGCAACGACAGCTTCCTGCAATCCGGTCATATCTGTGCAGGCAATCCGGACATTCATCCGCAATTGCTGAAGATCATCAGCACCCATTTAACCGAGGGATTGAAAAGCAAATAGTCGACGGACTATTTGCCGCGATCCATCACCGGAAATGCAGTGGCGGTATCTCCGACCATTGCGCCAAAGTGGAAAGCGCTCTTTCCGGATTCCTTGGCAGCATACATGGCGCGGTCTGCGGCAATAAGCAAGGCACTGCTTGAATTTGCATCGCTGGGGTAGCGCGCGATCCCGACGCTTACGCCGATATTAACCATGTTGCCTTCGAGATCGAACGGTTCCGAAATCGACTCAATTATCTTTTTTGCAACAACCGCCACCGCATCCGCCTCCTGCACGTCATTCAAAATCAGCGTGAACTCGTCACCGCCCAGACGGGCAAGAGTATCGCTTTCGCGGACGTTCATACCCATGCGCTCCGCCACCTTTACCAGCAGCAAATCGCCGAAATGATGCCCCAGGGAATCGTTGATGTTCTTGAAGCCATCCAGATCCATATACAACAACGCGATGCTGCGATAATTCCGTTTTGCGATAATGATCGCCTGTCCAAGCCGATCAAAGAACAGGCTGCGATTTGGCAGATGTGTAAGTGTATCAAAATGAGCCAGATGCTTGATGCGCTGTTGGGCAAGTTTTTGGCCGCTGATGTCACGTATCATGCCTGTAAAAAGCCTGGTGTTGCCGGTTTGTATTTCGCTGATTGCCAATTCCATCGGGAACAGTTTGCCGTCATGCCTGACCCCTTCAAACTCTCGGGTCAAACCGAAAATATGGGACCGGTGCGTCTTCAAATAGCGTTCTATGTGGGCGTCATGTTCTTCGCGATGCGGTGAGGGCATCAAAATCGAAACGTTCTTTTGAAGTACCTCTTGTTCGCTGTATCCGAATATCTTCTGGGCAGCCAGATTGAATGACTGGATTCTGCCCTTGGTGTCTATGGTCACTATTCCGTCCGCCGCCATTTCCAGTATCTTGTGCGACTTGGAGCTCTCCAGTTGCAGTGAATACTGCAACGGCTTGACGATGAAATACCAAAAGAACGGCACGCACATTGAAGTCAGCAAGGCGGCGTCGACAAACGCTTCAACCCAGTTCATTTCGGATTTGTGTTGCACGACGTCAAGCAGGTACATGACACTCACTTCGCCGACGAAGACGAATACAAGTAGTATCAGGAAAATTTCCAGTGGATGGCGATTTTTATTCATGGATCAGCGAACCGAAAGCAAGAACCCCTTAATAAGATAACTTTGGTCATCATAACTTTGCACTTCACACTCGCCGTGTTAACTTCGCATTAATCTGGAGTGCATCCGCCCGAAATATCCGTCCGTAACGAAATTGCTAAATACTAACCCAAAACACACTCCGATGATGCAGCAATATCTGGGCATCAAGGCCCAGCATCCGGACCTGCTACTTTTCTATCGCATGGGCGATTTCTATGAGCTATTCCATGACGACGCCGTGCGTGCTGCCAAGCTGCTCGACATCACACTCACCCAGCGCGGCGCATCGGGCGGCACACCGATCAAAATGGCGGGCGTACCCTACCACGCCGCCGAGCAATACCTCGCGCGATTGGTAAAGATGGGCGAATCGATTGCCATCTGCGAACAGATCGGCGACCCCGCCACTAGCAAAGGCCCTGTCGAGCGCAAAGTCGTGCGCATCGTCACGCCCGGAACCGTCACCGACTCCGCGCTGCTGGAAGAAAAACGCGACAACCTGTTGCTCGCGCTGCACCAGAGTAACAACGAGATCGGCCTCGCCTGGCTCAATCTCGCCTCCGGCCAGTTCATGCTGGCAGAGGTGGATGCCAAGCAACTGCCTGCCGAACTGGAGCGCCTGCAACCGTCCGAAATCCTTTATGCCGAAAGCTCCCCCTCCCCGACTGAAAGGGCTGGAGCAAGAGAAAACATTTCCTGCAAATCACTACCCGACTGGCACTTCGAGCGCGACACCGCACACCGCGCGCTGTGCCAGCAGTTTGGCACACGCGATCTAGCCGGCTTCGGTTGCGAAGAATTCAATCCAGGCTTGAGCGCTGCGGGGGCATTGCTCGGTTACGCCAAACTAACCCAGGGCCAAAGCATCGCCCACATCCGTGGTGCGCAGGTGTACCACGCAGACCAGTTTGTGCGCATGGACGCCGCCACTCGCCGCAATCTGGAGATTACCCAGACCCTGCGCGGCGAACCAGCGCCCAGCCTGCGTTCACTGCTCGACACCTGTGCGACCAACATGGGCAGCAGATTGCTGGCGCACTGGCTGCATCATCCGCTGCGCAACCGCGAAGTGCTGCGCAACAGGATGGATGCGGTTGATCAACTGAACGACTTGCACGAGAAAATCCACGACCAGCTCAAACCCAGCGCAGACGTAGAACGCATTACCGCACGCGTCGCGCTGCGCAGTGCAAGACCACGCGACCTCGCCGGCCTGCGCGATACGCTGCTCGCCCTGCCGCAGCTGCACACACTTTTGACAGTCAAGGATGCGTCACGCATCAGATACCTGGCCGGTGCATTTAACCAAACCGTTCGTCCCGATCCGATCGAAGGATCGGCGCAAAGCGCCGGCGAACCCGAAAACACACACCAGTCCAACGCGCCCGTCACCCCTTCGAACTCGCCTTTAGTCCTGAGCGCAGTCGAAGGGTCAGGGCAAACGGAAATTGGGTTGGTCGAACTGCTGCAAAACACCATCAAGGCCGAACCCTCCTCCGTCCTCCGCGAAGGCTCCGTAATCGCCGACGGCTTCGATCCTGAATTGGATGAGTTAAGAGGCATTCAAACCAACTGCGGCGATTTCCTGCTCGAACTGGAAATGCGCGAACGCGCCCGCACCGGCATCACCACGCTGAAGGTGGAATATAACCGCGTGCACGGCTTCTACATCGAGGTAAGCGCAGCCCAATCCATCAACGTGCCGGACGATTACCGCCGCCGCCAGACGTTGAAGAACGCCGAGCGCTACATCACACCGGAACTGAAATCCTTCGAGGACAAGGCGCTTTCAGCCAACGACCGCGCACTGGCGCGCGAAAAATTTCTCTACGAACAACTGCTCGACCAGCTCGCGCCGTTCATCCCGCAACTGCAGCACATCGCCGCCGCCATCGCCGAACTGGACGTGCTCGCCACCTTCGCCGAGCGCGCCGCCACGCTCAACTTCAGCGCACCGCAATTCGCCGGGGATGCGCAGATCAACATCGTCAAAGGACGGCATCCGGTGGTGGAAGCACAGGTGGATACCTTCACGCCCAACGACGCCACGCTCAACGACGCGCGCCGCATGCTGCTGATTACCGGCCCGAACATGGGCGGTAAATCCACCTACATGCGCCAGGTCGCCATCATCGCGCTGCTCGCACATGTCGGCTGCTTCGTCCCCGCACAGGAAGCGGTGCTCGGCGAGATCGACCAGATCTTCACCCGCATCGGCGCGTCGGACGACCTCGCCAGCGGACGCTCCACCTTCATGGTCGAAATGACCGAGGCCGCCAACATCCTGCACAACGCCACCGACAAGAGCCTGGTGCTGGTGGACGAGATCGGGCGCGGCACCAGCACCTTCGACGGCCTTGCCCTCGCGTACGCGATCGCGCGCCACCTGCTGGAGATCAACCGCAGCTACACCCTGTTTGCCACCCACTATTTCGAACTCACGCGTCTGGCCGAACAATTCACCCAGCTCGCCAACGTCCACCTCGCCGCCATCGAACACCAGCACAGTATCGTCTTCCTGCACTCTGTTAACGAAGGCGCCGCCAGCCAGAGTTACGGCCTGCAAGTGGCCGCACTGGCGGGCGTGCCGAACAGCGTCATCCGCAGCGCGAAGAAACAACTGGTGAAACTGGAGCAGAACAGCGCCGCACAGAATCCGCAGGGCGACCTGTTCACCGCCGCACCGGCAGCGCCGGAGCCGGAAGAACATCCACTGGTGTCGGTGCTACGCGATCTGCAGCCGGATGAGATGAGTCCGAAGGAAGCGCTGGAGAGGCTGTATCAGCTCAAGAAGCTGGTTTAAAAACACCGGAATCAATCCGACTACGGCACTATTTTGCATCATTTCGAGGAAAACTTTGACCATGCAACAACAGAATATTCCGATTGCCACCCTAGTGGATATGCACAAGGGTTGTGAATTGCACCTGCCAGAGATTCCACGTCATTGCGTTTGGCAAAACACTCGGATGCGCGATTTGTTGGATTTTCACTCTATCGGGGCTATCCGAGTGACTCAATCCCGCTGCGGGAAACCGATGAAGCTGCGTCCAAAAGGGACTTCGCCATAGCACGAGACTCCAACGCCGCTGACGGCCGAAAATTATTGCTGGAGGGGAAGCAGCGGTTGACTTTTCTGACAGCAGCGCTTAACGGCGAGCCCGAATCCGTTCGCGGACGCAAGCACCCTATCGACATCGTTGAAAGCGTCATCAGGGGCTTTACTGCGGCGCGCCAAGCAGGCATTCGCGTTCATCACTGTCCGCCTAGCGAACCGCTCCGAAGCGAATGCTTGGGATAAGCGATAGGGGATAGGCCGCTGTTTTCCGTCACTCTGCCAACATATTTCATTGCAGAATCTGGTAGGGTTCCATCGTGACCGATTCCACATTGCTACCGTGCATTACCACGCGGCCTTCCCGACGATTGTTACCCGTTTCGCTGAATTCGAATCGATAGGTGCGACGTATTGTGCGGCGACCATTTGCGTCTCGCACTAGCTCCAATTTGATGCTGGCAACAGTATCGTCCAGGAATTGAACACCCTGTCCTTTGCATACCTGCCTGCCCGCTTCGCGCGCAATTTCAATAATGCGCATGCTATGCAGCCAGAACCATACCAACGCCACCGATACCAGCAAAACGCTCAAACTCGCGAAGTCCACTTCAATTTCCTTGCGTAAAGTTGATCGGCAACAACTATTGTGGTCACCTTCTCGTTTGGCTGATTGCGCCCAAGCCCCCGCCGTAAATTCATCTTTCGCTGCTGCAATTCGGTCGCCTTTCTGCTCAATCGCAGCGATATTTTCGCCCGGTTGGTCCGCACCGACAGGGACCATCTACTAATGGTCCTGCCTTACTAGGATTTTTTCCGATCGTAAAATCAGCACGCGTAGCACCGGTTGAGCAACGCGATGCCGATCATTGCGATATCGCTGCGTGTCGCGCCGCTCCACACAAGCTATCCCGCCGGAAAGGATATATCAATTGAAGAAACCGGGGTAATCAAGCATAAGAAGTGTTATGACGGAAAGTCAATTCGAGGCAAATATGCGGGTTCGTCCGTCGTCCCAGACAGATTTCTCTTTTCCGGACAACATGCAGAAAAAAAGAGTCCCCCACAACTATTCCGTGGAGGACTTCGGTATACAGGCTCAAAGTGAGGTAAGAGCACTGACACCAATCGCTTCACTGAAGTCTCCCGCACAACTTGCGCAAACCAAAGTAATTATCGACAGGCGGTCAACAGACGGCGATGGTTGGTATCAGTTAACAAGTTCCATCCACACGATGCCCGCTAGGGATTTCCCTACATGGGATCAGGATTGCCTGATAGTGCACATCTTGATCCCATGACAGGATGCGCTTGACCGTTTAATGGAATGGATTTCCCTGAACATTGTATGTATTCCGAGCGGCCACTTCGCGGGTGAATACTTATGGCGCTCTGCAGTACATATATTTGTCATTTGCAATCGCCGGATGGTCTGAACAACTCGACACCCTTCGTCGCCCTATCGTTGGTTCTCACTCCGCTCCACCTAAACTACCCAGATGTTTCGACCGCGCGCCAACACCTACACCTCAAAATGGAAACTGCACGCAGGAAATTTGGATTGCCTCGATACGACGTTGAAGGTCGTCGCGGTATCGAGCTGCCACTGAACCAACGGGGCGTATATAGACCTGCATGCAATTGGCAAAGCCTGCCGCGCAACCTGCTTCATTCTCATTGTGGATGCTGCGCAGACACCGGGCGCGATGCCGTTTTCGATCGCCGATGTCCGCCCGGATTTACTGGTGGCTGCTGGCTACAAATGGTTGTCGTGCCCTTACGGCTTCAGTTTGCTTTATGTCGCGGAACGCTGGCCAACGCTGCCCGCACGGGTTCGGTGCCAAATTGACGCAGAGCTACACCGGAAATTTTCTAGCAGTCCTCACGACAAGAAATTTCTGCATCAGCCGGCGCGGCAACGTACTGCGTTTTGCACCGCATCCGCATGTCAACTTGCGCGACGTGGATTATCATTTGCGCACTCTCGACGAGCTGCTGCAGAGACACCAGATGAACGCTACGACGAACAGCGAATCTTTCAGCAAACAAAGGGCCGCAAAATATTTCAATAGCGGACACGTGAAAATCACCGGCAACAATATCCGAAGCACCGCGATGAATTTCAGACTGCCGGTTGGCTTTTTCGATAATAGTTATTTAGTTGAATGTTCCGCTCTGACATTATCTCAAAGTAGATTCTATTCGAAATAAGTTTGTGTTAAATTTTAGTCGGGATGACTTTATACCCTTTTTTAACCCTGCCGGAGGAGGCCTGAATGAACATTTTTAACACTATTCTTTACACTATTGGAATCGCTGCAGTCATCGGCGTTGCAGTAGCGTTTATCGTCATTAAAATCACCAGCGGTAAATAGACCTCACTAAGGAGGGTCCTCCCGAATTGGGGAACGACCCTCTGCGCTACAGCTTTCCATCCCGTATTGATTTTCCGAACGTCTGCAACCCCGTCAGGTTGTGCTATTGACGCGAAGAACTCTGCGATTCTACAGATTGGTATTCTTCCCCGCGCGGCGTGCTTGCCACGTCTGTATCAATCGGCATGCCCTGCGGTTCGGGGACAACAGAGGGCACTGGAACCGGCTGGGTTGCGCTTTGCGTTGCAGGTGCTGGCCGTATTGCTTGAGATGCGGACGGTACGATGGCGGATTGCGGCGGGATTGCCCGGTGATTCGGTTCGGGTTTCGACGCTTGAGGTTTGGCGATGGCAGGCACCTTGCCGGTACCGGAAGTTATCGTCGCAGCAGCGGGTACCGGAGCAACCTGGGCAGCGACAACGCCTTCTTCTAATGGTGGACGATTGAGTCTGCCGCGCGCAACCAATTTGCTGATTTCACTATGCAACTGAGTTCTTGGCGCGTCGGTCGCATTAGCAGGATTGGCTCCAGACGGCACAAATTCCGGCAAATATGCCGGCTCGCTCACCTGTACTCTGTCGGCCGTCGGCGTATTTGCCGCGTTCTGTCGCTCTAACTCGTTTTGCACCGCCGCGAGCCATGCTACCCAGGATACCGCCGCTATCGCCGTTGCTACCAACAGCATGAGTAATCTACCCAAACGTTTTTTATCCTGCTCACGAACAACGATTACCTTAGCCTTCCCGGACAGAGTGTGTACAATTTTTGCCTCGCCGATGTCCGTATGTAAGCTGTATTTCGCCTTCACATCTTGCGCCGCCATCTGCCGATTTGGACGACCGTCTTGCTTGAACTCCTGTCCCATCTTTCATTGAACCCTGTTAATCGCGACCGGTTGGCCCGATAATACCAAGTAATGGCGCCAATCAGCGCAAAAACATCAACGGACTTAACTTGAGCTTATGTAGGGAACATTATTCTTTTGTCCAGTTGGCGACCGAATCAGACAGTTCAACATTGTTGGGTTATACAATTTACGTCCATTGAGGTGCTCGAATGAAACGGCGTGTGTTGATTCTGGGGTATGGCGAAATGGGGCACGCAATGGAATTCCTGCTGGCCGATCACCACGACGTTCGTATCTGGGAAATGGGTCACATGGTCAACGGCGGCAATGAAACACTTGAGCAGGAAGTCGCTGGCACGAGCGTAGTCCTGTTTTGTCTGCCGGTGGCTCCGCATAATGAAATCACTCTGCGCATCGCGCCGTGGCTGGCAAACGGGAGCTTGTGCCTCACCATCGCAAAAGGACTCGACGAGTTCGGGCAGACCGCCTGCCAAGTCTTTGAGCAGATATTTTCGACACATCATGATTACGGAGTTATCTATGGACCGATGATCTCGGAAGAAATCCGTGCCGGTCGGTATGCCTTCGCCGATATTGTCCTGTCCCGTGCCGAGAACTATGAAATCGCGCAAGACTTATTTCGCGGCAGTACGCTGGTGTGTAGGCAAGCATCGGACATGTCCGGCAGAAATTGGTGTGTGATCCTGAAAAACGTCTATGCGATACTGTTCGGCGTGGCGGACGAATTGGGATTGGGCGACAACATGCGCGGCCACCTGCTGGTAGCGGCGCTGGCTGAACTCTCCGGCATCGTGCGATCGTTCGGCGGGCAAGCACACACGCCCTATGGTTATGCCGGACTCGGCGATCTGCTGACGACGGCGACCAGCGAAGATTCCCATCATCATATGCTCGGCCGTCAACTGGCTCGCGGCGAGTACTCGGACATCAGCGGCGAAGGCGTCCATACTTTGCAGATGGTCGAAAAGTTCGACCTTTTTGATTGGCGCAGCTATCCACTGTTCTCGCTGGCCCGCGACATTGTCATGCACCCGAATTGCCTCGAGACCAGCATGACAGGCTACTTGAACGAACTTAAGGCTGCAGAAATTTGTTCGCTATGAAGACGATCCCCGCAAAACCGCAACATCTACAGCAAATTGTCCAACGTCGCATCAAAATCGCTTTTTCTATAACATCACCAGCGCGCCTGTCGGCTGCAGGTGCACATTGGTCAACAGATTTACTGTAAATGGCACACCTCGTTGCTTCAATTTCAGGCCACGGTTTCGGTCACGTCGCCCAAACTGCTCCCGTCCTCAACGCGCTTCACCGCAGCATGCCGGGTTTGCAAATCACTGTTCGCTCTACTGCTCCGGCTGCGTTGCTGCGTGACCGCATAGTCGCGCCATTTGCTCACCTGCAAAGTGAAGGCGATATCGGCATGATCATGTCGTCCGCGCTCGCGGTACGCGTCCCTGAAAGTCTTGCCGCCTATCGCCGCTTCCACGATGGGTGGGCATCGCGCGTTGTGAGCGAATCATTGCTGCTGCGCGCGCTTAATGCCGATTTTGTATTCTCCAACGCAGGATATCTGCCGCTTGCCGGTGCGCAGCATGCTGGAATTGCGAACGCCGCATTATGTTCGCTGAACTGGTATGACATCTACCGGCATTACGGAGGCGAACCGTGGATTTCCGAGCAGATTCACGACTGCTATGCTTGCAGCAAGGCGTTCCTGCGTGCGACACCCGGTATGGCCATGGAATACCTGCCGAATGTCGTGCCGGTATTGCCGATCGCGAGGGTCGGCAGGAATATGCGCGACGTGATAGACCGAAAATTGAAGTTACCCAGAGATCATAAATTGGTGCTAGTGAGTATGGGTGGCATCGCCAGTCGTTTGCCTATCGAACGGTGGCCGCGAATCAGTGGGGTGACCTGGCTGGTGCAGAAAGACTGGCAGGTCGCGCATCCTGACGCCATTATCCTCGAATCGTTGCAATTGGATTTCAGCGACCTGCTCGCCAGCTGCGATCTGCTGGTGTGCAAACCCGGCTACGGAAGTTTCGTTGAAGCAGCCTCGTCCGGGGTGCCGGTGATTTACGTCAGTCGCGCAGACTGGCCGGAATCGGCTGCGCTGATCGCATGGCTGGAAGAATATGGTGTGTGCAGGCAAATTTCACCTGGAGATATGCAAACCGGTAATTTCGGTGCGCTTCTGGAGCAGATTTGGAACAGCTCCCAGCCTGGGCCGGTGATCCCCGCCGGAGCAACGCAGGTCGCACACTGGCTGGCAGAGCAACTGCAGTAGCGGACTCTTGGCGCCTGCTGTCGCAACTACTGTTTTCCGAACCGCCAGCTCAAGCCGTTACCAAACCCGCCAAACTGCCAACCACCGAGCCTCAAGTCTAGTAAGTTAGCAGGCGCATACTTCCGCGAACCTGCAAGTTTCTCTCCTGTGAATCCGGCGTCCAAGATCCGGCCAGCCTCGGGTACCGGCGCACACCGGGAAAAGCCATTTTTCCTGACTTCCCAACAACTTGGTTTGTTAAGCGTCGGTTAAGAATCGGCTTTTATGCTCCGCCCCCAGTCGTTCCAATCAGCGAGAAGGCAGGGAATCATGGCAGACATTCAGTTTGAGCAAGCTTACAACAAACACATGGCGGGAAATTTGCAATCCGCAAGAATGCTCTATGAACGGCTCATCAAGAGAAACCCCAGGCATATCGATGCCAAATACATGCTGGGCACGCTGCTAGCCGAAACAGGTGTACTGGAACTCGGTTTGATGCACCTGAAGTCAGCTGCGACGCTCAAGCCGGATTCGCCGATGATACGCACCAATCTCGGTCACGTTTATCTGAAGCTGGGCCGTCTGGAACTGGCCAGAGACTGCTACCAGAAGGCCTTGCAACTCAATCCGCACGCACCGGAAATCATGCTGAATCTGGGTATCATTTCCCAGCAGCAGGGCAAGCTTGAAGAAGCCGTGACTTACTACGAGCAATGCCGGGATCTGAATCCGGATCTGGCGATCACCTACTCGATGCTCGGCAAAGCCCACCGCGATCTGAAACAGCCTGACGCAGCCGCAGCGAATTTCATCAAGTATCTTGAACACAAACCGGAATCCATCGATGCGCTATTGGATCTCGGAAATATTCTCGCAGCCCACCAGAGCCATGAAGACGCTCTCGTTTGTTTCAAGCAAATACTTGATATCGATCCCGAAAACGAAGCTGCGCGACATGCGGTAGCCGCGCTCACTGGAGAAACGCCGACCGCTGCGCCGCGCGGACTGGTCGAACAACTGTTCGATGAAATGTCAGATTCATTCGAACATCATCTCGGACAACTTGGATACCGTGCCCCTGTACTGCTCAAGGAAATGGTTGTCACATTGGCTGGTAACCAGACGCTCTTTGAACGCGCCGTTGACCTGGGATGTGGGACCGGATTGTCGGGTGACCAATTCAGACCGATGGTAAAGCACCTGAGCGGCATGGATTTGTCACCAAAAATGGTCGAGCGCGCCGGTGCCAAAGAAGTTTACGATGAATTGACCACCGGAGACGTGTGCCAATATCTGGAATCCAGTCAACAGAAATATGACCTGATCATGGCGACGGATGTTTTCCCCTATATCGGCGATCTATCGTTCGTATTCAAGAGTATCAGCCAACACGCTTTGAACGATTGCTACTTTATTTTCTCCACCGAAACCGCACACGAACAGGACTATGTACTGCGTTCCAGTGGCCGGTTCGCCCATTCACGTCATTACATTGAAACATTGGCGAACGCGCACCAATTTCAGATCGCTGATTGGCAAGCCACGGACCTGCGTATGGAAGGCACACAACCGGTCAAGGGTGAGTTGTTCGTACTAAAATTCTGCCGAACGAACTGATAGCGTTCCAGCAATTGCTAACCAACCCGACAAACGCACCGAGGAGCTGCGGTTGATAGCGGTTGAGCAGTATCCGGCGTCAACCCGAACCGCTTGACCTAACACAACGCTTAACTATTAACCGCCAACTGCGGCGATTTAATGCAAATGAACAACCGACGCATCGTGGACGTGCCCATGAGTCAATTCTTCGGGAGTGGCCGACCGTACACCAGTCACGGTACAGTTGAAGGTCAGTGTCTTGCCTGCCAGCGGGTGATTTCCATCCACCGTCACCTCGTCGTCGGTGACCTCGACAACGGTAAATAGCAGAAAATCTTCTTCATCAGCATTTTCGGGGCCACCTTCAAATTGCATGCCGACCTCGACTTCCTTGGGAAAGGAGCTGCGCGACTCCACTTCTACAAGACCGTGATCGTATTCGCCAAAAGCGTCGTCCGGCTTCATCGTAACCGTGCACTTATCGCCGACACTCATGCCATGCAGCGCCTCTTCGACCAGAGGAAATATGCCATCGTACCCGCCATGCAGGTAGCTGATCGGCGTTTCGACCTGCTCCAGCAATTCACCGGTTGAGTCAAACAGTTCGTAATTAAGCGACACCACCGTATCCTTGGCAATCTTCATTTCAATTCCTTTATCAATTTCAATACTTCCTGTGGGTGGCCGTGTGCATGCACACCGTACAGCGCATGGCGCAACTCGCCTTGCTTGTCTATCACGAATGTCGAGCGCTTGATCGCCAGCTTCTTGTGCCCGTCAACTTCATTCTCGTATGTCACCCCATAGCGCTTGCATACACGAGCTTCCGGATCGGAGAGCAGCAGTACAGACAGGCCGTACTTGTCGCGGAACGTCGCGTGACTCAAACAGTCGTCCCGGCTGATGCCAATAACGATTGCGTCGTGCTTGGCCAACTCTTCATCAATATCGCTGAATTCATTGGCTTCCATGGTGCATCCCGGAGTGTCATCCTTGGGATAGAAGTAAAGCACAACAACTTTCTTGTCTCGTTGCGACGTGAGGCTAAACGTCTCCATATCAGCGTCCGGCAACTCAAAGTGCGGCGCTTCCATCCCGGCAGTGAGCTCTACGGAGTGCATATTCGTGTTTCCTCCTGAAATGTAATTTAAACACATTTCACCTACCCCATAATTTTTTTTTCAGCCGGCACCAGGTGTAGCGAGGAACGATATAATCGTTCCATGAAAAACAAACTTGCGCTACTCGGCGGACTGACCGTAAACAAATTTTTGCGCGAATATTGGCAAAAGAAGCCGTTGCTGATTCGTCAGGCTGTTCCACAATTCAAGGGACTGCTCAACCACCAACAGCTGATCGAATTGGCCTGCGCAGATGATGTTCAGTCGCGGCTTGTCACGCAGCGACGGGGAAAATTTGAATTGCAGCATTCGCCGCTCTCGGCAGACGACTTCGGCACTCTTGCCAAAAGCAAATGGACTGTTCTGGTGCAGGGTGTCAATCAACTGTTGCCGGATGGTGCGGCGTTGCTGCGGCAATTTGATTTCGTTCCCCATGCCCGCCTTGACGATTTAATGGTGAGTTATGCCCCCAAGGGTGGCGGGGTTGGTCCGCATTTCGATTCATACGATGTTTTTCTGCTGCAAGGCCCCGGCCACAGGCGCTGGCAGATTTCAACCCAGCGTGACCGCACCCTGATCGCAGGCGCACCGCTGAGAATTCTGAAGGACTTTCGCGTCGAGCAAGAATGGGTTCTGGAAGCGGGAGATATGTTATATCTGCCCCCGCATTGCGCGCACAACGGGATTGCCGAAGACGACTGCATGACTTATTCGATCGGTTTCCGCACGCCGGCCTTTCACGAACTGGCGGAACAATTTCTGGTGTATTTGCAGGATCGCATCGAGGTTGAAGGCATGTACGCCGATCCCGGTCTAAAATCGCAGCAGCACCCGTCTGAAATCAGCAGTGCCATGTTGCGCCAGGTCGAATCTGCCATCAAGCAGGTACGCTGGGACAAGGAAGACATCGCCAACTTCACCGGCTGTTACCTGAGCGAACCGAAGCCGCATGTCTATTTTGAATCACCCGAACCTGCGTTACGTGCGGCAAAATTCCGGCAATCTGCAGAATCACGCGGGGTAAGCTTATCCCTGAAAAGCCAGATGCTATGCTGCAATGGCTGGATATACATAAACGGAGAGGCGCACCTGCCAAGTTCGCGGGACTATGACCTGTTGCGCCTGTTGGCCGATTGTCGCAGCATAGCCACTATACGAAACATGTCGACTGCCGGGCATACGATGCTTTACCAATGGTACATTGACGGTTATATTTTGCCTTCCTGACGCGGGAGAAAATCATGAGCGAATCCACCCTGCACCATACCCAACTCAACGGCGTGGTGGAATATTCCAGCGCGCTCGACCAGCTTTGCCAGCTCGCCCAGAACGAACTGTACCTGTTTGAAAAAAACTACGATGGTCTGGGATTCAACTCGGAAAGTCGCTACGATATCCTGAAGAAATTCTTGCTGGATAGTCCTACCCACCGCTTGTTAGTCCTGACGCATGACACGCGCTACCTGTCGAACCAATGTCCGCGGATGATGACGTTGCTGCGCCGATTTGGTTCCAGCATGTCTATATTTGTCACCCCAAAGCACTTGCAGAGAGTTACCGATCCATTTTCAGTCGCGGACAGTGCTCATTTTGTGCGGCGCTTTCATTTCGACGATCCGCGAGGCATGCTCGGTGCAAACGATCCTGAAGCGGCACGCGCCCTCAAATCGCGATTCATGGATATGTGGGCGTCGTCCCGACCAGGAATTGCCGCAACAATGCTCGGCTTGTAAAAATAGTTGCAAAACCCCTTGTATTCCGCTAGCGACCTGATAGGATGCGCCGCCTTTGAAATTTGGCGCCCTCATGCAATCGTTATCGAGCGCCTTCATCCAAAGGTAACTTTTATTTATCAAACACTTACACTTTTGAAGGATACAAAATGAAACGCACTATTGTTATGACTGCACTGTTGGCTCTTGTTTTGACCGCTTGTGGTCAAAAGGCAGTTGAAAAAGCCGCTGAAGTTGCCCCTAAGGTTGAAACCGTTGCAGCTACTGCACCTGTTGTTGCCGATGCAGCTTCAGCTGTTGCGCCAACGGCTGCCCCGGCTGTAGAAGTAAAGAAATAAGGCAGGTCTCTGCAAATACAACTAAGCCGGCGTAAGCCGGCTTTTTTCTGCATCCTGAGCACACAACGACGCTACGGAACAATCTTCAGCTCGACGATGCGGCCATCTTCATTGGTGGGATTGAAAAGATGCTCCACCCTGCCAAGCCCGGAAACCTCAAAGCAGAGCGACTTGCCGCGCCACGCCTGCGGAAATAAATAGACACCGACCAGCTTGCTTTTGGGCGAATACCCCAGTTTGTATTCTTTGGCCAGGGTAAGCACCGGTCCGGACGCGCAATCCATTTCACGGATCACCAATTGTTTTAGCACATCGCTTTCCAGCACATTGCCATTCGGCCCGAAAAAACGGGCAAACACCAGGCTCTCCTTCTCCATGCGATCGGTCGACATGGTCATAATAAAGCGCTCACTGCCGGCATTACACCCTGATGCAGCGCTCCACAACATAACGATCGCCAGTAGAAATCGGCAGCAACTTTTCCAGTCCACTTGGTCACTCTCCTACTCTAAAGTCGATTGGTCGTTCTTGAATTTCCTTCAAGCCAACACCGCCCTGCGTCAACAGGGAAATTGCCGACGCCGCACCGTTAGCTAGCCTGACGATGCAGATGACACGCTTTTAACGTCACACGATTTCGCGCCAGCCAAATCCTTCCTCCTGCGAGGCTACGCCGATCCAGCCCGCTTCGCAATCAATCGCCGCAGACAATGCTTTAATCGCAAGTTCAGGCGTATTGTTCTTGCGGCTAAGATGCGCTGCCAGCAGGTGTTGCAACTTGCCTACGTCCAGCTTGCCCAGCAAGGTGGCCGCCGAGTGGTTGTCGAGGTGACCAAAACGCCCGCCCACCCGCTGCTTGAGGCTATAAGGATAGTCCCCATTCATCAGCATATCGCTGTCGTGATTGCATTCCAGCACCAGCGCATCGCAACCGCTCAGCATCTGCTCGATATGCGGCGTGCTGCAACCGGTATCGGTCAGCACCGCGAGACGCCGGGCGCCATCGCTGAACACAAATTGCACCGGCTCGGCAGCGTCATGAGGTACCGGATACGGCGAAATTTCGATGCCCCCGACAGAAAAAGTCTGGTGCGGGTCGATTTCGTGCAGTTCGGCGATTCCCGAAAGCGTTTTGTGTTGGCTGTTGAGGGTACCGTGCGTTAACCACACGGCCAAGTTGAATTTTCGTGCCAGTCGCGCCACGCCACCGATGTGATCACCGTGCTCGTGCGTAACCAGAATGCCGTCGAGTTGATCGGGTTCCAGGCCGAGCCGAGCCAGGCGCTCAATTCCATCCCGCAACCCGAATCCGCAATCCATCAGCAGTCGCGAATGCCCAACCTCAACCAGCAAACCATTGCCTTCGCTACCACTGCCCAATGAAGAAAACTTCAATGCCTTGATCCCCGGTCGGACTGTTAGATCGAATAGTGTCAACCAGTAAGCGCGTGCCCGCCGCTCACTGATTGATGTTCTTGAAAAGTTCCTCGGTAATTTGTTTGGTCACCTTGCTGTTCTCGCCGTGAGGATCCAGCACCGAGATATCGCAACTCGCGCCACCATCTTTGACGTAGACGCGGTAACCCATGTCGGGCCGATCGCTCTGCTTCCAGAACTTCAGCTTGTCCAGCCAGCCACTTTGAATTTTGAGAGGCTGCAAATAATAGATACCCTTCTCACGATCCTTGTCCTCGACCGCCAATCCGGCACCCTCGATCGCCAGTCCGGCACGCCGCCATGCGCGATCAAACCGGTCACTTACCGCAATGACGACATTGCCGCCATCTATCGCGCGCAAGCTTGCTGACCCGACTGGTTCCGCAGTGTCCACCGTCGGTGCCGTGGCCTTGACATCGCCGCCTGAGGCCAGCGCGCTCTTAGCCTGCGATTCGCTGGCGCCAAATTGCACCATCATCATCTGCAACATGATCGCCTCCAACTCCGGATCGCCGGCTCGAGCTCGCCACAAGGGCTTGTCATGCTCATCAGTTCCGGCTTCTTCCATACCGCGATGACTGATGTACACCTCGGTAGTCTTGCCGTCCTTGCCGCGCTCAAGGCGCGTGACATACTGATCCTTTTGTCCGGTGAGTGTCATCGTTTCAAACAGCTTGCCGAGCGCGTTTCGCATGGTACTTTTCGACTTCTTCGCGCGATTCTCCGCCCACTCGGTTTCCATCACGCCCGCCGCCAGCTGCTCACTGCCGACAATCAGTCCCTGCTCCTGCCAGAATGTCCTGGCGATCGGCCAGACCTTGTCCGGTTGCTCATTGATCACCAACCAGCGCCGCGCACCATCCCGCTCCAGACGCACGCCCGGCACGGCAGGCAAAACCCTGCTGCCACCTTTCACTGATGAATCTCCCGTTTTGCTGTACTCCGAGTATGTCGCGGTACCCTCACCCTGCGGCACTTTGTAGAGTTCATCAACTTCGGGCGCCGTCAAATCTGGCGGCAGTTCGAGCCTGGGCGCTTGCACTGTACCGGCCCGGTAGTCCACCAGTTTATCGGATTGAAGAGAACTGCAACCGACTATCGACAGCAGTGCAACAACAGAAACGCCCGTCTGCAAAACATTCATTGATACTCTCCGGCAATACAACAGAAATTAAACAGCTAGATGACACCCGCCTGACGCATTGCCGTCTCAACTGCCGCCTGTGCCGTTGCCGACAACGGCGTTAGCGGCAAGCGCAGCACGTTTTCCATTTTGCCCATGCGCGCGACAGCCCATTTCACCGGAATCGGATTGGCCTCCACAAACAGGTTGCGGTGCAAACCGAGCAATCTGAAATTGATCTCGCGCGCCTTGATTGCGTCGCCCTTCAGCGCGGCGGCACACATTTCGTGCATCAGTCGCGGTGCCACGTTCGCGGTTACCGAAATCGAGCCATGGGCGCCCAACAGCATCAGCGCCAGTGTGCTGCCATCATCGCCACTATAAACAGCAAAGTCCGCAGGAGCCCGCTGCAATAAATCGCTGCCGCGCTCAATACTTCCGGTTGCGTCCTTGATGCCGACGATATTGGGAATTTGCGCCAATCGCAACGTCGTGTCGTTGGCCAGGTCCGCGACCGTGCGTCCCGGCACGTTATACAGGATATGCGGCATGTCCACCGCCTCGGCGATGGCCTTGAAGTGCTGATACAAACCTTCCTGCGTCGGCTTGTTGTAATACGGCACCACCGACAGCGATGCGTCCGCTCCCGCCTTTTTTGAAAAGGCCGCCAGTTCAATGGCTTCAGACGTGGAGTTTGCGCCGGTTCCGGCAATGATGGGTATGCGCTTGGCGGCGTGCTTGACTGCAGCTGCTATCAACAACTCGTGTTCTTCAACGTTGACCGTAGGCGATTCACCGGTGGTCCCCACTACCACGATGGCATCCGTGCCCTGCCCAATGTGAAAATCGATCAACCCTTGGAACGCAACCAGGTCGAGACTTCCATCCCGGTGCATAGGCGTTACGATTGCTACCATACTGCCTGTAATCATGATCAAGATGCACTTGTGTAAAGCGCGCATTTTACCTGAATACCTACACGCACCAAAGGGGGCTAGGCGACAAAAACGACCCGACTGTGAAATAATGCGCGCCTATTGAATACTGGCTGCACCATGTCTGCAATCACCCTAACATCCCTGCATCCCGGCGAAATCGCCACGATCCTCGAGATACACGCAGAAGAAGCGCTTCATCTGCGTTTGCTTGCGCTGGGTTTCCGCCAGGGAAAGCAAATTGAAGTGATCCGCAAGGCCAGCTTCTCCGGCCCGTTGCAGGTTCGCATAGGCACAACGGATGTTCTGCTGCGGCGCGTCGAAGCAAACAAAATTACCGTGAAGAAATCATGAAGCGCATCGCATTGCTTGGCATGCCCAACACCGGCAAGTCCACATTGTTCAACCGCATGACCGGTGGCGCGGCGCGAGTAGGCAACTGGCCCGGCATTACCGTGGAATTGCTCAGCGGAAAAATCTTGCTAGGCGACGACATGGTTGAAATCATCGACCTGCCCGGCATTTATGACCTGCACGGTTTTTCCGATGACGAGCAAGTAGTGCGCCATTTTCTGCACGACAACGTACCGGACCTGGCGCTGGTCATCGTCAACACCACGCAAATAGAACGGCAGATGAGCCTGCTGTTGCAACTCAAGCAGCTCGACATGAATATCGTGGTGGTACTCAACATGTCGGACGAAGCCAAGAAATTCGGCATTAGCGTCGACGTGGAAAAGATGTCGGAGCTGCTGAAGATGCCGATCTTCCTGCTCAGCGCCAAATATGGCAGCGGCTACACCGAGGCCATGCAGGCGGTCACCAAGGCGTTGCGTTACCCCACTCCGGGCATGGCAGAGGAACTGCGCTCCCAACTTGAACGCGACGAACAGATCGAATCGGAAATGGCGCTGGTGTTGAAAAATACCGTGCAGATTCCGGTGCGACTGTCGGACAACCTTACCGAAAAGCTGGATAGCGTGATGTTGCATCCGTTGTTGGGACTGCCTATTTTTTTCGGCATTATGTATCTGCTGTTTCAGGGTGTGTTTCTGCTCGGCGCGCCGTTCCAGGGAATATTCAGCGACGCACTCGGCTGGTTGCGCGAGACCGCACTGGAACCGATGTTGAGCGGCCTGCCGCATGCAGTGCAAGGTTTGCTGTTGGACGGCGTGTATAACGGCGTGGCCACAGTCGCCGCTTTCGTACCCATCATCGTGCTGTTCTTCTTGTTCATGGCGATCGTCGAAGACAGCGGCTACCTGTCGCGCGCAGCGTTTCTGATGGATGCACTGATGTCGCGGCTTGGACTGGACGGGCGCGGCTTTGTGATGATGTTGATGGGCTTCGGCTGTAACGTCCCCGCGTTGATGGGTACACGGGTGATGCGCTCGCGTGCGATGCGCCTGCTGACGATGCTTATCATTCCGCTGTCGCTGTGCTCGGCGCGCCTGCAGGTATTCATCTTCTTCACCGCTGCACTGTTCTCCGCAAAAGCGGCGCCGCTGGTGCTGTTTAGCCTCTATATGTTCAGCTTTGCGACCGCGATCATCACCGCGTTGATCTTCAAGGGTCGATTCAAGAATAACGAACCTTTCGTACTCGAATTGCCGCCCTACCGCTTTCCCACCGGACGTCAAATGGTACTGCGCGGCTGGATCGAAGTTCGCCACTTCCTGCGCCGCGCCACCAAATTCATCGTCGCGGGTGTCGTGATGGTGTGGCTGTTGACCAATCTCCCGCCGTCCGCCGCGCCTGCCGGCCCCGATACTTGGGCCGGACTGATAGGCAGCGCGCTGCATCCGTTCTTCGCCCCGGTAGGCATCAACGAGCAACTCACCATCGCACTTATCTTCGGCTTCATCGCCAAGGAGATCGTCATCGGCGCACTTGCCGTGATTTACGGCTTGAGCGGAGACGCGCTCAGCGGTGCGATCGGCGGACAACTCGACTGGGTGCAAGCCTACAGCTTCATGTTGTTCACGCTGCTTTACACGCCCTGTCTGGCCACTGTAGCCACCTTGCAAAGCGAGTCCAAGCAAACGGGCTTCACCGTGCTGTCGCTCGGCTGGTCGCTCGGTTTGGCGTGGGTGATCAGCTTTGCGTTTTATCAGGGCGCGCGCGCGCTGGGCTATTGAGACACGAAATTCTGATCATCGCGGGCCGCACGAAACATAGAGCAATTTACTCGGATTCTAGTCGGCGCAATTGGATTAGAATTGACTGCATGGTAACTGCCACTGCCTGTATCGATTTTTAGTTTCCAACCTCCCGGCAGGATTGAAGAAGGAATTTCTGTTCACCACTGCGATGGTACTTTCGGCTAGAGTCAACACATTCGGACAAGACCTGCTGCGCCGCCACGGTGAGCGCGTCCACAAGATCGCGCTCGATGCGGGCTTCAGCTGTCCCAACCGCGACGGTACCAAGGGCCGGGGCGGTTGCACTTTCTGCAACAACGTTTCGTTCAGCCCCGATGCCGATACCCGCCTCGGCCTCGCGGCGCAAATAGCCAAGGCGCGTCGTGCCATCTCACGCAGAACCCGCGCGCGCAAATTCATCGCCTACTTCCAGGCATACACCAACACCTACGACAAGGTCGAAGCGCTCGAAGCACTGTACCGCGAAGCGCTCAACGAACCCGACATGGTGGGACTTTCGGTAGGAACACGCCCCGATTGTGTTTCATCCGAGGTACTCGATTTACTGTCGCGCTTTCGAGATCAGGGTATAGAAGTGTGGCTGGAACTGGGACTGCAGTCGGCGTTCGACAAGTCCCTGGAACGTGTCAATCGGGGCCATACTTATACCGAATACCGGGAAGCCGCATTGGCCACACGACAACGCGGCATCCCTTTGTGTACCCACCTGATCGTCGGCATGCCCGGCGAAACCGAAGAACATTGCCACGCGACTCTCGACGCCGTATTGGAAACCGGCGTGGACGGCCTCAAGCTTCATCCGCTGCATGTGGTGAAACATACGCTGCTCGCGCACCAATGGCGCAAGGGCGAATATCCGCCGCTGTACCGCAAGGAATACATCGACATTGCCGCAAACCTGATCGAACGTACACCGCAACACATCGTTTATCACCGCGTTACCGCGACGGCATCGCGTGACATTCTGCTGGCGCCCGCCTGGTGCGCGGAAAAATGGAATGTACTGAACGGTATCGAAAAAGAACTGCGTAGACGCGGCACCCTGCAGGGCAGCCACGCCGGAACACCTTTCATCAACGAGGAACTGAGACATGTCGCTTGAACTGGTTTGCCCGGCGGGCAGTATGCCGGCACTAAAAGCAGCCGTGGACAATGGCGCAGATTGCGTTTACATCGGGTTGCGCGGCAACACCAATGCGCGCGCATTTGCCGGGCTGAATTTCGATGCGGCGGGTGCCAAGGAAGCCGTACGTTATGCGCACGCGCACGGCAAGAAAGTTTTTCTGGCATTGAATACCTTTCCGCAGGCAACCAACTGGCAGCATTGGCAGCAAGCCGTCGACCACGCCGCAGAGTCAGGAGTAGATGCGGTGATACTCGCGGACGCCGGATTGATGCGCTACGCATCGCGCACCTACCCCAAGCTGCGGCTGCATTTGTCGGTACAGGGATCGGCCACCAATTACGAAGCAATCAATTTCTACCACGAACATTTTGGTATCCAGCGCGCGGTATTGCCGCGCGTGCTGTCCCTGCCGCAGGTCGAGCAGGTAGTCGAACACACGCCGGTGGAAATCGAATTGTTCGGCTTCGGCGGGCTATGCGTGATGGTGGAAGGACGCTGCGTGCTGTCGTCCTATATCACCGGCGAATCACCGAATACCGCCGGCGTATGCTCGCCGGCCAAGGCGGTACGCTGGGAACAGACACCAAAGGGACTGGAGTCACGCTTGAACGGCGTGCTACTGGATCGCTACAGCGCCGACGAAAACGCCGGCTATCCCACCCTGTGCAAGGGACGCTTCGAAGTCAACGACGAAACCTATTACGCGATCGAAGAACCGGTCAGCCTCAACACGCTGGAATTGATACCGGAAATGCTGCGCATCGGCATCTCTGCGGTCAAGATCGAGGGACGCCAGCGCAGCCCGGTGTACGTGGAGCAGGTCACCAAGGTTTGGCGCGCCGCAATCGACAGCGCCGCAAAAAATGCCGAGGACTACACAGTCAGCCCCGCATGGATGAACCAACTAAACAAACTTGCCGAAGGCCAGCACCATACCCTCGGCGCCTATCATCGTCCCTGGAAGTGACCATGGACACAGTGAAGATGAAACTCGCGCTCGGCCCGATACTCTACTACTGGCCGCGCGACACGCTGTTTGAGTTTTACCAGCGGGTTGCAGATTCGCCAGTCGATATCGTCTATCTGGGCGAGGCGGTATGCGCCAAGCGCCACAACTTCCGTCTTGAAGACTGGCTCGAAGTGGCAGAAACTTTGGCTGCATCCGGCAAGGAAGTGGTGTTATCGACGCTGGCGTTGATCGAATCTGAGTCCGACCTGAAGACACTGCGACGTCAGGCAGAAAACGTCGACTTTGCCGTGGAAACCAACGATATGGGTGCGGTGCGTTTAATGTCGGGAAAGCCGTTTGTCGCCGGGCCGCATATCAACACCTACAATCCACAGACGCTCGAATTGCTCGCGGAGTTGGGTGCCAAACGCTGGGTGATACCAGTGGAAATGTCCCGCGAAATGTTGGCTGGTATGCTCGCGCAAAAGCCGCAAAACATGCAGACGGAAGTGTTTGCCTACGGTCGACTGCCGCTCGCGTTTTCGGCGCGTTGCTTTACCGCCCGTCATTACAACCTGCCCAAGGATGACTGCCAATTCCGCTGCCTCGACCACGCCGGCGGCTTGACATTGAAGACGCGCGAGGGCCAACCGTTCCTGGCATTGAATGGCATCCAGACACAATCATCCAAAGTCTATAACCTGAACGCCGAACTTGAAGACATGCAGCAGCTCGGCGTCGATGTCGTACGTATCAGCCCGCAACCGTTCCACACCGACAAGATCATCGCGTTGTTCCGCAAGCGCTTGGACGGAAAATTGTCCGTTTCAGAGACAGAACAGCAATTGTCCCGAATGATGCCGGATGAGCCTTGCGACGGCTATTGGCATGCACGCCCCGGCCTCGACCAAGTGCGCCTGCCCGGGCAAATGAACACCGGCATCCAACAATCCGCCACACTTTAAGGATACGTTATGGAACAGTCAGCATTTTCCTTTCCAAAACCTCTAGGCGCGGTGATCTCGCGATTGCCCGTCTTTCCACCTTCGTTCGCATTCGTGCAGATACTCAATCTGGCACTGGGTCGTATCATTCGCAAGGACTATCTGGAACCGCTGCACGGCAAACAGATCGCGATCCACATCAAGGATCTCGGACTGGGCCTGTACTTCACCGTAACTGCAGAGAAATTTGTGCCGACGCTTAACGTGGGCCAACCCGATATTGCCTTCCGCGCCACAGCACAGGATTTTTTTCTGCTGGCAACCCGCAAGGAAGACCCGGACACTTTGTTCTTCAGTCGCCGTCTGGTGGTTGAAGGTGACACCGAACTGGGTCTGGTCGCAAAGAACACGCTTGATGCGATCGATATGCCCCAGATCACGCCGGAATTATTTTCGCCGCGCAACGTCGTGACACAGCTGAGATCGCGTTTGTTTGGACACTGAGCCGGGAAGTCATTCGCCGCAAACTGAGCTGTAGTTGTAGAATCCGATTTGCTGTCGACAAAGATGCAATTATCGGGATTTGCCACACCGCGGATGTTCCCGTTTCGTGCGAAGCGAAGTTTGGAAAAAAATAAACTTCACGTCATTCCCGCAAATAACTGCAATCCATCAACTCAATTTGTTTGTAAGGAAAAATATGGATTTTATTTCCTGGCTCGTCGTCGGCGCGCTGTTCATGCTGGGCGAATTTGGTGTCGGAAAATTTTACTTGCTGGCAATCGGACTGGCCTGCGTGTATGCCTCGGCGGTTTCGTATCTGCATGGTCCAGTCATCGTGCAGTTGGGCGTGCTGGTGGCAGGCATTGCAATCCACACTGCCGTCGTGAAGCTGATCCGCAAGCAGAACCCTTCCTCTGAAGCCGACGAAGCAGCAACCGACGTCGGGCAGCGTGTCGACGTAATCGAATGGCTGGAAGAAGGCAGCGCCCGCGTCATGTACAACGGCAAGGAGTGGCAAGCCGACAAAGCCAAAGGTGAAATGCCGGACGCCGACCACGGCATCATCCAATCGGTTCAATACGGTCGCCTAATCATCAAAACCGAAACTCCCCACCGGGGGTAGGCGAACCACACGAACTGACTTTCATCGTCTCTCCAATTAAATCGGACATGCATGGCTCTAGTTATTTTCGTTCCCCCGGACTGCACGGCATGAAGGTTGAGTTGATGCAGCGCATCTTGCTCCTGCTTGCGGCGCTTTTCATGCTCACCACCTGCTCCAATGAAATCAAACAACAGGCGCTCCCCGCCGACAGTGTGGTACTGGCGCTGGGTGACAGTTTGACGGCAGGTGCCGGGGTCAATGCCGATGAAGCATGGCCAGCGCTGCTGGCAGCCCGCACCCAATGGAACATCATCAACGGCGGCGTAAGTGGAGATACCAGCGAGGCCGCGCTGCAGCGCTTGCCGTCCCTGCTGGCACAACACGATCCGGTATTGGTGATCGTCACACTGGGGGGCAATGACATGCTGCGCCACCTTCCGCCACAGGAAACTATAGCCAATCTAAACGAGATCATTAATCTGGTCAGGGCACATGGCGCCAAGGCGATTTTGCTGGCGACGCCCAACCCCAGCGTAATGGGCGCGGTGTTCCAGCATCTGTCGGCGGCAGACTTCTACAAGAATGTGGCAAAAGCACAGCAGGTGCCGCTGATCGAAAATGCCATCGCCGAAGTGCTGTCCAATCCTGATTTGAAAGTCGACGCGTTGCATCCGAATGCCGCAGGTCACCGCCTCTTGGCAAATAAAATCCTGGGTGAGTTGAACGTGATCGGATACAGCAACGCGAATTGATCGTGTAAAGTAACGGCGGTTTCATTCACCCTCTCGTACTTTTCTTTCGACATTGCCATGAAAACTTTTCTGGACCGGCTGGCCAGTTCGCCGGCGGGCATCACTTTCAACGAAACCATCGCGGTCATCGATGCGCACTACGAGTTCACCCCCACCGCATTTCGCAATGGGAAACTGCTGAACGAGGCCGGTCAGAACAACGGCTCCTGCAAGATATTCTCTTTCGCAAAACTGAATAACCTGACAGTACAGCAGACGCTGCAGTGCTTCGGCGGCTATTATCGCGATAACGTACTCAAGAATCCGCAAGACAGCGACCACCAGAACATCCGCAACTTCATCACGACTGGCTGGGAAGGAATTGAATTTCACGGCAACGCCTTGACCGAAAAATCCGCTCCGCGCCCCAACCCGCTCGCGAGCAGCGAGCCGTGGAACCTCGTCGCGGTCGGATATGCCGAGACCACGATGATAGTGTTCGAGCAATTCGCCGACGAAGCCATAGCTGCCAGCAACCTCAAACCCCGTTCTATAGTCCTCGATGTTGCATGCGGTCCCGGCACGTTGTCGCTCAGACTCGCGCATGCCGCGGAAAAAGTGCACGGCATCGACTTCTCGGAATCCATGCTCGCCGTATTCCGCAACAAGATCGAACAGGCAGGACATGAGCACATCGAACTGCACTGCGGCGATGCGCAATCCCTGCCCTATGGGGATAAAACCTTTGATGCCGCGTTCTCGCTGTTCGGCCTGATGTTCTTTCCGGACCGCAAGCGCGGCTTCGCCGAGATATACCGCACGCTTAAACCCGGCGGCAGCATCGCTGTCACCAGTTGGGCACCGGTGGATCAGTCGCCAGCAATGCAGGCCATGTTTGGCGCGTTGCGCGCCATCAAGCCCGACCTGCCACCGCCGCAACGTTCCATCGGCACATTGGAAAATCCGGAAGTGTTCAAACTGGAAATGCTGACCGCCGGATTTCGCGATGTCGAAATACGTCTGGTAACAAAGCCATTTCCCGTCACCACGCTCGAAGAATTCTGGAACAGTATGGTCAAGGGCAGCGCGCCGATCCAGATGCTAAAGAAGAACATGGGCGATGACGTTTGGCGCGAAAAAGAACTCCTGGCGCTCGATTACCTGACGGCAAACCTTCCTCCAGTACCGACCGAGTTGACGTCGGACGCGTGGCTGGGTATAGGAGTCAAGTAAGCGCGAATAGGCTAGTCGTTAACCCAAAATATTGAGACTTTAGTCGGCATAAACAAAATGATCGCATCCACAAAGCGGCATTTCGCCATGGACCGCTTCCGACACATTGCCGTCAGTGGCGAGCGACCGCTTTATCGCCATCAATCCACGATGATGGAAT
>JBARHR010000021.1:0-11822 GCA_049799335.1 Gallionella sp. | reverse complement strand
GCCTGCTTCGGCTGTCGTTCGATGATCATATTGCCGTTGCACCTTGCAGATAAACCGTTCGGAGTACTGATACTGTGTGCCTGGCGTACGGACGAGTTCAACGGGATACAGGTGGAATATCCGAAGGAAACCGCCCCGGATACTTCATTCGGTATCGAAATGCTACGTACCAAAGGAGAGGAACGCCGCCTTGCTTTGCTGAGTGAACGTCACGAGCAGATGCTCGGGGAAAGCCCGGAAGAAACCTTGACCTCGATAGCAATTGACAATAGAAATGCGCGACCCATTTTACAGCCGGGCACCGGCGGCGTGTCGCTGGCCTGGCAAAACGGATTGCTATCGAGCTCAAATTGGACGATGAAAACGTCCACGTTATTTATCTCGCAGCGATCGTGCACAACATCGGGAAATCAACATTCCCGCCGAAATTCTGACGCGACCTGGAAGACTGGACCTGCTTTAATACAACCTGATCCGCCAGCATTGTCTCTGCCAGTTACGAGATATTGAAAGGCACCAGGTTTCCCTGGCCGCTTGCCGATATGCTGCATCAGCACCACGAACGATTGGACGGCAGCGGCTGCCCGTTGGGTCTGAAGGGCGGCGAAATTCTATACGGTGCGCGGATATTGGCGGTTGCGGGGTACCCGAGGCAATGACGTCACATCGCCCCTATCGTGCGGGGCCGGGAGTTGAAGTCGCGCCAAGAGAAATCGAAACAGGGAACGGCGCCATCCGTGACGCTGCGGTCGCGAATGCAGCGATCAAGCTGCTACGCGAAGGAAGGTGAAAATTGTCAACGTGACGTCGACATTACGAATCAACCTTAGGGTGTGGCCGGCATGAAACTTCCGGAAATTTTCATGCCGGTTCGGGATGTAAAACAACGGGCGATTCCCGAATCGGCAGATTGATCAGCGCAGCGCAGGCTGCAAGCGCCATATCCGCATACCACATCCAGCCGAAATCACCGTACTTCGTGATTACCAATCCGCCCAGATAAGCTCCCAAAAATCCGCCGATCTGATGCGACAACAGCGTCATGCCAAACAACGTCGCCAGATAGCGTACACCGAACAGCTTACCCACAATCGCTGCGGTGGGGGGCACCGTTGCCAGCCAGGTAAAACCAAGTCCGGCGGCAAAAACATAGAACGTCATCTCGGTATGCGGCATGAGCAGGTAGGCGCCAATCAGCAAGGCGCGTGAGCCATACATTGCCGCCAGAATATATTTGCTGCGATATCTTGAAATGCACGAGCCCGCGTACAGGCTACCGAAAATATTGGACAGGCCGATGATCGCTATCGACCAGCTTGCGACCGACGGAGGCAATCCGCACAAAGCGACTTCGCCGGGCAGATGTGTCACCAGAAAAGCAATATGAAAACCGCACGTAAAGAATCCGGCATGCAACAACAGGTAGCTGCGATCCTTCATCGCCGAACGGATGGCGCTAATCACACCGCTATCGTCATTCGCGTGACCAACTGTCGTCGCGACCGGGGTAGTCAATCTTCCCACCAGCGGCAACGCTGCGAGTACCATCAGCGCCATGCTCCACATCGCACCCATCCAGCCTACAGACTGGATCAGCTTTTGCAGGACAGGTGCAAAAACAAACTGACCAAACGAACCGCCGGCGTTGATGATGCCGGAAGCCGAGCCCCTGGCCTCCGCAGGCAATCGCTGTGCGGCCGCACCTATCAGTACCGAAAAGCTGCCCGCACCTGAACCGATCGCCGACATCAAACCCAGCGAAAAGGCCAAACCCAGCCCGGACCGCATGAACGGGGTAAGCGCACTACCCAGTGCCAGCAACAGTACCCCGCCTATGAGTATGGCACGGGGACCAAAGCGGTCCGCAAGACCTCCCGCTATTGGCTGGATAGCACCCCAGGTAAACTGGCCTATCGCCAGCGCCAAACTTATTGTAGCGACGCTCAACCCCAAAGTTGCATTGATGGGACCGATAAACAGCCCCATCGATTGGCGCGCACCCATGGTAATCATCAGGATACCGGCTGCAGCCAGCGTAGTGATCATGATATCGGGACGACTTAGCGAACGCAGCATGGCGTGAACTCCGGAAACCGGGACGGCCATATTATGGCCAAGACGTGCCCGGATAGTCATCAATATCATTGGGTACTGTCAACAAAAACCACTCCACAATAGCGGGCTCCGGCTTTTCTGTTGCAAAAATAATAAAGACGACGAGCCGTAGGAGTCAAAAGAATGAAGCAATTCCGCGCTTGCACGGTCCCAACAATCGTGACACCCTTTGCCTATTGCACTCGACGGGTTTGAACCTTCATGTCGTGCAAAGCTTTCCGCATTCGTCTTATGTCGCCCAAAATATGGTGTCAGCCCAGGTGGCCATGATCGGGGCACGGGCGTTATTCCGGAAAGTGCACGAAAGCAGGTCGTCAAGTCGATACATTAGCAAAGTAACCCGACTGCGAATAAACGGAGACATGCCATGATTACTCGAGCAACAAACACTGCCATGTTGTCCTTTCTCGACCCGGCAAAACCCCAGCCCTGGGCAAGTTTCGTCGAACAAATAGACCGCGTTGCACCGCACCTCGGTAAACTCGGCTACTGGCTGGAAACCTTGAAGCATCCCAAGCGGGTGCTGAATGTCGGCATACCGATCCGCCGCGATGACGGCACACTGGCGCATTTCGAAGGCTTTCGGGTCCACCACAACCTTTCGCGCGGACCGGGCAAAGGCGGTGTTCGCTTTCATCCCGGCGTGACGATGAATGAGGTGATGGCCTTGTCCGGCTGGATGACGATCAAGAATGCCGCGTTGAACCTGCCGTTCGGCGGTGCCAAAGGGGGAATACGTGTTGATCCCGCGACATTGTCGTTGACTGAACTGGAACGGCTGACCCGCCGCTACACCTCCGAGATTGGTCTGATGATCGGGCCAACCATGGATATACCCGCACCCGATGTAGGCACCAACGAACAGACCATGGCGTGGATGATGGATACCTATTCCGTCAATAAAGGCGGCACGGTGACCGGTGTTGTGACCGGCAAACCGATCAGTCTGGGTGGTAGCCTCGGTCGTCGTGAGGCAACCGGGCGCGGTGTTTTTGTCACGGCACGCGAAGCGGGTTTGCTTCAGGGAGTGGGAATCAAGGATGCACGCGTCGTGGTGCAGGGCTTCGGAAATGTCGGTTCAATCGCGGCGCAATGTTTTTCCGCTGCAGGTGCGCGCATTGTGGCGCTCCAGGATGCCAGCGGCAGCGTGACCAATGCCGCCGGCATCGATATCAATGCCGCGATTGCATGCATCAAAGCCGGCGGCAAACTGATCGAAATGCACAATGTGGAGCTGATCAGCCCGGATGATTTCTGGCTCGTGCCCAACGACTATCTGGTTCCAGCCGCGCTTGAAGGACAGATCGATGCCGCGCTCGCGGAAAAGCTGGATACCAGAATCGTCGTCGAGGGTGCCAACGGACCGACACTACCGGAAGCCGACGATGTTTTCGCCGCGCGCGGCATCACGGTGGTACCGGATGTTATTGCCAACGCCGGCGGAGTAACGGTCAGTTATTTCGAATGGGTGCAGGATTTCTCCAGCTTCTTCTGGACCGAGCCTGAAATCAATGTTCGACTGGAAAACATCATGTCGGCTGCATTCCATGAAGTGGCCAATCTGGCCACAGAGCGCAACGTTTCGCTGCGCACCGCCGCTTTCATCATAGCCTGTACGCGCGTATGGGCCGCACGTGACCGGCGCGGATTGTATCCATAGGCAGCGTGAATCACAGTACAAATCTCACGCCGCAACACAAAAGATACCCAATTGTGGCCCACGACCGGAATTGTCTGTTATACCCATGACAAAATCGATTCTCGTCCCTACAATCACATATTGGCGCAATGATTTGTCAAAAGAGCGGTGCCTGATGTGCGTTATTCGGTATACCGGTCGCTTGCGTGCATGTCGTTACTTTCGTAATTGGGCATTCCGATCAGATAGTCTGGATTCGGATTTTCCATCGATAAGGCATGTGCAACACGCTTCACTCTGGCATTGCGTAGCGCCACAAACCGACGTTAGCCCCGGTTCGGGCGATTAACAACAAGGTAGTGTCATGAACTAGGTATGCTAGGGCAATGACTGAGCAGCTTGAAAAGTTACGAAATGAGCTTGCCGCCGCTCAACGGGCGCTGGCAGAGTCAGAAGCGCGCTTTTTCAGTCAACAAAACGAACTGATCACCACGATCCGCTCGCTGGAAAAAACCTGCTCAAATGTTGAGCGAGCTCATGAAGAATGGATGGCGGCGCTGGATTCGGTAAGCGACCCAATCTTCCTGCACGATGAAAACTTTTGCATCTTGCGTTGCAACAAGGCTTACCAGAAACTGGCCGGCTTGCCATTCAAGCAGATCACAGGCCAACCCTATTACCACATCTTCCCGAAAACGAACGCGCCGCTGCCAGGATGCCAGAAGACGATCAACCACGGCGAAGAATCGGCTGAAGAAATTCAGTTCGGTAACACCATCCAGCGCTCCCGTTCCTTCTCAATAAAGGACAAGCGGGGACACTATCGATTTTCGGTACATATCCTGGAAAATATCACCGAGCATAGACGTTTGGAGAAACGTACCGCTGCCCTATTGGATCTATCAACGTCTGCCAACAATGTTGAAGAAAAACAACTACTGCAGGATGGACTGAACACGATTCAACACCTGACCGCCAGCAACATCGGCTTTCTATACACGGTTGCCGCAGACCAGAATGAAATCGAACTGATCACCTGGAGCAGCGACACCCTGGAAAACTACTGTCACGCGGCGTTTGACAAACATTATCCGGTTTCTGACGCGGGAATCTGGGCTGATTGCGTCAGAAGCAGGGAACCGGTGCTCGTCAACAATTACGAGACGGTGATCAACAGGACGGGGCTACCGCACGGACACGCGTCTCTGGGGCGGTTCATCAGTGTGCCGGTATTGGAAAATAACCTGGTACGCATGATCGTCGGTGTAGGCAATGCCGACGACGACTACGATCTTCATGACGTTGAAACCGTCAAACTGTTCGCCTATGACCTCTACCGTATCCTGCAACGGCAGCGTTCCGAAAAAGCGCTGATCAAGAGTGAGGAGATGCTCAGGGAATCGCAGACAATAGCGGGGCTGGGAAGTTACGCACTGAATATTTCATCGGGGACGTGGGAAGGCTCTGATGTGCTGTCTCAGCTGTTGGGAATAGACGAAACCTACGAGCGATCACTTGATGCCTTGTTTGCGCTGATTCACCCGGATCACCGGGATAAGATGAAGAATTCCTTCATCGATGATGTGCTAGGGCAGGGAAAACCATTTGATAAGACTTACCGACTAATTCGCCACAGCGATCAGAATGTTCGCTGGTTGCACGGATTGGGAAAGTTGGAATTCGATCCCCTTGGGCGGCCCGTTACCATGAATGGCACGATACAGGACATCACGGACAAAAAAACGGCGGAAATTTCGTTAACCCGGGCGAATCGCGCGTTGGCCGCGCTGGGGGAAGTAAACCACAGCCTGGTTCATGCGACGGATGAACATCAATTGCTGCTAGCGGTATGCGAGGCCATCGTCAAACAACGCGGTTACCGGATGGCATGGGTCGGCTATCTCGAGCACGATGAACTGAAGAATATCCGACTTATGGCACACGCCGGCATCGATGGGGGCTATCTGGAATTGGCCCGGATTGTGTGGTCGGACACTGTTTACGGCCGCGGGCCCAGCGGGTTGGCTGCACGCACGGGAACCACGCAGGTCGTGCAGGACTTCCTGACTGACGACCGAATGCTGCCTTGGCGAATTGAAGCCGCCAAGCGCGGATATGCCGCAACCATTTCGTTGCCGCTGATCGGTACAGGCTCGGTATTCGGCATACTGACCATATATTCGGGATATGCCGACGCCTACGATCAACAAGAGGTCAAATTGCTGGAAGAAATGGCTGATGATCTCGCGTTCGGCGTACGCACGCTACGCACCCGCCAGGATCTCCACCGTGCCCGGGCGAATGCCAACGAACATTTGGCCAAGCTCCAGGAAAATCTGGAGGACACCATCAAAGCGATCGCGACAATCGTCGAGGTTCGAGATCCCTATACCGCCGGACATCAAAAGCGCGTCGCCGAACTGGCATTGGCCATCGCCCGGGAAATTGGATTGAGCCAAGAACAGGCGCACGGAATTTACCTGGCCGGACTGGTGCACGACCTCGGCAAAATCAAGATCCCTGCCGAAATCCTCAGCAAGCCCGGTCGATTGATCGAAGATGAGTACAGTTTGATTAAGACCCATGCACAGGCGGGGTATGACATCCTGAAAGACATCGACTTTCCGTGGCCGATTGCACAAATTGTATTACAACATCATGAACGGCTTGACGGTACCGGATACCCCCAAGGTCTCAAAGGCGACGATATCAGCCTCGAAGCCCGCATCCTCAGCGTGGCGGACGTAGTCGAGGCCATGTCGTCCCATCGCCCGTACCGCCCGGGCTTGGGCGTAGACGCAGCACTGCAGGAAATCACCCGCGGTCGCGGGACACGATTCGACCCACAATTGGTGGATACCTGCGTTAGGCTTTTCAAGGAGCAAGGTTACGTGCTCCCCAACTGATGCTTCTCCCCGGTTGGTGCAATGGACGGAGAATCGGGCGTGGGTATCGCGGAGATTGATGCCGATTGGAGGCGATTCATGCTACCGGTCAAAGAGCCATATGACGCCATTTCGCAGCGCTGGCATTTGAGTCAAATCAAGCAGTGCATGCAATTCATCAATTGCGATGCGGCAGCGCTTTTCGGCCATGAGCAGTGATTGTTTGACGCGCTGGAATATGTAGATGGCGAAAGTCATGAAAAGATTTGGCGAAATTCAAAGATTGCCGTTGGCGCGTTTCAAATGACCGCTCATCGCTTCCTTGCCGCGGACATTAAATTTAATGGAAATCGGGATCAACACCCTGTCAATGGCTCGTCAGCCTCGTCATTCTGCCATTTCACTGATCAGTCATAGACAAATCCGCGACTTGAATCTGCATGCAATACAATTGTCAGGGTCGACTCGGACCTGCGGCATGGAACTTATCTTTTTTGCAACCGTCTGAACTGTGCCCGTCATTGAATTACCCATTAACCGGGACGGAATTCGGGTTAATACCAATTTGCCAAAGGAGTGTTCCCATGAGAAGAGTCTATTCATCTGCAACAAAAGCAATCGCAAGTGTGGTGCGCTGGATTGTGACCGGTATTGTATCCCTGATCGTTGCCCTGCCGATTTTCGCGTCCATACCAACTTCCGTTTAACCAGCCAAAGTCCGCGCTGGCCTCCTCCCCCTTTGGGCTGGCGCGGCATTTTTTCCCGATAAAGAGATTCAAATAACGCGGTCATTGCCACCGTCTATCGGAATTTGTGCACCGGTTATTTTCGCGAATACCGCGCCGCACATTTCTGCAGTCAGTTCTGCCACATCTTCACTGCTGACTTCCTCATGCAACACATTGTTGCGCTTGTAGTCTTCCACCGTCATGCCGTAATGGGCGGCGCGTTGCGCCAGCACGTCGGTTGTCCAGATGCCGGTATCAAACACGGCATTCGGGTGCACCAGGTTGATCCTGATACCATCGGTGCCCCATTCCAAAGCCGCAACGCGCGCCAACTGGGTCAACGCCGCTTTCGACGCGGAGTAAGCAGCCGCGCCGGGCCCCGGCGCCGGAACGTTCTTTGAACCGATCACCACGACACGTCCATGACGCGGGGCCGCCTTCAGTAACGGATGCGCTTCGCGCATGATCGCCAGATTGGAATCCAGGTTGATCGCCATCACTTTGCCCCACTCCAGATCGGCAAGGTCGGCTATCTTCCTGCCGCCCGGAAAAATGCCCGCGTTCAGCACCAGCATGTCCAGCCCGCCAAAATGCCGTAACGTCTGTACTAGCATATTCCTGATAGCTTCGGAAGCAGTCAGGTCGGCGGTGATTCCCAGATAATCGTCCCGTTCACCGCATATCGTTTCGATCGCCGGATTCACATCCACGCCCACCACCGCAGCACCGCGTTTCAGCAACGACAGCACGCACGCCTTGCCGATGCCGGACGCCGCACCGGTCACCAGCGCCACTTCTCCGGAAAACACTTTCGGCGCACCGGCTTTTTTCAACTTGGCCTGTTCCAGATCCCAGTATTCCATGTTGAACAACTCGGCTTCGCCAAGTGCGCGATAGCCACCCAGCGCTTCACCGCGCAAAATGATCTCCATGGTATGTGTATAGATATCCCCCGCGATACGGGTGTCGCGCGCCGAACGACCGACTGTGAGCAAGCCAAATTCGGTATCGACAATCACTCGCGGTGCGGGATCCAGCATGGTAAGCGGCTGCGCGGCCGACTTGGCATGCCGGTCGAAATAATTGACGTATCCCAGCACATAGCCTGCCACATCGCGGCCGAACATCGGGATACGCTTGGTTCTAATCACATGATCTGGCGTAGCCGGTCCTTGCCGGGAAATTCTGGCGGCATCAGGATGCCGCGCGAAAGCAACGCTGGCGTCGTTCGTGGCACTCCGCAGCAGCACGGGGAAACCGGCAGCGGTGGAAATTTCCTTTCTCAATGCCGGCAGCGCCTTCCAATTCGGTTCAGCACTCGCCACACTAACCTGACGTACCGCAGCATGCTTATCCAAATAGTCCGCTGCCAGTCCTACCAGCTCTATCATGCGGTCATAGGACTCCCGTGCAGTGTCGCCGAAACTGAAGATGCCATGATTCATCAGCACCATGCCGATGGTGTTCGCGGTAACCTGCCTCGGGAAAGTCTCGGCGCACAATTTGGCGAGATCGAATCCCGGCATCACGTAGGGCAGCACGACAACCTTGTCTCCGAAAATTTCGCGGATACGTTGTTCTCCGTCGGCCGTGTTGGTGATCGTCACAATCGCATCGGCGTGGGTATGATCTACAAAGCGATACGGGATCAACGCGTGCAGGATCGCTTCGACCGACGGTGCAGGCGCCGCCGGATCCAGCGTCGCCAACCGGAGTTCGCGCGCCATTTCCATATCGGACAACTTCTCCAGCCGCGACAATTTCAGCATGTCGTCCAGCCGTACCGGCACGAAATCCTTCAAGGTAATTGTGGCGAGATCGGAACCGCTGCCCTTTACAAACAATGTCGGTTCATCCTCGCCGAAAATATTGCGCCACACACCCTTGACCGAAGTGTTGCCACCACCGTGCAGCACCAGGTCGGGATTCGCCCCCAACAAGCGCGAGCTATAGACACGTTCCGCAAGATAGCCCTGATGCTGTTTTGCTTCATCGTTGTTCCAGAGATTTTTCATTGCTTACCCATACCAGAATTTATTTGGAAAATGCTAACGAAGTACGCCCATCGCTTCCTGATCCGCCCTCACCACACCGCGCTCGGTTATCAGGCCGGTTACCAACCGCGCCGCCGTCACATCGAAACCGTAGTTGGCAGCCTTTGAGCCCTTGGGTGTTACCTGTACGCTGCGCACCTGTCCGTCTTCGCACAGTCCTGAAATATGCGTCACCTCTTCCTGCGCGCGTTCCTCGATCGGTATTTCCTTCACACCATCCCGTATCGTCCAGTCTATCGTCGGTGTCGGCAACGCAACGTAGAACGGTACGCCGTTGTCGTGCGCGGCAAGTGCCTTCAGGTAGGTGCCGATCTTGTTGCACACATCGCCGGATGCAGTGACGCGGTCGGTACCGACGATGCACATATCCGCCATGCCATGCTGCATCAGATGACCACCGGTGTTATCCGCGATCACCGTATGCGGCACGCCATGCTGACCAAGCTCCCACGCGGTCAGGCTGGCCCCCTGGTTGCGCGGTCGGGTTTCGTCCACCCACACGTGTAGCGGTATGCCCGCATTGAACGCCTTGTAGATCGGCGCCAACGCCGTACCCCAATCCACCGTTGCCAGCCAACCGGCGTTGCAATGGGTCAGGATGTTCACCGTGTCTTGCTTCTTTTCGTACATCGCGCGGATCAACTCGCAGCCATGCCCGCCTATGCCGGAACAAATCGCCACATCCTCGTCGGCAATCCGCGCCGCCTCTTGCCACGCGGCATCGGCCCGCTCGCTCTCCGGCAATGGCACGAGGAAGTCGCGCATACGCTCAATACCCCAGCGCAGGTTGACCGCGGTCGGACGCGCCAGCAACAGCTTGTCGCAGCTGGCCTTCAGTGCCGCATCCGACGCGTGGTGCTTCATCGATAGCGCCACACCGTATGCCGCCGTGACGCCGATCAACGGCGCGCCACGCACCTGCATATCCTTGATCGCGCGCTCAGCATCGCGCATGGATTCAAGACGCAACGTCGCGAAGACGTGCGGAAGTTTGGTCTGGTCGATGATTTCTACGGCCGTGTTGTCCGCGGTCGGCCAGATGGTGCGAAAGGGGGTGCCGTTAACTTTCATGATTAGTATTTCCGAAGGGTGGGCAAATTGCCCACCGTTATTTTATTGTCCGCGTGGGCATGACCAGAAACTTGGTTGGCGTTGTTTGCCAGCCTCGTCGAGTGGCTAGCAGTTCCATCAGACGAAATTTGCCCACACTACACTCTCGAATTTTCATAAAGCGTTCTCATTGATAGGTTGGGTTGAACGTAGTGATACCCAACAAAAGAAAGATGGGTATCGCATTGCTCAAGCCATCCGCTCACTAATCTCGATCTTCACTAACTTCACATTTCACGCTTGTAGCTGGTATTTCCATAAAATTCTTTTTGACCGGATCAATTGCCCACGCCATCTTTATTGAGTGCGCATACCCACCAAAGTGAGGTCGCTTCTTCCAAGCCCACTGGCCAACCGCAAATATGGCCAAGTTTGGATAACTAGAAGAAGAACAATTGGTGTCGCCGGTATCAAATAATCTATTTCCATGGATATCTATTTGAAGCGCACTATCGTTCTTGAAGGTAGGTATTCCATCAGTGCTTCTGCCAACTAAAGTCTCAATGACAATCACACATCTTTCAACTACAACCGGCTTGGCAGGGAAGTTGTCTCTATTTATCACACAATAAGATTGCACAAATAATTCGTTCTCACTGTCGTGGTTGACGCGACCTCCGTTTGATCGTTCATACCCAAGATTCTCCAATTGATCTAATTTGGATAAATCAAAGGTATGGGCAATTGCTTGAGCATTCTTTTGCTGGCCGATCTTAGACGAATATTCACACTGACCACTTGTTCCCAAGGTCAACAAACCCACACACACTAAAATCCGCCCAGCGTACAAATTCAATCGCCCTCGAACTCGCACAACGCAAAAACTTTTTGCCCCATCTTTTCCAGTCTTCCTCGCCCGCCGATATCCGGCAGGTCGATAACAAAACAGCATTCGACGATTTGTCCGCCCATTTTTTCGAGCAGCTTGCAGGCGGCTTCTGCGGTGCCACCGGTGGCAATCAGGTCGTCGACCAGCAGCACACGTTCGCCTTTGGAGACCGCGTCGGTGTGGATCTCGATGCGGTCGGTACCGTATTCGAGTTCATAGTCGTGGCCAATAGTTTCGGCGGGCAACTTGCCTTTCTTGCGGATCGGGATAAAGCCCTTGCCCAGCGCATAGGCCAGCGGTGCGCCGAGAATGAATCCGCGCGATTCGATACCGGCGATCTTGTCGATCTTTTCATCCTTGTAACGACGCACCAATTCATCGATGGTGATCTGAAACCCTACGGGGTCCTTGAGCAGCGTGGTGATATCGCGGAACTGGATGCCCTGCTTGGGGTAATGGGGT
>JBARHR010000020.1:0-4392 GCA_049799335.1 Gallionella sp. | reverse complement strand
CTATGAGCGTGAAAAAGCATCTATATGTATATACCAGGTTGGCATCTACTGATAGATGCTTGCATATACCTGTAGATGAGTGCATCTATATATATATGCAGGCTTATAACTAGATAATAACTGGTTGGGCTCAAATAATATCTATTAAAGGAGGAGTATCTAATGTATCAGCTTCTTGTTGTTCTGATTGTGCTATTCACGACTTATTCAGCAGCAATGGGACAGGAGTGTGAAAGCGTTATTGCACTTTCAAAAGTTGTCAGCTCCACGGTTGCTGACAAGGACTCTGTTGAGCAGCATGCAGCAAATTTTTGCAATGAATACAGCAAGTCTAGCGGTTCCAGCTCCAGTACGAGTTTCGGTGCTAGCTACAAATTTCTGTCGGCCTCTTTTGGCAGCTCCAATGTTTCAGCTGAAGCGGTGGCCAGTAAATACTGTTCGGCTTCAAATAGTTCATCTGCAAGCAAAGATGCGTATAAGCAATATATTGAAACAATATCGCCATCCGCTTACAGTGCGTATGAACAGTGTTTAAAAATGTCAAAACAGGATTTGAAATTTAGTGTTGATGTTGGGAGTATATTGCCAAATCAGTTTTCGATCTCAGCTGCCTATACCTCTTCTGTGGCAGGTGTAAAATCGACGGATGTTAGTTATTCTGCGTCAGATGGAGTAAACTGTCAATGGGATGGAAGTAAAAACAGAAAGCAGACTATTCAGACTGGGACACAGTCAATTTTAGAGTGCAGAAGAACCGATCAGACAAAGAAATCGTTTGTGCGCCTCGTTATGAGTACGGGAACAAGTGAGCCATTAACGTTACCATGGCAAGCGTATAACAAAGAAGGAATCCCTGTTAATTCTATTCGCGATTTTCAAAATACCATCGACGCACTACAAAAAGATATTCAAGCATTGAAAAAAAAGATTGAGGACGTCAATGGTCGCATAGACGGAATTAAGCTTGAGTCATCGGCAAAAAAATCTATAGGTACTTTTGTATGTGGTCATAGCGCAGCTTCTGATGATCCACTTACATTTATGGTCGGATCAAAAGACGGTACAGGTTGTGGCGTAACGAATGAAAATTATTCGCGTACGCTCAAGCTTACCATCCCAGCTGCAAAATAATTACAGAGGAAAATAATTCATAACTGATAAACCAGCCCAACAATCGCATCGAGAGGGACGCGGGAATAGCCGTCATTCTTTTTCAGTATTGGCGTGGTTACTCCCGCGCCCCTCATGCTGATCGTTGGCCAGACGAACCGAAGAGGTCTTGGATTGCCTGCGTCGTCGTTCTGGCTCGTCATAGGGGGCTTTATGAGGTACTGCACACATCATGGCGAATACGACGACAGTTGGCACCCGCATGGCTGTCCAGGCTGTCGTGACGCCGAGAAGCGAGACCGTGAGGAACGATACGATGCGGAAGAGCGAGCGGAACGAGACCGCTCGCTACGACTCGCCGTAGAAGGGCGTGAAGAAGCCGAGCGCGAGTATAAGCGAGCTAACCCGGGCGAATACCAGTGCCCTCTTTGTAAGTACGTATCGCTCAAAAGTGGAGCCTCACGCTGTCCGCTCTGTCATGGTGAAATTGGGAGTGACTACTGGAACATTGCCTATGCCTGGGAAAAGGCCGAAGCTGAGCGACGGGCAGCCTCGCTAAAGGCCGAAGCCGAACAGCAGAAGGCCGCTGCGGCGGCCGCAGCCGCAGAGCACATCCGAACCGCACCAGAACGCGTGGCAGCCGCGAGGGCAGTCGCGGATGCGGCCGCAAGCGCGGAGGCGAGCCGAGCGGTCCGATTAAAAGTCAACCGATTATTCTGGAGTGCTTTAGGCGTTCTTATTGGAGGCGCGGTGGGCTACATAGTCGCGATGATTATCGCGCTCTTCATCAGCGACGACGTAGCGAACATAGTCAGGAAAATCATCATTCCAATCTCGGCAATCCTCTGTGGGATAGAGTTTTATGGGATTGGAGGCTTACAAGACCGATGAATTTGCCGGCTGGATAATAAAAGCTTTTGGGAACGTTGATTCTCAAAGTGCATTGTGCCTTATGGAAATAGTAAAAGATGAGGAAGTTAGAGAGGACACACACCAACATGGGTCAAGGCTGACTGATTTCCAACCAGTCATTCCACCGGCCTGAGCGGGTGAATTCCGCGTTCTCCGCTCGCTACGCGAGCGCAGAATGCGGCAGTTAAGCCGTGAACTCTGGTTCCCGCTCGCTACGCTCGGGAGAACCAGGAGTTCAAGACCGACCCGCTGCGCGGCGGCTTAACTGCCGCATTAGACCACAATATTGGAGGTTAATTACTCATGACTAAGCCCGATTACAACAAGTATCATCTTTCCGTAACTGATGAGCTGTATTCGATAAAGGACCGTATTCGAAATCTGGTTTCTCATTGGGGCGTTGACGGAGAATCAAAAGAGGTCGCACTCCGAAGCGTCCTTCGACGCCATCTACCCGAATCCGTGATTGTAGGACGTGGCTTTATTGTTGGCCCATACAGCAGTTCCACTCAAATCGACGTTCTCATTGTTCACGCCAGCAAGCCCACCTTGTTCAAGGATGGCGATCTTCTCATTGTGACCCCAGACGCTGTCGTAGCTGCAATCGAAGTCAAGACGCGGCTCCGAACTGAAAATGAGTTCAAGGACACTATTTCAAAGCTGTTGGCAATTGAGGAAATGTGTAGAGACATTACTGGGCGTGACTCTGTTTGGACGGGTCTTTTCATCTTTGATGGAGAGACTTCCCAGCAAGAGAGCATACTGCGGGCATGCAGCACGTCGTATAAAACAATAAAACGCGTCGTTAATTGCGTAAGCTGTGGACGTAAAGTCTTTATTCGCTACTGGAATCGTGGTGCGGATGTGAACAGCGACGAGCGTGGGCCAGTATGGCATTCCTATGAACTTCCGGATGTCGCGCCATCGTACTTCGTTGGTAACTTGGTCGATTGGATTGCAGCCGTTGATAACAGCACCGCAAGCTTTGCATGGTTCCCTGTGCTCGGCGGCAAAGAGATGCACCGAAAGTTCTACTTGCCAGTTGGAGAGGATGATGCGAAGCCATTCTGCTAGGCATAGCAACCAAATCAACCTCACCGCATGGAGATTGGTGCCGTTATCTATAAGATTATTGGTGCTACAGGTTATTTAGAGCATTGGCCCGTAGAAATATATAACAGAGTATCACATGCAAAAGGAAGGAATTATCTCATGTCAAGCAAATATATGAAGTCTGATGTGGTAGGAGTTGGAAAGTTAATCGCTGAGCGCGGTAATTTCAGAGTACCTGATCATCAAAGAGACTATGCGTGGCCAACAGGAGCGGTTGAGCAATTTCTTGACGATATAGATACGGCATTAAAAAACAATGAGCCAGATTATTTTGTAGGTTTGATTGTTTTGGTTGAACCGGCCGCCGATAATTCCTGGCAAATACTTGATGGTCAACAACGTTTAGCCACAACTACAATGATTTATTCTGCAATCCGTAGCTGGCTTATCCAAAATGGCTTTGAAAAAGATGCCCAGAAGGTTCAAGAACGATATATCGGAATTTCAGAATTGGGGGAAGAGAAAGATAGACCAAGGATAGCACTTAATGTTAAAGACCGAGATGTCTTTGAAAACGCGGTAGCTAATCAGGTCAGTGATGATTACTTGGAATCCCAAAAAAAGAAATCTGGGCGAAATTCTTCTACAAGAAAGTTAATCGAGGCAATTATTACTTGCAGAAAATATATATCAGATCTTGCTAAAGAAGGCGGTGCATCTACCGACGCTCAGGCAAAACAATTATTCAAATTATCTGACTACTTAAGAGATAACGTGCATCTTGCATACATGGACGTTGCATCATCTGGAAATGCATATGTAATATTTGAAGCACTAAATGACAGAGGAATTGACTTGTCAGTGCTAGATTTATTGAAGAATTACATTTTTGGGACAGCTAGCACAGATTTAAGTAAGGCACAATTCAATTGGGTAAAAATGACAACTCTATTAGCTGACAGAAAGGCTGATGATTTTTTAAAAGTTTTTTGGACATCTCGGTATGGAAGAGTTCAGAGAGGTACTCTATTTAACAAAATAAAGGCAAAGTACCCCAATAAAACAAGTGTTGTTAAGCTATCGCAAGAACTTTGTGACGCGGTTGGCCTTTATGCAGCATTAGATTCACCTGACAGTGATGTATGGGCTGATCATTCTGAAGAAACACGAGACCATATTAGAACCTTAACTTTATTAGCTGGCACTCAAGTGCGGCCGATTCTGCTGTCAGCATTGTTCAAATTACCGACACAAAAAATAGAACGTCTTTTATATTGGCTTGTTACCTTAATTGTGCGGTACCAAACAGTAGGAGGA
>JBARHR010000019.1:0-1736 GCA_049799335.1 Gallionella sp. | reverse complement strand
ATTTAGCCCCTATGGACTTGTTAATCCAAAGAGCCGGTCGGCTTCACCGCCATATACGAGATGCACTAGGTAACCCCTTACCTGCCGATTCAGTGCCGGATCGACGAGATCCAGCTTGCTTTGTTATTCATTCCCCTGAGCCGCATAAACAAGCTAATGGTGAATGGTTCAGAGACGTATTTCCCAAAGCGGCTTGGGTCTATCCAAGTCATGGTTGTCTATGGTTGACCGCTCACCTGCTGATTGAAAAGGGAGCTCTGAAAATGCCCGATGATGCTCGTGAACTTATTGAAGCGGCTTTTAGTGACAAGGCAGATATATTGATTCCGCCGCTCCTACGGCAACGTGACTTTGAAGCAATGGGAGAATGGGATGCTGAAAGATCTCTTGCAAATATCAATGAATTAAAACTTGAGCAAGGATATGAGGCAACCCCTAATCAGTGGCTTGAGGATGTGCGTACACCGACCCGGTTAGGTGATGCTGAAACCACTGTTCGTCTTGCCTGCTGGGATGGGACAAAGCTCACTCCGTGGCATCATGAAGGCGATTTTCACTGGGATATGAGTCAGGTAAATATTAGGAGTAATTTGGTTTTTGCAGAAACAGAGTTCCGTGAGCCTGCTTTGGAAGAAGCCGTTGAGAAACTCAAATTGGAGTTGCCGGACAAAGGCAAATGGAGTGTTTTGGTGCCGATGACGCAATATGATAATGAAGCTTGGCGGGGTGAAGCTCTAAACAAGAAAGGTGAAGCGGTAATTGTGACGTATTGTCGAACGCGAGGTGTGACAGTTATAAGGGAGGAGGCCGACTAAAATGAAGTTCAATCTGATTGATGAGAAGTGGATTCCAGTAAAGCGAAAGGACGGAACGCCGGATAGAATTAGACCGTGGGAGGTGACAGGCGACTTTGAAAAAAATCCGGTTGTTGCCCTTGATGCGCCGCGCCCTGACTTCAACGGAGCGCTGATACAGTTTCTGATCGGGCTGGTACAGACAACCTTTGCGCCGACTAATAGAATTGAGTGGAAGCAGAAGTTGAGAACTCCACCGTCTCCTGATCAATTGAAAGCGGCGTTTATAACAGTTCATCATGCTTTTGAGCTTGGCGGTGATGGTGCGCGATTTATGCAGGTCGCCGTTCCTATCGGAAAGTTGGAGCCTGTCGAGACTTTGTTGATTGATACCCCGGGGCAGAAAACATGTAACGATAATAAAGATCATTTCGTTAAACGTAATCGAATTAGTGCGATGTGTCCTGGCTGTAGCGCGTCTGCCATCATTACGCTCCATTGCAATGCTTCTGCCGGAGGACGCGGATATATGACATCGCTACGCGGGGGTGGTCCGCTCACGACACTCGTTATCGGTGATGCGCGGTTCGACTGTCTCTGGCAAACCATTTGGCTTAATGTGCTTGAGAACAGTATTTTTTTAAATATGTGCAATTCTGGCAAAAATGCTCTCGCAGAGAGTTTCCCGTGGCTTGGGAATATCAAGGCTAAGCTTACTGAGCAGGACATTCATCCATCTCAATATTATTGGGCCATGCCCAGGCGTGTAAGATTGGATCTTGACAACCTCGTGGCAGGGCACTGTGATATCTGTTCGCAGGATACCAATGCAATGATTTCTAAGTGTCAGGAGGAGCCGAATGGTATCAAGTATGTCGAACCAATGAAGCACCCACTTTCGCCTTATAATGCTAATTCAACAAAGGCTGTATTAACACAACC
>JBARHR010000018.1:0-6699 GCA_049799335.1 Gallionella sp. | reverse complement strand
AAGATATGCACCTTGCCTATGAAGGTACTCTGCACCCAGCCGAGGCATACGAGATATTGCAGTCTGCCCCCGGTTCAAAACTGGTCGATGTGCGCAGCCGGGCAGAACTGGATTGGGTGGGCAAGGTGGATGGCTGTGTTCATATCGAGTGGGCGCTTTATCCGGGTATGAAAACCAATCCGCATTTTGTTAGCCAGTTGGAACAGCAAGTAGACAAGGAATCGCTGGTAATCTTTTTGTGCCGTAGCGGCGTTCGTTCACACCACGCGGCGACCATCGCTACCAAGGCCGGGTATCGCGACTGCTACAACATCCTTGAGGGATTTGAAGGCAACATGAATGATGATAAACACCGCAACAGCATCGGTGGTTGGCGGGCAGCGGGATTACCCTGGATTCAAAGTTGACAACTTGCGGCAAGCCCTGCATTTGCGGCGGTGCGCTAGGTATAATCGATGACCAATGGCGCATGATCTGAAAACCGCTGCGCCGTGTAGATGCCTGCTGATCGCGCCAATTCGGCAATGCCAGGGGTTGCGATCTGGTAATCGATACGCCAGCCCACATTTTTCGCCCATGCTTGCCCGCGATTAGACCACCAGGTGTAAGCCTCCAGTTCCGGATACAGTTTTCGGTATACGTCGACATAACCAACCTTGTCGAACACGTCGCATAGCCAGGCGCGTTCTTCCGGCAGAAAGCCGGAATTTTTTTTGTTTCCGCGCCAATTCTTGAGATCGATCTCGCGGTGTGCGATATTCCAGTCACCACAGATCAGCAGTTCCCGTCCGCTGTCACGCAATGCCTTCAGATGCGGCAAAAGTGCGTCCATGAATCTGAACTTGACCTGCTGGCGATCCTCGCCACTGGAACCCGACGGCAAATAGAGCGATACGACGCTGAAATTCGCGTATTCGGCGCAAAGATAGCGGCCTTCTGCATCAAATTCTGGTATGCCCAATCCCGCCACGATTTTTTCCGGAACATCGCGACAGTACAATCCTACCCCGCTGTAGCCCTTCTTCTCGGCATAGTGAAAATATCCGTGGTATCCGGGCGGTTCAAGCATTTGTGGCGTCATGTCGGACGCTTGGGCTTTGAGTTCCTGAAGGCAAACGACGTCTGCGTCCTGTTTTGCGAGCCAGTCATAAAATCCCTTGCCGGTCGCTGAACGAATACCATTTAGATTGGCCGTAATGATCCGCATGAAAGGTTTAGAAGTAGTACGTGCGGGCATTATAATGTCGGACACACCCTCACCACACGATATTCTTCATGACAAATTTCAGGCAGGATTTCATCCGCTTTGCCATACAGCATCAGGTGTTGCGTTTTGGCGAGTTCAAGACCAAGGCGGGTCGTGTGTCACCATACTTTTTTAACGCAGGATTGTTCAACGACGGATTGTCTCTGCGAGCCCTTGCACAATTCTATGCCCAGGCGATCCTTGCGGAAGAACTGTCATTTGACATGCTGTTCGGCCCCGCTTACAAAGGCATCCCGCTGGTAGCGGGGACGGCAATTGCGTTGTCAGAGCAGGGGCGGAATGTACCCTACAGCTACAATCGCAAGGAAGCCAAGGACCACGGTGAGGGCGGTACCACTGTTGGCGCAAAGCTTCAGGGGCGGGTACTGATCGTTGACGATGTAATTTCTGCAGGCACCTCGGTACGGGAGTCGATTGAACTGATCCGGTCTGCCGGAGCCCAGCCCTGCGGCGTACTCATCGCGCTTGATCGCATGGAGCGCGGAACCGGAAAATTGTCTGCAGTACAGGAAGTCGAGCGCAGCTACGAGCTACCCGTGGTTTCCATCGCGACTCTGGATGACTTGCTCGGCTATTTGCAAGGAGAAAACGAAATGCTGGAGAATCTGCACGCAACCAAGTTGTATCGTGACCAATACGGAGTAAACCATGACTAATTCTCGGATCTTGATCGTCCTGCTGCTTGGCCTTGTCCTGAGCCTGCCCGCTACAGCAAAGTTGTACAAGTGGGTGGACGACAAAGGTGTTACGCATTATGGCGAAACAATTCCCCCTGAATATGCAAACAAGGACAGAAAAGTCTTGGGCAAGTCGGGACAGGTCACCGAAACCATCGCGGTTCAGACGCGTGAAGAACGCGAGGCGAATCGCGAGGAAGAGGAAAAGAAACTGGCCGAGGAAAAAGCCGCGCTTGAAAAGAGGCGTCGCGACGAAACGTTGACCAGTACCTACAGCAACGTCACGGAAATCGATCTCGCGCGCGAGCGAAATCTGCAACAAGTCAATGCGCGTATCATCAACAACACTTCGCAACTCAAGCTTGCCACAACAAAACTGACGACGCTACAACAAGAGGCCGATGATCTCGCCAAGTCCGGCAAAAAAGTTCCGTTCTCGTTGCATGAGGACATCTCCGAACTGCAAGCTCACGTGGACAGGCTGCAGCTCGTTCTGGAAAAATCACACGCGGAACAGGCGGCCGTCATGGCGCGCTACGACGACGACAAAAAACGCTATCAGGAATTGACTGGAAAATGAACGCAGGCTAGAGCAGTTCAAATTGAAATGTTTCAGGGTTATATCCGAATAACTCTCCACCCTCGATGTCAAAATGCCAACCGTGTAGCGCCAACTTGCCCGCTTCAACGCGCTCGCGTACCCAGGAAAACGTCATCAGATTATTCAGCGAAACCAGTATTGACCGCTGTTCGCAGGCACGATGGCGCTGTTGCTGAGTAGCACCGGAAAATTCACTTTCCACTTGCCGGCGTGCCGCCTCCGCTATGCCCATCCATTCCGCAATGTACGTTTCTTCACTGGCCACCGTACCTTCAAGTAGTGCATGAATTCCGCCGCACTGTGTGTGTCCGAGCACGATGACATGCGACACCTGCAAATTGCGCACGCCGAATTCCAGCGCGGCGCTGGTACCGTGATAGTGCCCCTGGTTCTCCGCGGGCGGAACCAGATTGGCCACATTGCGTATCACAAACAGGTCGCCCGGCGCACAATCCAGCACCAAGGCTGGATCGACGCGGGAATCGCAGCACGCAACAACGAGCGCTTTGGGTGCCTGACCGAATTGAACCAACTCCCGAAATTGCCCCGCCTCTTCGGCGAAATGATGTGCGCGAAAACGCCGGAACCCGTCGATGAGTTCTCCGGGTGGGTTCATGCGCTGGTCAGCCTGACCAGTGCCTCACGGTACTTGTCAGCGGTTTTTTTCAGGACTTCGGCCGGTATTTGCGGCGCCGGCGCGCGCTTGTTCCAGCCTGACGTTTCCAGCCAGTCACGCACAAACTGTTTGTCGAAACTGGGTGGATTGCTGCCGACGCGGTATTGGTCGGCTGGCCAAAAGCGCGACGAGTCGGGCGTGAGCGCTTCATCGATCAGATACAGCTTGCCCGCTGCATCGACACCGAACTCGAATTTGGTATCGGCAATGATGATGCCCTTGGTCGCGGCGTAATCTGCTGCCTCGATATACAGCTGCAGCGTTGCATTCTTCACTGCTGCGGCGCGTTCCTCACCGAGCAGTTCGATCGTTTGCGCGTAGGAAATATTTTCGTCGTGATCCCCCACCGCCGCTTTGGTGGAAGGCGTAAACAACGGTTCTGGTAACTTTTCGGCCTCGCGCAATCCGGCCGGCAGCCGTATCCCGCACACTGCACCTGACCGTTGATAATCCTTCCAGCCCGAGCCCACCAGATATCCGCGCACAATCGCCTCTATCGGCAGCGGCTTGAGCTTTTTCACAACAAACGCACGCCGATGCACCTGCGCCTTGTCGGCATCACCGGCAACCACCGATTCGGGCGCAATTCCCGTCAGGTGATTGGGAATGATGTGCTGCAGCTTGTTGAACCAGAAATTGGACACGGTGGTGAGCACTTCGCCTTTGCCCGGTATTGGATCGCGCAGTATCACGTCAAATGCCGACAGGCGGTCAGTCTGCACCACCAGCAAATTGTCTTCGCCGACGGCATAGATATCACGCACTTTGCCGCGGTGCAAAAACGGCAGGCTCTTCAAGTCGGATTGCAGCAACGGCACGCTCATGTTATTCCTTGGTTACCGCAGCCAGCTCCCGCTTCAAAGTCTCAGGCGTCTGGGGGTGATAGATGATTTTTACCAGTTTGCCATTTCCATCGAGCAACACCAATGTCGCCCTTGGTGCGCCGGTAGTATCCATGAATCTGCGCCCTTCAGCGGTATTGAAATCGGTCAGGATAAAATCCATGTTCGCTTCATATTGACCCCTGATGTCATTCATGACGTCGCTCAATTCATAGGTCTGCACCGCGTTCTTGTCGCGGATCAGCACCAGCGACGGGCGCCCTTTGCCGGTCAACGACAGATCATCACTGTAACCATGCGGCAATATTTTCACCACCACGACTGCCGTTAGCAGCAGGAATGCAGCGACCACCCACTTAACAATCTTGGCGCGCGATTTCGTCGCGGCGTTTTGCTCCGTTTGCTTCATGTTTACTCCGAGACAGGTTTACAAATCCGGCAACGTAGTTGCCTTTACGTCATCCGCCTGTTTGATGCGGAACGCATCAAGCCGCTTTGCCAAATCAGCATCATTGAGCGCCAGCATGGCGACCGCAAACAACCCCGCGTTGGCCGCACCGGCTTCGCCGATTGCAAAGGTTGCCACCGGTATGCCCTTGGGCATCTGGACTATGGATAACAGAGAATCAAGGCCCTGCAGGTGTTTGGACGGCATCGGCACGCCGAGGACCGGCAAAGTGGTCTTGCCGGCAATTACGCCTGCAAGATGCGCCGCCCCGCCCGCCCCGGCGACAAAACAGCGTACCCCCTGCAAACTGACTTCCTTGATGTAATCAAACAGCAAATCCGGCGAACGATGCGCTGAAATCACGCGCGCATCGTATGGCACGGCAAAACTCTTAAGTTGTAGAGCGACCTGCTTCATTATCTCCCAGTCGCTGGCGCTACCCATGACTATGGAAACAAGCGGTTTCTTCATACGTTTACTTGCCTTTGTGATATCCAACAATGCGCTCGACTTCGTTCTTCGAACCGAGAATGACCGGCACGCGTTGATGTAGTCCGTTGGGCTTGAGCTCCATGATGCGCTCGCGACCGGTTGAGCTGACTCCGCCTGCCTGTTCCACGATAAATGACATCGGATTGGCTTCATACATCAGCCGCAACTTGCCGGGCTTGGTCGGATCCTTGGTATCAAACGGATACATGAAGATGCCGCCGCGCGTCAGGATACGGTGCACTTCCGCGACCATCGAGGCCACCCAGCGCATGTTGAAGTCCTTTTCACGACCGCCGTCCTTGCCTTTGACGCATTCTTCCACGTAACGCTGCACCGGCGCTTCCCAAAAGCGGCGGTTGGACATGTTGATGGCGAATTCCTGGGTATCCACCGGAATGGTCATGTTCGGATGGGTCAGGAAGAAGTCGCCAACATCGCGGTCCAGCGTGAAGCCGTTCACGCCGTGCCCGGTGGTGATCACCATCATGGTGTTGGGACCATACAGCGCATAGCCTGCGCAGACTTGTCTGGTGCCGGGCTGCATGAAATGTTCTGCGGTCGGATTGGTCACGCCTTCCGGACAACGCAAGATCGAGAAGATGGTGCCGACTGAAATGTTGACGTCAATGTTGGAGGAGCCGTCGAGCGGATCAAATGTGATCAGATATTTGCCCTTGGGATATTTGGCGGGAATCGGATAGATGTCATCCATTTCTTCGGAAGCCATAGCCGCGAGGTGTCCACCCCATTCGTTGGCCTTGATGAATACCTCATTGGTGATGATATCCAGCTTCTTCTGCGTTTCGCCTTGCACGTTCTCGCTGCCCGCGCTACCCAGCACTCCGATCAAAGCGCCTTTGTTGACGTCGTGCGCAATCTGCTTGCAAGCGGAAACAATGTCGCTCAGCAAACCGGTGAAATCACCGCTGGCATTCGGTATATGGCGTTGCTCTTCGATGATGAATTGGACTAGACTTTTACTCATGATTTCTCCCCCGGTTTGTTATTGTAAAGCGCCGATTTTACCGCTTTTTTGGCTAGCCTCCATGGCTATTTGGCCGGGCAATTGCAGTGATCCCCACCGCCGACTGGCGGTCCGCTCGCGCACCGCGGCGGTGCCGTCTATCCGGATCGCCTCCCCTCCGGTCAGTTGCAACTAGAAATATTCCTTTAAACACCTTAGTATCCGCTCCATATCTGACAAATTCATTTAAAAGGCAATCCGATGGAACGGGCAACAGGTTTCACACTCGTTGAGTTGATGGTCGTGGTGGCAATCATCGGGATACTGGCTGCCGTGGCGGTTCCAGCGTATAGCGACTATGTAACCCGCGGCAAACTGGTGGAAGCCACCACGCAACTCGCTGATGGACGCGTCAAGATGGAGCAGTACTATCAGGACAACCGTAAATACACTGATGGCCCTCTCCCAACAGCCACGAAGTATTTCACGTATTCGTTTACCAATCCGCCAACTGATACCACCTACGACATAGCGGCAGAGGGCATTGGGAATCTGGCTGGCTTCACTTACTCGATCGATCAAAACAATACCAAGTCATCCAACACGCCTTGGGGTAACGGCACAACTTGCTGGATAATGCGTAAGGGTGACTCGTGTTGAGCGTCGCACCGACATCAAGAATGCCGGGCTTCTCACTTATTGAGCTGATGATAACGCTCGTCATTTTTTCAA
>JBARHR010000017.1:0-4000 GCA_049799335.1 Gallionella sp. | reverse complement strand
GTGATATGTCGGAGTTGGATTGCCTGGGGATGGATAACTCTTGTCGTCTGACAATAAAATGTACATTACGACGCCGTCGCGCCGCAACTGGCCGGGCGAATACATAGCGCTGATCCTAAAATGCCGCTGCGTTCCATCTCCGAGCTAAGGGCGGAATGCCGAACGGCCTCCCCTGACATCAATACATTGTTTTCACAAGTACATCATGAATTTCACTGTCTTATTGATCACCAACAGCGTTGAGAGTTGACGGATGCACGGCTGTGCATATTGCGGATTCGTACTTCAATCGGTTGGCTTTTCAAGTGTGTTCTTATCTCATTTGGAAAGTCTGCTGCGCTCGGATCGGCTCCAAACCTAGAGCATGCATCAATCCGACTTAATCACTGGGAAATATGAACCAATATTCCTGCGTCTGAGCATATAATGAAACCATTAGCGGCATTTAAAGATATATTGCTAATTGGATTTGGTTTCGGCCAACATTTGGTTAGCTATTGTTCCCGTCACTAATACGACCCTGAAATTTATTTCAGGGATTTTTTTGATGCTTTGGATTTGTGCTTCGACGCACAGAATTTATCTATAGACCTTAGGAGAATACATGCTTACGAAATTCACAGTTGCTTACGTTGTTGCAGGGCTGTTCGCTACCGGTACCGTACTCGCTGCCGACATGCCAGAACTGGCGAAGAAATCTGGCTGCGTCGCCTGTCATACGATCGAAAAGAAATTGGTAGGCCCAGCCTGGCTGGATGTTGCGAATAAATACAAGGGTGACGCCGAAGCACCGGCAAAGCTTAGTGCGAAGATCGTCAGCGGAGGCAAGGGTGTATGGGGCGCGGTTCCGATGCCCCCACAAGCCAAGGTAAGCCAAGCGGACGTCGCTGAATTGGTTACCTTCATTCTGGGTCTTGCAAAGTAAAAATGTTTTCGCAATCCCGGGAAAAGCCGACGCGAGTCGGCTTTTTTCTGTCATGTCGGTTGCAAATGCTCCGACGTTTGGGCATTGGACGTGATTGTCTTGGTGGTGCTGAAGAACGCAGGCAATTGATGCGGCAACGGCTACAGGATCATAATGATAGTCGATATGAGCCAAGCGCCGATGACAACAAGCAGATGTGAATCTCGCAACAGATCATGTGAAGGATTTCCACCTAGACTTTGGTGATGCAGTAGGTAAATGTAGCGAAACACCCCATACATCACGAATGGCACCGTGTAGATCAGATTGGCCGTGCCGTGAATCCGTATGGTGTCGGCACTCATCGTGTAAAGGCTGTAGCCCATAATCAGGCCGGTGGCGGTTATACCTATCATTTTGTCCAGCAAAAGCGGGCTGTAATGTTCTAGGACTCGGCGATGCGAGGCCTTGTCATCCGACAGGGCAATGATCTCTGCACGGCGTTTGGTAAAGCCGAGAAATAATGTCACCATGAGACCGCACAGTAATAGCCACTGAGACGGTGGTATACCGACGCCGAGTGTACCGGCAAGAATTCGCAGCATGAATCCTGCCGCGATAATAAACACATCCAGTATCACGACATGCTTAAGCCACAGGGAATATGCGATGTTCATCAACGCATAGCCAAACAGGATGTTTAGCACAGTTGGCGACGATGCATAGGCTAGTACCAATCCCATGGTAGCCAACAATACCGCCAGCGTTGCAGCAACATTTATCCCTAGTTGCCCGGACGCCAACGGTCGCCGACATTTGGCCGGGTGAAGTCGATCCTCATTCCGATCAATGATGTCGTTGAAAGTATAAATGGCGCTGGATATGAGGCAGAAAGCGCCAAACGCAATGACGACGTTAACCAGTAGAGAGGTGTCATGCCAAGCATGTCCAAACAGTAGTCCGACGAATACGAACCCGTTCTTCACCCATTGGTGTGGACGCATCAGGCGGAATAATCCGAGTAATAGCCTCATGGCATATGAATGTAAAAGCAGGTAAGCGAATTTGCTATGTGCCAGCAATTAGTCAATTATCACCAACCAGACTCGCGTTCTGGTGTAGCCGTAATTTTATGCACGCTCAGGTCAGTCCCGTTAAATTCATCTTCCGGGGACAGGCGAATTCCGACCAGTTTATTCAGCAGACCATACACAGCGTATCCACCCGCAAATGCAATCAACACCCCGAGCAACGTTCCGCAGAGTTGTGACATGAAGGATATTCCGCCTATTCCACCAAACATCTTCTGACCAAAGATACCCGCGGCGATTCCGCCCCAAGCGCCGCACAGTCCATGCAGAGGCCATACGCCCAAAACGTCATCGATCTTCCAGCGGTTTTGCGTAAGTGTGAACATCTGCACGAACAATCCCCCCGCAACTCCACCGACGACTAGCGCACCCAATGGATGCATCAGATCTGAACCGGCGCATACTGCAACCAAACCTGCCAGCGGCCCGTTGTGGACGAAGCCCGGATCGTTCTTGCCGAACCATAACGCGGTGAGCGTGCCGCCTACCATGGCCATCAGGGAGTTTACGGCAACCAGTCCGCTGATCTTGGTGATCTCCTGCGCCGACATCACGTTAAACCCAAACCAACCGACGGTGAGTATCCACGCGCCCAGCGCCAGGAACGGTATGCTAGAAGGAGGGTGTGCGGAAATTCTTCCTTCCTTGTTGTAGCGACCTCGCCGAGCGCCAAGCAAAATTACTGCGGCCAACCCTATCCATCCGCCCACTGCATGCACTACAACTGATCCGGCAAAATCGTGAAACTCGGCGCCAAAAGACGTGTTCAACCAATCCTGGATGCCGAACTTGTGATTCCACGCAATACCTTCAAAAAACGGATAGACAAAACCAACCAGCATGAAGGTTGCCGCCATCTGCGGATGAAACTTGGCACGTTCGGCGATGCCACCAGAGACAATGGCGGGTATCGCGGCCGCAAACGTCAGCAGGAAGAAAAACTTGACCAGTTCGTAGCCGCTCTTTTGCGCAAGTACTTCAGCGCCATTGAAGAAGTTAACACCGTACGCTAATGTATAGCCGATGAAGAAATATGCCAGCGTGGAGACGGCGAAATCAGTCAATATTTTGACCAGCGCGTTGACCTGATTTTTCTTTCGAACCGTACCCAGTTCGAGAAACGCAAAACCGGCATGCATGGCCAGTACCATAATTGCGCCAAGCAGAATAAATAGCGCATCGCTATTGATTTTTAGGTCTTCCATCGCACTCGCTCTCCTCCGGGCGGGTGTTCTACACCCGCCAATATGTTGTATGAGACTTAAGAATTCACCTGGTGAAATGCGCTGCCGGCGTCCGCTATTTCCAATCCTTGAGATATTTTTCCAGCCAGAACAATCCTAGTATGGTTTTGCTTTCGCTAATTTTACCAAGTCTGATCCAATCCATGGCGTCTGAAAGTGATAGTTCGAATATTTCCAGAAATTCGCCCTCGTCGAGGTTGCTGCCGTGGTGGCTCAGGCCTCGCGCGAGAATATATTCCATTCGCTCATCAGCGTATCCGATACATGGCCACGCGTTTGTCAGATGTGTCCACTCTTTTGCGACGTAACCTGTTTCTTCGAGCAACTCGCGCTGCGCCGTGACCAGGATGTCTTCACCCTGGTCGATTTTTCCGGCGGGCAACTCCACGAACTCTTGTCGTGGCGGGTAGCGATATTGTCGTTCCATGACCAGTTTGCCATTGTCGAGCAAGGCAAGTATCGCGACAGCGCCTGGATGCTTTATGTATTCGCGGCTGCTCACCGAGCCATCGGGGAGCTTCACGCTGTCCTTGTAGACGCGTATAAAATCGCCTTGGTGGACCAGTTTAGTATCCAGACAAGTTTCTGTTAGATCCACTTTCATTCCTCCGTATTATTCGGGTTTTGTCGATTGTGCCGGACAAAAAGATAACCCATTGCATCCCGATAAACTGCCTGCCAATCCGGGCTCTGACTCAAATAGCTCACCAGCGGGTAAATTTCTCCGGTGTAAACGTTGCCGTAAGGAAGCAAGGCTAGAT
>JBARHR010000016.1:0-48392 GCA_049799335.1 Gallionella sp. | reverse complement strand
GTTTTTTGTGCGAATCACATTTCGATGGCGCAACTCATCCAACACCGCGCTATGAGTGGCGAGCAGTTCGGTAATTGTGAGTTTGCTTAAGTCAGGAAGAGGCATAGCAGCTAAAGTAAAAGGAATGCAAACTGCTCGCTCAGTGCGCCGCAGGCGCACACCCGCCATCCACCTGCGCAATGGTCGCGCTGCCGCCTTTCAGTTTTTGCTCGGCGCGCTGGTTCAGCCAGTTCTTGCCGGCGATCAGCATTCCCAGCGTGATGAACGCGCCGGGCGGCAATACGGCGAGGAGAAAGCCGTGATAATCCGGAATGACTGTGATAACCAGCGACTTGGCCGACTCACCCAATGCCAGGTCGATACCGGAGAACAGTGTGCCATGGCCCAGGATTTCACGGATGCCGCCAAGTATGGTTAAAACCGCAGTCAAACCCAATCCCATTGCAATGCCGTCAAGTGCGGAAGCAGTCAAGCCATTCTTGGACGCAAACGATTCGGCGCGTGCCAACACGATACAGTTGGTGGTGATCAGCGGAAGGAACACGCCCAGCACAAGATAGAGTGGAAATGCATAGGCATTGATAAGTAGTTGCACGATCGTGACCAGAACGGCAATGAGCAACACATAGACCGGGATGCGGGCTTCGTTGGGTATGAAGTCGCGGATTGCCGCGATAGCGCCGCCGGAAATGGCCATTACCAATGTGGTGGCCAGACCCAGGCTCAGCGCGTTAACCACCGAACTGCTTATCGCCAGCAGCGGGCACAGTCCAAGCAGTTGGACGACACCGGTGTTCTGTTTCCACAAGCCGTTGTAGACGATTTCCTTTATGTCTTGCAGGGTCATCTGTTCTTCTCCTTCGTGAGTGATCGCAGCGGTACGCTTTGGGAGAATATTTCGTCGCGATGGATTTGGAAATATTGCAGTGCATTATGCACCGCCTTGATCATTGCGCGCGGCGTGACGGTTGCGCCAGCCATGTAGTCGAAATTGCCGCCATCTTTCTTAACTTTCCAACCATTGTCATGTCGGTTCTCCAGCGAAAGGTCATTGAATCCGTTGATCCAGTCGTTCTTTGCGATCTCGATATAGTCACCCAGACCGGGTGTTTCGTGGTGCGATACGACGCGCACTCCGCCGATGCGGCCATCGTAATGGATCGCGATGATGAAGCTGATATTTCCGGCATAGCCCTCAGGTGCGGTGGCCTGAAATACGGCGATGCTGGGAGCGTTTTTCAAACGTCCCCGATAGGCAATAGTGTCATGATCACTGCCGAGCCCGTTATCGGGACCCAGAGTAACGATATCCTTCATGATGTCGTTATCGTATGCGCTAACCGGAACAATTTGCCGGACCAATTTCAACTTCTCGTTCTCTTCGCTGCGTGCGATGGTGTCGCGCGTGAGGTTGTAGGTCAGGGCTAGCAGCGCGGTACCCACCGTTGCAAAGAAGAGCAAATTCAAGGCGGTGTGAAAGGCCGCTTTTGCCATGGTGCGTCTCACCGTTTGTCACCCTTCTGGCCGAAAACCCGTGGCTGGGTATAGAGCACGATCAGCGGCACGCAAATATTCATCAGCAGGGTGGCGAATGCGGTGCCGTCCGGGAAACTGCCGAACGCGCGGATCAAATAAGTAAGAATGCCGGCGCCGAATGCGAAAATGATACGTCCCTTGTTGGTCGTCGGGCCGCTTACCGGATCGGTAAGTATGAAGAATGCACCCAGCATGGCAGCGCCGGAAAACCAGTGAAATATGGGGGTGACATAGTGTGTTGGGTCTGCCAGATGGAATATTCCGGAAGTGATAAATAGCGTGGCAAGGTAGGTGGCGGGGATATGCCAGCTGATGATGCGCTTCGCGAGGAGATACAGTCCACCGAGCAGGTAGCCGGTGGCCACCAGTTCGCTGCCATGGCCGGCGAGTCTGCCATAGATCGGCATGCCGAGAATATGCTCGACCGTTTCATCGAGGTGTAGATGCGTCTTGAGCGTATCCAGCGGCGTGGCCATGGTAATTGCGTCCAGCGACATACCTGGCGGAAGCGCCGCAAAGAATATGTAGTCGAGTTGGTCAAGAATCCCCAGTTCGACGTGCTCCAAGCCGTGCGGCGCAAGCCACTGTGTCATCTGCACCGGAAACGAGACGATCAGTGCCGCGTAGCCCACCATCGCCGGATTGAACATGTTGTTGCCCAGGCCACCGTACAAGTGCTTGGCAATCGCGATTGCGAAAGCAGTTCCAACAACCACCAACCACCAGGGTGCCAGCGGCGGGATGGATAGCGCCAGCAGCCATGCGGTAAGCAGCGCGCTGTTGTCCCTGAGAAACGGCATGATCGGCCGCTCGCGCAATCTGAGCATCAGCGCTTCGGTGCCCAGCGCGGTGAAGCTGGCAAGCGTGATAGAAACCAGGATTGCCGGGCCGTAACACCAGACATACAAACCTATACCGGGAATCAGCGCTAGTAATACCTTGAGCATGATCCGCGAAACGTTGTCCGGTTTGCTGATGTAGGGTGAAAATAGCATGGACAATGTCAATCCTGTTTGATGGACGGTTGTTCGATAGCCGGTGCAGCCTCGGGCACTGTACCAGGTTTGGCCAGCTTGGCTGCCAACGCTGCCAGTTCCTTGGCTGCCAGCTTCTCGGCTTTCTCTTGTTTTTCCCGCTCAATTCGCAACTGTCGGAATTCATGGCGCACCCGTGCGCTGTCTGCAGCCTGCTTTTCGCGCTCGCGCGCGTGTATTTCGCTTTTCGCAAATCGATAGTACTGCACCAACGGAATGTGGCTCGGACAAACGTAACTGCAGGCGCCGCATTCGATGCAGTCAAACAGGCTGAAGGATTGCGCTTTGCCGAATTCCCTGGCTCGCGAATACCAGTACAGATCCTGGGGTTGCAGATCGGCCGGACATACTTCGGCGCAACGTGTGCAGCGGATGCAGGGCAGTGCGGGCGGTGGAGGTGGAAACAGTTTTTCCGATGCGGCGATCACGCAATTGGTGGCCTTTACTACCGGAACATTGACCGCGGGAAGCGGCATGCCCATCATCGGTCCTCCCATGATGTAGCCATTACTATCCGGCAGCGCCTCGCTCAGCGCGACCAGCTCGTTGATCGGCGTGCCGATCAACGCTTCATAATTTTGTGCGTTGCGGACATTGCCGGTTACCGTAATCACCCGTGATAGCAGCGGTTCGCCCAGCGCCAATGCGCGGTAAACGCCGAGGGCGGTAGCGACGTTGAAGCACTGCACTCCGATTTCCGTAGGCAACTTTCCGGATGGTACTTCCAAACCGGTCAATACACGTATCAACTGTTTGGCGCTTCCGCCGGGATAGATGGTCGGTATCGGGACAACTTCTGCACGCACGTGATGCACGGAGACGGCGTGCCGCATTGCGGCGATTGCTTCCGGTTTATTGTCCTCTACCGCTATCAGCAGTCGTCCTGCATCCAACGCGTAACGCAGCATTTCCGCGCCTGCAAGGATTTCTACAGCATGTGCGCGCATCAATAGATCGTCGCAGGTGATATAGGGTTCGCATTCGGCGCCGTTCAGGATCAGCGTTTGGACCTTGTGTTTTCCGATGCCCAACTTGACGTCTGTGGGAAACACTGCGCCCCCGAGGCCCACTACCCCGGCCATGCGCAACAGTTGCTGCAACTCGGCGGGATTGTGTTGACGATGATCGATGCCGCGGTGAGCAACCCACTCGTCGGCGCCGTCGGGCAGCAGCGTGGCGCACAGATTCGGCAAGCCGGAAGGGTGGGCGATGGAGTGCATGCCGATATCGCTGATGGTGCCTGAAGTGGGTGCATGCACCGCACTGGAAATGTAGCCGTCGGGCATGCCGATCAGTTGTCCCTTCAGCACCCGGTCGCCAATAGTCACCACCGGTTTGGCAATTTCACCGGCATGCTGATGAAACGGAATCACCAATTTGGCCGGTAGTGGCGCCTTGGCAATTCCTTTTTGATTGGACAGACTCTTGTTGCTGGGTGGATGGACCCCGCCGTGGAATTTGTAAAGTTTTCTCATCGCGCGGTGGTCAGCGTGTAGACAGGATACTTCCACTTCCAGTTGGTGATTTTTTCTTCGACGACAAGCATAGCGATGCAGTCTACCGGGCACGGTGGTACGCACAGTTCACAGCCGGTGCATTCTGCCGCAATGATGGTATGCATCTGTTTCGCCGCGCCGGAGATGGCATCCACCGGACAGGCCTGTATGCACAGCGTACAACCGATGCAGGTGTTCTCATCGATGAATGCCACCGATTTCGATTTCGGTGCCGCGGTATCACCACCGAAGGGTTTGAATTCCATACCAAGCAGATCGGCCAGTTTCTGTATGCCGTCCTCACCGCCCGGCGGGCAGCGGTTGATATCGGCTTCCCCATTGGCAATCGCGGTCGCATAGGGTTTGCAGCCGGGATAGCTGCACTGGCCGCATTGCGTTTGCGGCAAGACGGCATCGATCTTGTCCACCAGGGGATTGCCCGCGACCCTGAACTTGATCGCGGCAAAACCCAACACCGCTCCGAGGACGATCGCAACCGCCGCCATTACCAGCAACGCGTTCAGCATTATCTGATCAACCCGGAGAAGCCCATGAACGCCAGACTCATCAGTCCGGCGGTCACCATTGCGATTGCCGATCCTTTGAAAATTGCCGGAACGTCAGCGCCTTCCATGCGTTCGCGCACTCCCGCGAACAATACCATTACCAACGTAAATCCCAGCGCTCCACCCATACCGTAGAAAATCGATTCCATGAAGTTGTGTTTGGCCTGTACGTTCAGCAGCGGTATGCCCAATACTGCGCAGTTGGTTGTAATTAGCGGCAGATAAATGCCTAGCACCTGATGCAGCACCGGGCTGGTTTTCTGTATGACCAATTCTGTGAACTGCACGATACCTGCTATGACCACGATGAAAGCCAGTGTGGTCAGATAGGCCAGATCGGGTCCGAGCAGATACTGGTTGATCAGATAACTGGAGCCGGAGGCAACTGTCAGCACGAAGGTGGTTGCCGCGCCCATGCCTATCGCGGTCTCCAGTTTCTTGGAAACCCCCATGAACGGGCACAAGCCGAGGATCTTGACCATGACGATGTTGTTTACAAACACCGCGCTGACCAGGATCAATAGGTATTCAGTCATTGCCTAGCCTTCAAAATAAGGCGCGAATTATGCGCCCATTTACTAGCTGCTTCAACAGCGGCCGGGTTATATGTATACAACCGAATGTGAACTCGAATCACAGATAGATCTTGGTTCCCAGTTCGACAACTTGATTGGCCGGCAGATCGTAGAAAGTTGCAGCGCCTTCAGATTGGCGTGTCATCCAGGCGTACAGCGCGCAACGCCATGGCGACATGCCGCCGGGGCCATCTGAGACGTTCGCGCGCGCGGTAAAAAAGGTTGTATTCATCGAGTCAAGCTGCAGAATCGGGGAGAGACCTTCCAATGCTTCGGGAATATTTACCTGCTGACGGAAGCCGAAATGCAACGCAACATCATAAATGTCGGGAGCGAGCTGGGTCACCTTCAGGCGCTGTTCGGGATCGACGTACGGAATATCGGCCGTTACCACATGCATGAACAAAGTCTGCTCGTGCAGCACCTTGAAATGCTTGAGGCTATGAAACAACGCGCTTGGAACGAATGCCGGATCTGCGGTCAGGTAGATTGCGGTGCCGGGCACCCGCGGCACATCGGGTTGGGTTCCGGAAATGAAGCCTGCCATTGGAATATCAAGCTTGCGCCTTTGTTCTGCGACGAGGCTGCTGCCCCTTTTCCAGGTGGAAAGCAGGACAAACAATACCACCCCAAGTGTCAGTGGCATCCAGCCTCCGCTCACCAGTTTGGTCAGATTGGAACTGAAAAAAAGAATTTCCAGCAGCGCAATTGCGGTCAGCGCCGCCAGCAACGTCAGTCGTGCGCGACCATCGAATGTCAGCGTGATGAACAGGGTCAGCAGGGTGGTGATGATCATGGTGCCGGAAACGGCGATACCGTAGGCTGATGCCAGCGCATCGGATGAGGCGAATTCCAGTACCAGCAGGATCACCCCGGCAAGCATCATCCAGTTCACCGCAGGGATGTAGATTTGTCCGCGCTGCAAATCCGATGTGTGCTGGATAAACATTCTCGGCAAATAGCCCATGCGAATTGCCTGTAGTGTGAGCGAGTAAGCACCTGAAATGGTGGCTTGTGACGCAATCACGGTTGCGGCCGTGGCCAACGCGACCAATGGCAGCACGAACCAATCGGGGGAAAGCAGATAGAAGGGGTTGTGGATGGCATCCGCCGAGCGCAATATCAATGCACCCTGACCGAAATAGTTGGTGAGCAACGCTGGGCAGACAAGACCATACCAAGCCAGCCGCACCGGTTTTGCGCCAAAGTGCCCCATGTCCGCATACAGCGCCTCACCCCCGGTGAGCGCCAGGAATACCGCCGAAAGCAGCAGGAACATGCCAGCCGGGTGGTCCACGGCAAAGCTGAAGGCGTACAGCGGGCTGAGTGCCATCAACACCTGCGGGGTCTTCGCGATGCTGATTGCGCCGAGTACTCCCAGCGCGATAAACCAAATAAGAGCGATCGGGCCGAACAATTTGCCCATGTTCTGGCTGCCGTGCTTTTGAATGACAAACAATCCTGTCAGTATGCCTACGGTACAGGGGATGATCAGTTTGCCCAGCGCGGGGGTTGCAACGCTCATGCCTTCTACTGCAGACAGCACCGAAATGGCCGGGGTTATAAGCGCATCTCCGTAGAACAAGGACGCGGCAAAAATACCTGCTGCGGCGATTGGTATCTTCCAGCGCGACTGGTCGTGCACGCTGCGATTGGCCAGCGCTGTAAGCGCGAGCACGCCGCCTTCGCCGTCGTTGCTGAAACGCAACATTACCCAGACGTACTTGACCGAGATGATCAACATCATTGCCCAGAACAACGACGAAAGCGTTGCAAGTACGTTCGCGTCGGTGGGTAGCAGGGCATGAGCACCGGAAAATGCTACCCGGATCGCATATAACGGACTGGTGCCGATGTCGCCATAAACGACACCCAGCGCGGCGAGTGCCAGTATGCCGGTGTGCCCCTTGTTATGCTGATCCACGCCGCCTCCCTCGTTTAGAACGCGATAGAACGGGGCGGCACTCTACGCTGGTGCAATTGCAAAAGCAATCAAGTGAAATACATCGCGCGCAAGGAATTTCCGGCGACGTATCATGTTTCAGCAGGGCTATTGTCGATAGAGCGTTAGCGTGCAGTGCGGATCGCTGCCACACTCTCGGCTACTAGTCTCGGACCGCGATAAATCAGACCGGTGTAGAGCTGCACCAGGGCGGCTCCGGCGGAAATTTTTTCCGCCGCGTCTGCTCCGTTCAATATGCCGCCGACGCCGATGATGGGCAGGGTGCCCTGCAGTTGAGCGGCAAGTTTCCGGATCACCGAGGTGGATTTTTCACGTACCGGCTGGCCGGACAGGCCGCCGCTTTCGCCGCCATGTTGCAGATGTTCCACTCTGACCCTCGACAGGGTGGTGTTGGTGGCAATTACGCCGTCAATGCGATGTCTCATCAGTAGCGCCGACACCTGTACGATCTGCTCGTCTTCAAGGTCGGGTGCGATTTTGACCGCGATCGGAACATATTTGCCGTGCTTGTCCGCAAGCTTCTGCTGCTCTGCCTTGAGTTTCGATAGCAACTGATGCAACGCGTCTTCGTCTTGCAACTGCCGAAGATTTTTTGTGTTGGGCGATGAGATGTTGACGGCTATGTAGCTGGCAGCTGTGTATGCCTTGCGCAAGCAGGTCAGGTAGTCGTCGGCGGCATGCTCGATAGGCGTGATTGCATTCTTGCCGATATTGATTCCGAGTATGCCTCGATAGCGGGATTCCTCGACATTTTGCAGCAGACTATCTGCGCCGTCGTTGTTGAAGCCCATGCGGTTGATGATTGCATTGGCCCGTGGCAACCGAAACAGTCGCGGTTTGGGATTTCCCGACTGCGGCAGCGGCGTCACCGTGCCGATCTCGATGAAGCCGAAGCCGAGCGCGGCCAGGCCGTCGATGCAGTCGCCATTTTTGTCGAGTCCGGCAGCCAGACCAACCGGGTTGGGGAAATCCAGTCCCATCACGGTGTGCGGATCGTCCGCAGTGCGCGTGACTAACATGCTTGCCAGTCCGAGGGTCTGCAGCCCGCGCAAACCGTCGAGGGTGAGGTCGTGGATGACCTCTGGATCAGCAGCGAAAAGTAGCGGGCGGACGAGCGAATACATAAGGCTGGCGTGCGGAAACTATGCGTTTTTTCTGTATGTTGTGCCGTGCAAGATTATTTCTTGCTCACCACGGGAATGGGAAATTTTTTCTTTTGCTGGAACATGGCGCTGCGTTTTTTTCCGCGCCAGTTCTCCGCGATGACATCGCCCAGCTGCATACAAAGCAGTCCGAATGCCGCGTAACCGAATTGCGCCAGCAGTGGATGAGGCAGGAAAATTTCCACGATGCCGCCGTTGATTCGATATGCCAGCAGCGTGACATTGGCGACCACAACGCCGGACGCCGCCGGAAGGACCACCCGGCCCCAGTCGCCATGCGTCAGTCCGGAAAATATTGTGCTTTCGTGCCATAGTATCTGCAGTGCAACGAGTAGCAGCAACGGCGCCAGCCAGAACAACCAGATCAATTGCGCAGGCCAGGATGCGCCGCCAAGCAGTCCTCCCGCAGCGATGGCAAACAGTGTTATTGCAAGTGTTTCGCCCGTCGGTGCGGGCACTGCCCATCCGTGTGACAGCATTTTCAACAGCCCGGAAACAGATCCGAGCAGGCTGCGGGTGATCAGTACCGCCGGCGCCAGCAGTGCAAATAACGGCGAGTAAAGCAACAACTGCATGACCGGGTTTTCCGGTTGCGTAACCCAACTTCCCGCATACAGGTTCAGGTAGGCCAGTGACCAGACCAGTACGGTGCCAGCCAGGCATGTCCAAAGGAAATAATTGCGTTGCACCTTGAGTGGATTGTTGCCGCTGAGCAGACTGACGCTGTGGTTGGCAAATAATACGTAGCCAACCATGAAGAGCGTCGTAAGCAGCGTTGCAGGCGGATTGACGATGACGGCCGGACTGTCCGGAGACAGGCCATTCCATACCGAACCCCCGACCCAGAAACCGGCCAGAGGCATGATCAGTAGTGTGACCAGGAATATCGCCAGTCGTGTCTTCATCGGAATTAATCCTTCTCCGCGCTTTGCGCGGCAATTGCAGCGTTGACTTGCAAGTCGCTTTCCAGCGATTGCCATTCGTTGTCTATCAGCCCTTGCGCCGGGCGGTATTGCGTCTTGTATGCCATTTTCTGGCTGCGCGCTATCCAGTAACCCAGATAAACGTAAGCGAGGTCGAGCTTGCGGCACAGCTCTATCTGCCACAGCACGTTGTAAACGCCGAGACTGGATTTGGGCAGGTCTGGATCGTAAAAGGTATAGACCGAGGAAAGGCCGTCGCCGAGCAAGTCGATAACGCTGACCATACGCAGCGTACCGGCGCTATCCCGGGTCGGGTCGGCCGCATCACGGAACTCTACCATCAACGAGTCAACATGGCTCTGCAGCAGAAAGTTCTGATAGGACTCGCGGTCTTCATTGTCCATACCGCCGTCTTTGTGACGGGCATGTTGGTAACGTTGATACAGATCATAATGTTCCGAATTGTCCCGCAGCGGGTGCAACGTGGCCTCAAGGTTGGCGTGACGTTTCCAGGCGCGTCGTTGCGCGCGATTCGTCTGAAACTGCTTTGCCACAACGCGCAATGGCACGCACGCATGGCAATGATCACAGCGCGGTCGATAGGTGTAGGTGCCGCTGCGACGAAATCCGTGAACAACGAGTTCCGAATAGACGCCACCACTGATCAGGAAAGCGGGCGTCGCAACTTGGGAACGTGCCTCCATGTCCGGTAGATAGCTACACGGGTAAGGTGCTGTCAGATAAAAATGCAGTGCGGACAGCGGAATGTCGTTAAGCAGGCTCATGGAAGCAAGTCACCGTCAAATTGCCAATTGATCACCGGCGCATAGTTTACCAATTCCTGCAGTTTCGCGATGAATTCGCTGCGCGGCATTTCCCTGGCACCAAGGCCGTCAAGATGCGGCGTGTACATCTGGCAATCGATCATACCGAACTGCCAGCGTTCCAGTTGGCACGCAAGGTGTGCCATGACGATCTTGGAGGCGTTGCTGATGCGGCTGAACATGGACTCGCCATAGAACATGCGTCCGAGGCTGATTCCGTAAAGCCCGCCAACCAGTTCGTCGCGCCGCCACAACTCGATGGAATGTGCGTAGCCCTGAATATGCAGTGCGCAATACGCAGAGATCATGTCCTCGCTGATCCAGGTGCCCTGATGTCCGGCTCGCGGCGCTGCACAGGCACGCATGACTTCCTCAAAGCAGGTGTCGATGCGTATCCGGTAATCTTTTTTCCGCAGACGTTTGCGCAGCGAAGCTGATATGTGAAATTCGGCCGGTATCAACACCATGCGAGGGTCCGGGCTCCACCATAGGACCGGTTCGTCAGGATTGAACCAGGGGAATATCCCGTTTCGATAGGCGTCCAGTAGTCGCGCCGGGCTCAGCTCGCCGCCCGCCGCGAGTAAACCATTGGGCGTGCGAAGCGCCCGCTTTAAATCAGGAAATGGATTGCCTTCGGACAGGATTGGTAGCAATTTGCACCTTAGCGATTGTTCAGCAGCTGGCTATCGGGAATGCCACATGAATAGAGGCCAAATTCTGTCGGCGCGACATAGTTCGACCGCTGCGTGAACCCGATTCCGCAACACTAGACCATTGTTACGTGGTTTGAGCAAAGTGCAAGCAATTTCGACGAAGTCAACTGGAAAGCCGCGTGCGCAGCCATTGCTCTATATCACGCAACTCTGCGTCACACACCGAGTGCTGCATCGGGTACTCGTGCCATTCCACTGCATAGCCCAGCGAGCGGACCTTATTCAAAGACGCGCTGCCCAGAGTGTATGGCACCACCGGGTCACTGATGCCATGAGCCATAAAGACAGGAGTAATTCTGGACGCCGGCCGGGCTTCCGAACCCGCGCTGTCGGATAGCGGCAAATAGGTCGACAGGGCAAGCACACCGGCCAACGGCGCAATTTGCCGCAGTGCGGTATGCAGCGCGATCGCTCCGCCTTGGGAAAAACCTGCCAGGACTATGTTGCTGGCGGGAATGCCGCCAGCAACCTGCTGAGCGATCAGCTTTTCGACGGCCTGTTGCGAGGCGCGAATCCCCGGCTCATCCTGCTTCGCGTCTATGGTCTGCCCGGCGATATCGTACCAGGCGCGCATTACGTAGCCGCCGTTTATGGTGACCGGACGTTGTGGTGCATGCGGAAATACAAAGCGTGTTGCGACGGGCAGGTTTAGCTGGTCTACGATAGGCGCAAAATCGTTACCATCGGCGCCCAAGCCGTGCAGCCAGATGATGCAATGGCTTGGTTGCTTGCCGGTTTCGAGGGTGATATGCGGGAGAATAGCGGTCATTTTTATAGTCTGTTCAACGGTATGGAGTAGTGGGGCAATGCGCTAGGATGTAGCTTGTGATAATCGCGATTATTGCTGATAGTGCGGGTATTGCGCTACGGGAACACGAAAATCTGGAGGATTTAAAGATGAAAAGGGGAATTTCACCGACTTCGACCGAGCGGGTGATGCGCGAAGATGATTTCATTGTATCGATGACCGACCTAAAGGGGTGCATCACCTATTGCAATCGCATTTTCATCGAGTTTTCCAAGTACGGCGAATCTGAACTGTTGGGAACTCAACACAACATCATCCGCCATCCGGACATGCCGCGCGCCGTTTTTCAATTGCTGTGGGACAAAATTCAAAACAAGGAAGAGTGTTTCGCCTATGTAAAGAACATGTCCAAGGACGGCAGCTTTTACTGGGTATTCACCAACGTTACGCCAACCTTTGATCCAGCCGGAAATGTTACTGGCTATTTTTCGGTAAGACGAAAACCCAAACAGAGCGGGATCAACACGGCTACCGGGCTGTATGCTGCCATGCTGGCCGCAGAACAGAAGGCGGGCCCGGCGAATGCCATCGCGGCGTCGACCAAAATACTGACTGATATGCTAAAAGAAAAGGGGCTCAGCTATGACGAACTCGTCCTTGCAATTTAAACTGTCGGCGCTGCTCTGGTCTTTTTCCGTTGGTATACTGGGGATCGTTATTACCATATTTGCGCGGCATGAATTTGACCTGTATGTGTTGGCATTCCTGGTAATAAGTATTGCAGTCTCGGCATGGGGGAATCGCTTGGTGGCTCAATGGTTGGCACCTGTCTCGAAATTGAAAGTGGTCATCGATCAGGTCGCGCAGGGGAAATTCAATAATCGTGTAACCGGCATTGCCGATAGTCGTGACGAAATCAGCCAGCTTTGCTGGAGTCTGAATGACATGCTGGATCAGTTGGGCGCGTTCTTCAGGGAGCAGGAAACCAGTTTCCGCCTGAACCTCGAAGGTAAGTTTTACCGGGTGTCGATCAATGGAGGATTGCACGGGGGATTCAAGAAGGGACTGGCCAACCAGAATACCCTGCTGGAAGCGATGGCCAAGCAGAAAATAACCGCGATGCGTACCCAGATGCTGTCACGGGCCCACCATCTCAATACCGACAACCTGCTGAAGAACCTGGTTTCCAACCAGGAAGATTTGCGCGACATCACCGAAAACATGGAGCAATTGGCCGCGCTGTCGCGGCGGACCCGGGAGGATGCCGAACAAAGTCGCACCTCGGTAAAGGATGTGGTGGAGCGTCTGTCAGGCATAATCGAGCGAGTGAATAACGCCAATGAAGCGATTACCAAGCTCAACGCGCGCAGTACCGAAATCAACAAGGCGGTCGGGTTGATCAATTCGATCGCCGACCAAACCAATCTGCTGGCTTTGAACGCCGCAATCGAAGCGGCACGAGCTGGCGAGGCCGGCCGTGGATTTGCGGTGGTGGCCGATGAAGTCCGCAAACTTGCGGAAAATACCAAGAATGCGTCCGAGTCGATTGGCCGCACTATGCAGATGCTGCAAGGCGAAGCGTCCAGAATGCTCACCGATTCCGAAGAAATGCGCGAGATTGCGAATTCCTCGCAAGGGGTTATCGGCGAGCTAGAGCACAAATTCGGCCAGTTCTATGAATCGGCGGTAACCACCCTCGCCGGTGCGCGTTATGCGCAGAACATCAGCTTTGCGTCCCTGGTCAAGGTTGACCATGTTATCTATAAACAACGCGCCTATGTGTTGATCAATGATTCAGGCAAGGAAGATTTCCGCAAGGCAATCGGCGTGGATCACCATGGCTGCCGCTTGGGCAAATGGTATGAAGGTGAAGGCAAGCAAGTCTTCGATGATACGCCTTCATTCCGGAAATTGGAAGCTCCTCACAGCAAGGTACATAGCAGCGTGCATACCATGCTGTCGCTACTCGACGAGAAATGGGATACCAACAACGCGATTCAGGATCGCATCTATGAAAGTCTTGAAAGCGCCGAAACCGCAAGTCTGGAAGTGATGAGTGTGATAGACCGCATTGTTGCGGAAAAGAACCCGGCGAAGTCGCGGTCGACCCCTTAATTACGCCGGTTCGGGGATGATCTCCCGCAATGCCTGATAGATTTCACGGAAACTCTTGGGCGGCCTGTTGGCTGCCTTTTCTTTGTGGGCGTTGCGGATCAGGGTACGCAACCGTTGAACATCGCAACCGGGGTGGGCGGCCAGTAAATTGGTAAGCGCGTCGTCATTCTCCAGTAGCCGGTCACGCCAGCGCTCCAGTTGATGGGCGTAAGCGATATGCAGCTGCGACTTGCCCTTCCAGGCATCGAGCCGGGCAACTATAGGCACCGGGTCGACTTCGCGCATCAACTTGCCGATATACTGCAACTGGCGGCGCTGCGCGCCGAATTTGTTGATGTTCTTCATCTCGCGAATCGCGTCGCGCAGGCCATCGGGAATATCAAGCTGGGTCAGTTGGTCTTTACTTAACTCGGTCAGTTCCCTGCCCAGATCGCGCAGTTCGTGCATCTGTTTTTTTATTTTGGTCTTGCTGGGCGGTAATATTTCTTCTTCGTCGACCGCCACTTCCAGGCTGTGCAATCCGCGCCCGCGAGTTTCGGTGGCGCCTGTTTGGCGGGCGGGCGGGCGGATGACCTCTACTTCGTCATCATCATATTCATCTTCATCGCTGCCCAGATGGATGTGCAGCGGTTCATTTTTATCCTGATCTTTGTCGTGCGGGCTCATAGGTGCTTGGTGATTTACTCTGGTTGTAGCCTGGCCTTAATGACTCAGCGCGATGCTGCTATGATAACGCCTTTCACCATACTTCCGATCCAGTTATGCGCACAAAAGTGTCATCCTCAAGGCGTTCCGCCGAACCAACTCAGGGCAGATTTTCATACCCGGCCGAGCGACTGCGCCAGATCGCGCAGGACATGCTGTCGTATGCCAAACAGCGTGGTGCTACTGCCGCATCGGTGGAAGTGTCAGAGGGGTTCGGGCAGGGCGTTACGGTGCGCAACGGCGAGGTTGAGACCATAGAATACAATCGTGACAAGGGCCTGGGAATCACCGCCTATATCGGTCACAAACGCGGCAACGCCAGCACTTCGGATTTTTCGCCGCAGGCGGTGCGTGATACGGTGGACGCGGCACTATCCATCGCGCGTTATACCGCGAGCGACGATTGCTCAGGTCTGCCGGAAGCCGGCATGCTGGAGCGAAATGCTATCGATCTGGACTTGTATCACCCCTGGGAATTGGTGGTCGATCAGGCCATCGCGCTGGCGCGGGAATGCGAACAAGCGGCGTTGGATGCGGACAAGCGCATCAACAAATCGGAAGGCGCCACGGTAAATGTGCATGAACTGCAGTTCGTGCATGCCAACAGTCTCGGGTTTGTCGGCGGCTATCCGACCTCAAGGCATAGCGTCAGTTGTGCGGTGATTGCCGGCAAGGACGACGCGATGGAACGCGACTACTGGTACAGCGTGGCGCGCGATGCAAGTGAGATCATAGAAGTGCGCCAGATCGGGCGCATCGCCGCCGAGCGCACGGTGCGCCGTCTGAATGCGCGCCAGCTGGACACCATGCAGGTTCCGGTGTTGTTCGAGGCGCCAATCGCATCGAGTTTGCTCGGCCATCTGGTCGGGGCGGTCAGCGGTGGCAGCCTCTATCGCAAGTCGTCATTTCTGCTTGATCAACTGGATAAACAGATATTTGCGCTGCACATCAATATTGAAGATGTGCCGGACATCCGCAAGGGATTGGGTTCCAGTCCGTTTGACGACGAAGGCGTCAGGGTGCAGCGTCGCGCCATCGTCGAGCAAGGCGTGTTGCGTGGCTATTTCCTCGGTAGCTATGCTGCTCGCAAGCTGGGTATGTCTTCGACCGGCAACGCCGGCGGCAATCACAATTTGATCATGACTTCGTCGGACGGCTCTCGCGATTTCCGCGGGATGCTGAAACAGATGGGCAAAGGCTTGCTGGTCACCGAATTGTTGGGTCATGGCATCAACCCGGTAACCGGTGACTACTCGCGTGGCGCTGCGGGATTCTGGGTGGAACATGGCGAAATCCAGTATCCGGTAAACGAAATCACCATCGCAGGCAACCTGAAAGACATGTTCCGCAATATCGCCTCTGTCGGTAATGATGTGCTGATTCAGGGTTCACGCCAGTGCGGATCGCTGCTGGTCGAGGGGATGACTGTGGCAGGGCGGTAAGCCGCTGTATCATTCGGTCACCTAAGCGTCCGCTAACTTTTGTCCGCTATAACGCAGTGCGGCCAGATCAAGATTCACCCCTGAGATTTGGTAGGATAGTCTGGCCGGGCGGCACTCAGTGCCTTAGACGAATATATGGGAAATATTATGAGTTGGATGCGAGCGGTGTTGCTGTTCCTTTTGCTCCTGATTGGAGGTTGTAACTCCATCGATTTTCACCCCTACACGACTGGTCCGATAGAGCCACTATCGGAATCCGAAATACGAATGGTCATGGATAAAGCCAAGTTAAGGCTGGGAATTGGGTTGCGGACTGTACGATATGAAGGTCACTACTCGAAATTCAGCACTTCCACACTGCATCCCGATGCGTATTACGACGTCCTTGCATACTCACCGGAGGACGGGTTTATCTTGGCTTTCCATTTAACGACTATAGTTCCTGGAGATCAGAGGAGTACCGACGTCAGGCTGAAGATCGAAGACATTATTTTTGAGGTGACGTCAAAGCGAGTACCTTTCAGGGTCGCTGCTGCATGGCCTCAATGATTTTCTGATTAGAAATTGCATAGCTCAGCGTACCAACATGAGGTGCCCTAGTGCAATCCGGGGATCTTCCATAGTACGCGTTTAGGATCGACTGGGTAACTTGACCAAACTTACGGCCCATGCCGCCCGCATGATAGAATCCGCGCTTTTCCAGCCAACACTTTTTTCAGGAATCCAGCCATGTTCTCCAGCAAAAGCACCGTTGCACAGACCGACCCCGAACTGTGGGCGGCTATCCAGAATGAAAACCGCCGTCAGGAAGATCACATCGAACTGATCGCGTCGGAAAACTACACCAGCCCGGCGGTGATGGAAGCGCAAGGCAGCAAGCTGACCAATAAATATGCGGAAGGGTATCCTGGCAAGCGCTATTACGGCGGCTGCGAATATGCTGACGTTGCCGAACAGCTTGCGATTGATCGCGTAAAGGCGCTGTTCGGCGCTGAATATGCCAATGTGCAACCGCATTCAGGCTCACAGGCCAATCAGGCGGTATATATGGCAGTGCTCAAGCCCGGTGACACAATACTGGGCATGTCTTTGGCTCACGGTGGGCATCTGACACATGGCGCAAGCGTCAACGCCAGCGGCAAGTTGTACAACGCGATCCAGTACGGTCTGAACGAAAAAGAAGAAATTGATTACGATCAGGTTCAGGCGCTGGCCAATGAACACAAGCCGAAGATGATCGTCGCAGGCGCATCGGCATATTCGCTGGTGATGGACTGGAAGCGATTCCGTGCCATTGCCGACAGCGTAGGCGCCTATCTGTTTGTCGACATGGCGCACTATGCAGGATTGGTAGCGGCCGGTGTTTATCCCAGCCCGGTAGGTATCGCGGATTTCGTGACCAGCACCACACACAAGACTTTGCGTGGGCCGAGAGGCGGCATTATTCTGGCGAAGGCCGAGTTCGAGAAGGTACTGAACTCGGCAATTTTCCCGGGCATTCAGGGCGGTCCGCTGATGCATGTGATCGCCGCCAAAGCGGTTGCATTCAAGGAGGCTGCCAGCAGGGAATTCAAGGTATATCAGCGCCAGGTTGTTGACAACGCGCGGGTGATGGCCAAGGTCTTGCAGGAACGCGGGCTGCGTATTGTGTCCGGTCGCACCGACAGCCATGTGTTCCTGGTGGATTTGCAGGCCAAACAAATAACCGGGAAAGACGCCGAAGCTGCTTTGGGGCGGGCGCACATTACCGTCAACAAAAATGCCATTCCGAACGACCCGCAAAAACCGTTTGTCACCAGCGGGATTCGTATCGGTAGTCCGGCGATGACGACACGCGGCTTCAAGGAGCTGGAGGCGGAAAAGTTGGCTCATCTGATTGCTGACGTGCTGGACGCACCCGGTGACGATGCAGTAACTGCCAGAGTGGTTGCTGAAGTGATAAAACTGACATCGCAATTTCCGGTGTACAGCGCGTGATAATTTGCCGCCGCGATAGCAAGCCTATCCGATGAAATGCCCGTTCTGCAAAGGTGAGATAACCCAAGTCGTGGATACCCGCGATGGGGAAGACGGCGACCATATTCGCCGCCGCCGCCGCTGTGTTACCTGCGACAAACGCTTTACCACCTACGAGATTGTCGAGTTGCGCATGCCGCAGGTGGTCAAGCAAAACGGCAAGCGCAGTGAATTTGACGAACAGAAGTTGCGCACCAGTTTCAATCGTGCTCTGCACAAACGTCCTGTGCCGACAGAGTTGGTAGACAAGGCGATAGATCACGTGAGCCAGAAAATCTTTGCGTTGGGCGAACGCGAAATCGGGTCCCGGCAAATCGGCGAGATGGTCATGAAAGAGCTGTTGAAGCTGGACAAGGTCGCCTATATCCGCTTCGCTTCCGTCTACAAAAGTTTCCAGGATGTCGGTGATTTCACCGAAGCGGTTGAGGCGGTGCGCACAACGCCGGTACGGCGCGTCAAGCCGAAACCATAGTCATGCTCGTTCCCGGCGACAGCCTATGGATGGCGCAGGCGCTGCGACTCGCCGAAGGGGGTCTGAATAGCACCAGTCCAAACCCGCGGGTAGGCTGTGTGCTGGTGAAAAATGACCGGATAGTAGCAAGCGGATGGCACCGAAAGGCGGGCGAGCCGCATGCGGAGATCAATGCGCTTTGCGAGGCGGGTGCGGCGGCACGCGGGGCAACTGCCTACGTGACCCTGGAACCTTGTAATCATCAGGGTCGAACACCGCCCTGCACCGAGGCGCTTATCGCTGTCGGTATTGCACGCGTGGTCGTGGCGGTAGTTGATCCTAATCCGTTGGTCGCGGGAACCGGTTGCGAAAAATTGCGCGCTGCCGGAATCAAAGTGGAATGCGGCTTGATGGAAAGCACGGCGCGCGCATTGAACGCCGGATTTTTTGCGCGCATGATTCGTGGCACACCGCTGTTACGCAGCAAGATAGGCGTGAGCCTTGACGGAAGAACCGCGCTGGCAAACGGCGCAAGCAAATGGATTACCGGGCAACGCGCGAGGAGCGATGTACAACATTGGCGCGCCCGTTCCTGTGCCGTGCTGACAGGGATCAATACGGTGCTGGCAGATGATCCGCTATTGAATGTCCGGGAAATCGCGACGGAGCGCCAGCCGTTGCGTGTCATTGTGGATAGTAATCTGCGTATTCCGCCGGAGGCGCGCATCCTGCAAGGTGGTGCTGGAGGCAAGGTTCTTATCTACGCGCTACGCCGTGACGAAAAGAGAATTGCCGGGCTGGAGACGTTGGGTGCGGAGGTTTGCGTTTTGCCCGAAAACAGCGGGCGAGTTGCTTTGGCTGCATTGATGGCCGATTTGGCGAAGCGCGGTTGCAATGAAGTGCTGGTCGAGGCCGGTGGCAAATTGAACGGTGCACTGTTGACTGCAGGGTTAGTGGACGAATTGCTGTTGTATGTTGCGCCGCAATTGCTTGGGGATGCGGCACGCGGCATGGCGGCGTTGGGTGAGTTAGCCAGTCTGGATAAAAGCATCAAATTGGAATGGATGGACGCGCGGCACGTCGGGGACGATATGCGCCTCCAGATGAGGGTAAAAAATGTTTAGTGGAATCATCGCGGATGTGGGACATATCACCGAGGCGGTCGACCGCGAAGGCGGGTTGCGATTGGTCATATGGACTAAAGCGCTGGATATGGGCGATGTAAAGCTGGGGGATAGTATCGCGGTGAATGGCGTCTGCCTGACGGTTGTAGCGCAGACGGATGATTCCTTTACTGTGGAGGTGTCGCGGGAGACACTGGATTGTACTGTCGGACTTGATGCGTCTGGCGAACGGGTCAATCTGGAAAAGGCCTTGCGTTTGTCCGATAGACTCGGCGGCCATCTGGTCAGCGGGCATGTCGACGGGGTAGCTGAGGTTGTCGCTTTTACGGATATTGGCGAGAGCTGGAAACTGGATATCCGCGCACCACACAAGCTTGCCAAGTATATCGCGACCAAGGGTTCGGTTACCGTAAACGGCGTGAGTCTGACCGTCAATCAGGTAAGCGGCGACAAATTCAGTATTAACCTGATACCGCACACGTTATCGGCAACAACACTGAATGAGCTGACAGCCGGCGCGCGCGTGAATCTGGAAATTGATTTGATTGCGCGGTACGTAGAGCGTATGCTTGGCGACGCATAAAACAAAAAAATCAGAACAACTCAATTCGCCCGGGGTAGGCGATTTGGCGAGACGCCATCTTCTGCAACTCTTTTTGCACGGCCAGACGAAGGGAGCAATCAATGAGAGTGAACATCAGAAATAATCTGAGTTGCGTGATTCTCGTGTCGATTCTGGCGACCTCGTCAAATCTACTGTGGGCTGCTGAAAAATGTCCGGAAGGCAGTTCCAATGTGGGCGCGGTAGGCGGGGGATGCCTGCTGGGTGCCTCAGTGGGTACCTTCATATTTCCCGGGGTGGGTACCGCCGTAGGTTGCGCCGCTGTCGGCTTGGGCTCCTGGGTATGGAAATTGTTAGGCAGTTCGGCTTCGGAAGCAAAGCCAGATTGCGTCGATCACGCCAGTAAGTTACCGCCGAGCAAAACGGTTGACCGCAGCGATACTGCGCTTGCAAAGCTGCCCGAGTGACTGGAAGTGAAAGGCTGGGATCGATACGCGGACTATGCCATCGTTGGCGGTTTGTTCTGGATCGGAATGTTCGTTACTTCGGTGGCGAGTATCTACTTCAATGTCGGCAGTTCGGACAATCTGATCAAGCTGATCGCGACAGTCGATGCGCTCCAGGCTACCCACCTGATAAATCTGCACGACAGCATCTTTGATTCAATTTTTTCCAGCATGCTTTCGGCGCTGGGCGTTATTGCCGTGTTTTGTACCGGCATGCTTATCGACCTCGTTAGTCCGGCATTTACAGCACCGTTTGAAATCTATTACTTCAAGCGGTTCACTCTGGAACGGGAATGTGGTTTCATTGAGAAAGTATTCAAGGGCGACACGACTTCCTCCATGTTCAGAGACTACGAATTGCTGGCTACGACCCCTATCCTGTTCTACAAGGGCAACAATTTCAATCAGTGGTTTATGCAGCGGCGCCGCTACACCAAAGTATTAAGGCTGTTGATCACCTACTGTCTGCAGAATAGTGAAGCGGGGGTGCTTGAGGAGCTCAAAGACCGCCTGGTTTTTTGGCGCACCGGACGAGCGCTGGGCGGATCCATTGTGTTGGTGGCCCTGACGGTCAATGTTCTGCTCATGTTTTCCAAGAATATTGACTTGCGTCATCAATTGGCGGGCATAGCCCTGCTCGCCGTGTTATGGGGAATTTCTGGTGTGTTTGTCATGGGACAGTACACGCGAATGTGCAACACGCTTAAATCCATCATGTATCTGATAGACGACCACAGTTTATCGACGAAATAGGTCGCGCGCATGGATGGTGCAGATGCAAACACGTACCTTTCGCTGCCGTCGCTTTCACTGCATACCACTGCACCGAGCAGATTTCCGACGCAGATGCCGTCGACATTTCGCGCGTTAGTCGTCAAGTAAATTTGGCGCCTTGTCCCCCGTCCGATCCCGATTTTATGGCATGCCGTTCAGTGCCCGCGCGCCAACTTGAGGTCAGGCTAAATGCGTCAAAGTGGTAGAATCGTGCTCTCCCAATTTTGGAATTATTTTCGAGAATGACAGGAATTTCACCCGTACAGGAAATTATCGAGGAATTTCGCGCAGGACGCATGGTTGTGCTGGTGGATGAAGAGGATCGCGAGAACGAGGGTGATCTGGTGTTTGCCGCCGAATTCACGACGCCGGAGAAAATCAACTTCATGGCCAAGCACGGTCGTGGTTTGATCTGCCTGACCCTCACTGAGGCACATTGCAAACAGCTCAGCTTGCCGCTGATGGTGCGCGAGAATGGCTTGCCTTTAGCGACGAATTTCACCTTGTCGATAGAAGCGGCAACCGGCGTGACTACCGGCATTTCCGCCGCCGACCGCTCGCGTACCGTGCAGGCGGCTGTTGCCAAGGATGCCAAGCCCGCAGATCTTGTTCAGCCCGGACATATCTTCCCGTTGCGTGCACAAAACGGCGGCGTGCTGGTGCGTGCCGGCCATACTGAAGCCGGTTGCGATCTTGCGCAGTTGGCCGGGTTAACGCCTGCTGCGGTGATTTGCGAGATTCTGAAGGATGACGGCGAAATGGCGCGTCTGCCGGATCTGAAGTTGTTTGCACAGCATCACGGAATCAAGATCGGCACCATCGCGGATTTGATCGAGCATCGCAGCCATCATGAGAAACTGGTAGAGCGGGTTGCGCGGCGGAGCGTACCGACGGCTTACGGGCAGCTTGATCTGGTGACCTATGTGGACAAGACCACGCAGCGTACGCATCTGGCGTTGGTCAAGGGTAACGTCGTTCCGGATCAAGAGACTTTGGTGCGGGTGCATGAGCCGTTGTCGGTGATGGACTTCATCGAGCAGGCCCACTATCCGAGTTCCACCAGCGTGCATGATGCGTTGTCGCGAATCAGCCGTGCCGACGCCGGAGTGCTGGTGCTGATGCACTACAAGGAAACTTCGCTTGAATTGCAGATCCGCGCGGCGGCAAAGCCGGAAGTGCATCAGGCGCAATGGGATCCGCGTAACTACGGGATAGGAGCCCAAATTCTGCGCGATCTCAATGTCGGCAAGATGTGTCTGATCGCGACGCCAAGAAAGATGCCCAGCATGACCGGATTCGGTCTTGAAGTGGTGCGTTATTGTCAATCGAAAGAAAACTCATGAGAGAAATAGAAAAGAATCTGGATGGAAAAGGTATGCGCATCGGCATCGTGCAGAGCCGCTTTAACCCTGAAATATGCGAAGGTCTGCTGGGCGCGTGTCGGTCGCAGTTGCTGCATCAGGGAGTATCCGAAGACGACATCACGCTGGCGACGGTGCCTGGAGCCCTGGAGATTCCGCTGGTCTTGCTGCACATGGCGGAAAGTGAAAAATTTGACGCGTTGATTGCGCTGGGCGCAGTGGTGCGCGGAGACACTTATCATTTTGAAGTGGTGTCCAACGAGTCGGCGCGTTGTGTCAACGAAGTTCAGCTTGCCTGCGGTGTTCCGGTTGCCAATGCGATTCTGACCACCGATACCGATGATCAGGCGATCGCGCGGATGTTGATCAAGGGGGGCGAAGCGGCGCTGGTGGCGATCGAGATGGCAAACTTGCTGAAGGGGGTCGAATGATCGCGGAGGTGGCCAATCCGAGCAAGACGCCGCAGAAGAGTCCGCGACATCGCGCCCGCGAACTTGCGCTGCAGGGAATCTATCAGTGGCGGGTAACTGGCGGAGAAAGCGCCCAGATAGAAAAGCAAATTAATGCGGAGAAGAATCTCGGTCGCTACGACAAGAAACTGTTCTGCGCGCTGTTGGGTGGTGCGATCGGGAAGCATGCCGATATCGAAGCGCTGATTGCACCGCATCTGGACCGGCCGTTGATCGAACTCAGTCCGGTTGAATTTGCTGTTTTGGTACTGGGCACATTCGAGTTGTCAAACCAGCTGGAAGTCCCTTACAAAGTAGTGATCAACGAGGCGGTCGAACTGGCCAAGACATTCGGCGGTACCGACGGCCACAAATACGTGAACGGTGTGCTGGATAAACTCGCGGCACAGTTGCGTGCCCCGGAGTTTGGCAAATACGGCACGCCGTAGACCGGGCGTTTCCGTATGACGGAATTCGAACTGATTCGCCGTTACTTCACCCGCGCGACACCCGGTACGCTGCTGGGTATAGGGGATGACGCTGCGCTTATTCGGGTAGGTCAAGGCAACGTGTTGGCAGTTTCCAGTGATATGCTGGTGAGCGGTACTCATTTTTTTCCCGATGCAGATCCGAAATTGCTCGGACACAAAACCCTCGCGGTCAATCTCTCAGATATGGCGGCGATGGGAGCGAAGCCGAGATGGGTAACGCTGGCGATCGCGTTGCAGGAAGCCGACGACGTATGGCTACACGAATTCACCGGCGGGTTTTTTGATTTGGCACAACAGTATGGAGTGGAACTCGTTGGTGGAGATACCACGCGCGGTCCTCTCAATTTGAGCGTGACCATATTCGGAGAAGTCCCGGCTCATCAAGCAATCCGCCGCAGTGGCGCGGCGCCGGATGACGAAATTTGGGTATCGGGCGTGCTGGGGAACGCTGCGTTGGCGCTCGCGCATTTGCAAGGAGAAATCGAATTGGGCAGGTACGAATTTGCACAGTGTTCGCCGGCGCTACATCAACCGCAACCGCGCGTTGAGCTGGGATTGGCATTGCGCGGCATCGCGAGCAGCGCGATCGATATATCTGACGGGCTGCTCGGCGATCTTGGCCATATCCTCGAAGCGTCGCGTGTTGGCGCCGCGATTAGTTTTCCCTCGCTACCGATTTCGCCGACGCTGCAATCGCGCCTCGATCTGTCGCTGGTGCAACGATGCGCCTTGGCGGGAGGTGACGACTACGAGTTGTGCTTTACGGCACCCGCATCGCGTCACGACGAGATATTGGGAATTGCTACCGGATTGCGGTTGCCGATAACAGTCATCGGCAAGATTGTTGCGGGTAAACGCTGCGTAGTGCACGATGCAGCAGGGCCAATTGAATTGGAGGTGGTTGGCTATGACCACTTCCGATGAGTTAGTCGTGAAGCCGGGCTGGCGTTTTCTGCTCAGGCACCCCGCACATTTGCTCGCTTTCGGATTTGGCAGCGGCTTGGCAGGCAAAGCTCCCGGAACCTTTGGAACCCTGGTTGCATTCCCGATCTTCTGGTTTCTCGCGCCGCGATTATCGGACGCACTATTTCTGCTGGTGTTGATCTGGTCGTTTGCGATCGGAGTCTGGGTTTGCGATATAACCGGCAAGGCTTTGGGCGTTGCCGATTACGGGGGTATAGTTTGGGACGAAATTGTTGCCTTCGCGCTGGTGTTGTTCTTCACTCCGCCAGGCTGGGCCTGGTCGCTGCTGGCATTTGCGCTATTCCGCTTTTTCGACATCGTAAAGCCCCCGCCAATACGCTATTTTGACAGTACCTGGCATGGCGGCATGGGCGTGATGTTTGACGATATACTTGCTGCCGGTTACGCGCTGTTGTGTATGGCACTGATCAAGAGCATGCTGATCTAAGAGGTCGTGGCGATGCTGCCAATGCGCCTGTTGTTTGCTGTGGTCTGCCTGATGACTGAGGCACATGCGGAGCAGTTTACCGCCCGGATCATTGCAGTGCTGGACGGCGATACAGTGATGTTAGTACGCAATGATATGCCACCGATAAAGATACGGCTTGCCGAGATCGATGCGCCGGAGATGGCGCAGCCGGGCGGTGTCGACGCGAAAAGAGCCCTGAGCGAAATGTTGCTTCATAAGTCAGTGGCGGTAGACAGCCACGCAGTTGATCAATATGGAAGATTGGTCGCACACCTCAATGTTGATGGTAAACAAGTCAACGAATTGATGGTAAGTTCGGGAATGGCCTGGGAGTATTCGCATTTTCATCGTAACACGCACTATGTAGCCTTGCAGATCAAGGCACAGGCGGCGCGGCGCGGTATCTGGCGCCAGACGGCACCGTTACCTCCGTGGCAGTGGCGGAAGTTGCATGCGGCGGAGTTCCAAAAAAATACACCACATGGGACAATGGTGCCGATGCCCGATTCGGGTGTATATATCTGCGGCAACAAGCATCGATGTTCCGAAATGAATTCCTGTGACGAGGCCTACTTCTTCTTTGTGCATTGCAACGTGAAGGCTCTGGATAGCAATCGCGACGGGGTGCCATGCGAAAAATTGTGCATCAGCAAATAGACATGGACGCAGACTTTGTTGCCCGGCAGGGTAATCGGGCATGCTACAAGTTACCTTGTCAGGCAGTCATAGGCTATTTTATCGGCATGCCGCTATGAAGAAAAATCGTTGCAAGCAAGACTCCGGTTCCGATAATCATATGATTAGTTTCGTCCTGTCCAGACATGTCAAAACCTCCGAATCCGGGCAGGTCGGCGAATAAGCCGCAGATGAGTCCCGGCGCGGGGGAGATCCGATCTCTGTCGATGCTGTTTGCCGCGGGAAAATTTGCTGATGCAGCCTCTAGTGCAAGAGACCTGACGCGGCGCTTCCCGCAAAGTCCCGTAGGTTGGATTGTTCTCGGGGTAGCGCTCAGCCAGATGGGCCGCAACGAGGATGCTTTGCGTCCCATGCAAAAAGCGGTGGAGTTGTCGCCCGGCGACGCGGATGCCAATAGCAATCTTGGAAATACGCTACAGATTTTGGGCAGACTGGAGGAAGCTGAAGTTTCCTGCCGGCGAGCGCTGCAGATCAAGCCAGATTTCGCGGAGGCTCACAACAATCTGGGCAATACCTTGCGCAATTTGGGCCGGCTGGACGAAGCCGAAGCGAGCTATCGTAGTGCGTTACGGGTCAAGCCCGATTTCGCGGAGGCGCATAACAACCTGGGTAATGCGTTGCGCGAGTCGGGCAAGCTGATCGAGGCGGAAGAAAACTACCAACGCGCACTGCGACTCAGGCCGAATTTCGCCGACGCGCGCTACAATCTGGCGAATGTGCTCAGAGATCAGGGCAGATTGAGCTTGGCAGAAGAAAACTACCGGCACGCATTGCAGCTACGACCGAATTTCGCCGACGCACACTACAACCTTGCAAATGCCCTCAGAGATATGGGTAGGTCGGGCGAAGCGGAAGAAAACTATCGGCGCGCTTTGCAGATCAGGCCGGATTTTGCCGAAGGTTACAACAATTTTGGCAATCTACTTAAAGACAGTGAACAGCTGGACGAGGCTATAGTCTGTTACCGGCGAGCCTTGCAGATAAATCCGAATTTGTCTGAAGTGCAGATCAATTTGGGCAATGCGCTGAAGGATCAAGGCAATCTCGAGGAGGCAGAAGCAAGTTATCGGCGGGCGATCGAGATCAACCCGCGTTCGACCGAGGCGCGCGTGTCGTTGGTGATGTTGAGCCTCATTCTCGCCCCCACGACCATCGATGAAGCACGCGCTGTAGTTTGGAACTTTGACCAGGAGCTGGATGATTTTGCGAAATGGCTCACGTCACAACCGAAAATTTCCGCAGCAATGCTGGTCGGAATATGTTCGCAGCAGCCATTCCACCTTGCGTATCGATCGGGGAATCACGTGGGGAGCTTGTCTCGCTATGGGGATTTGGTTGAGCGATGCGCAGATAGTGGTTTGACTTCCACGCCGAAGCCTGCCGGCGAGCGACTTAAGCTGGTGATCATTACACGTTACTTTTGCAAGCATCCGGTCTGGTACATCATTTTGCGCGGCATCCTAGAGCACATAGATCGCGCCAAATTCGAGCTGGTGCTGTATCAGCTGGGCTACGATCGCGACGAGGAAACCGAGCATGCCAGATCCTTGGCAGATTTCTGGCGCGACGGGCGTTCGGTTGTCGGCCTGAAGGGGTGGCTGGGAGCGTTGGCGGAAGACAAGGCGGATATCATCCTGTATCCATCCATCGGCATGGATCCGGTAACACTACAGTTGGCCGCGCACCGCCTCGCCGCACTGCAAGTTGCAAGCTGGGGACACCCGATCACCACCGGGCTGCCGACGATAGACCTCTACTTGTCCGGCGAGAAACTGGAGCCTGCGGACGCCGACAGCCACTACCGCGAACGTCTGGTGCGCTTGCCCGGTACCGGTTGCTGCACGACGCCAATTGAAGTGACCCCCGGCGATTTGGGCGAGATCGAGGCGGAACTTTTGTCGAAGAAAGGAACCCGCTTTGTTATTGCTCAAACTCCCTACAAGTTTGATCCAGCGGATGACGCATTGATTGCGCGTATTGCAGCGTCGTTGCCCGAGAGTGTTTTTGTTCTGTTGCGTCCGAACAAGGTTCAGTGGGCGTCCGATATCGTCGTTGCAAGGCTAAGTCGGGCATTCCGGGAACAGGGGTTGGTGCCGGAACAGCACCTATACGTTATTCCCTGGTTGTCCCAAGAGAAATTTCATCGGTTGCTGGAATTGTGCGACATATATCTCGACTGTCCCTCTTTTTCGGGATATACCACTGCCTGGCAGGCAATTCACAGAGGTATACCGATAGTGACTCTGGAAGGTCAGTCCATGCGACAGCGACTTGCGGCGGGTTTGCTTAGACAGTTAGGCTTGAACGATACCATTGCCACTTCAAAAGACGACTATGTGGATATTTCGGTACGTCTTGCAGAAGAATGCAGGGATCCGGAGCGACGCGGCATCCGCAGACAGTCGATCATTTCAGCGGTACCGCGTATGGACAATGATATTTCCGTGGTGCGCGCGCTCGAAAAGGTCCTGATTGATGCCCACGCAGGCGCGCTATTGGGGCGCTGTTTTCAATCAACTGTAGCCAACGGATAAGCCGAAATTGCACAAGCTGCGCTAATCCGCGGACTTTTGCAGCAGTTCCTGGATGGGTTCCCACCTTATGCCTGCGGCGTCACAACGCAACGCATTTGATTTCTTGTACCAGTCTCCCAGTACCCATCTGGCACAATCATGCCCGTCGACCTGGTGCAGGTGCCGCGCGGGACGATGGGTGTGACCATGGATCAGACGTGGGTAGTTGTATTCTCTTAGCAGCGCCGCGACAGACACGTCATTGACATCCATGATGGAGGCAATCTTGTCGACTTTTGACTGTTCGCTCATTCGCCGCAGCTGTTCTATATGTCGTTTGCGGTCGGGCAGAGGTCGTTCGACAAATTGCTTCTTCCACGACTCGCTGCGTATCTGTTGCCGAAACTGCTGGTACTGGACATCATCCGTGCACAGCCCGTCACCGTGACTGAGAAGCGTGGGTGTGTCATACAGATTGATCATGGTGGGATCAGACAGCAACGTGGCGTGGAAAGACGCAGCCAATGTTTCGGCCATCAGGAAATCCCGGTTGCCATGCATCAGAAAGATGGCAGTCCCGGATTCACTCAGTTTCCGCAGCTTTTCGCTTATGGAATTGTGGTAAGGGTCATGCAGATCATCGTCGCCCGCCCAGTATTCGAAGAGGTCTCCGAGGATGAACAATGTATCGGCACTGGGCGCGACGTGTTGGACGAAGTGCGTGAATAAGTCGTTGGTATGTGTTTGACTTGCACACAGGTGTATATCAGAGATAAGCAGGCTGTGTGCCATCTATCAATACTGGTATTCAATCGAAAATGGCATTGGGGCGGGAATGACCAGCGTAGTTATGCGACTCGCATCTGCCTTAATCCGCGACACGTCACGGTTACTTGGCCACTTCGGCACTGGCGATAATGACATCTTCCTGTGGCACGTCCTGAAAACCGGACCGAGTACCGGTCTTTACCTTGCGGATCGCGTCGACCACATCCATGCCTTCAATCACCTTGCCGAATACGCAATAGCCATAACCCTGGGCGTTTGGAGCGGTGTAATTCAGAAAACCATTGTTCTTGACGTTAATGAAAAATTGCGCGGTAGCTGAATGCGGGTCGTTGGTGCGGGCCATAGCGATCGTGTAGATGTCGTTCTTCAAACCGTTTGCAGCCTCGTTCTGGATCGGTGCATTTACCTGCTTCTGATTCATGCCAGGTTCGAAACCGCCGCCTTGTATCATGAATCCCTCAATAACCCGATGAAATATCGTATTGCTGTAAAAGCCGCTATTTACATAGTCAAGAAAATTCTTCACGGTGTTGGGCGCGTGTTCCGCATCCAGCTGCAAAGTTATGGTGCCGTGATTGGTGTGCAGTTTTACCATGGTCGATTTGCCTTTTTCAAGTGAGTGGGAAAGGGGGGATGCGAAGCCGAACAATAGCGCCAATAGCGCAACCAGTAGTTTTTTCATGTCATGCAGCTCCTTCATAAATGATTTGCCAACGATCGTCTTTCTTCAACCAATATTGCCGTTTCTTCATATGATTTGACAAGTTGCTGCTACGGTAATCCTGTTCGAAGTTGACGACGACCAGATCGGGTTGCCCAGGATAGGTGAATACACTCAGATTGGAGATATCGACCTTTATCCAGGACTTGACGCTGTTAACCAGCATTTTTCTCTTTTCCCAAGCACTGTAATCCTGCCCGTCGCTGGAAAAATCGCTGGCGTAATGCTTTAAATAAGCTTCGGTATTCAGGCTGGCCCAATCCCCGCGCCAGGCTTCCAATTCGTCAAGTAATGCGTCACGATCGTTCGCGTCCGGTGCCGCGCTCCAATCTATATGGCTGGCAATAATTACCGGCGTGACCCCGACCTGCATATAGGGGGCGAGCTTTTCAAGGTCCTCGTTGGTCAGAACCAGACAACCATTACTGGCTTTGGGAGGTCGGCTGTATGTATCGCTGGGAGTGCCGTGTAGCCAGATGCCACTACCTGTCCTTTTGTTTCTGAGGTCCCATTCGTTTGGGTAATTAAGCGGGAACGCGTTGATTCCGTATATATCGGCAAGCTTGCTTTTCGACAGTTCCGCCGTTACGAAATACACTCCCAGCGGGGTCCGCTGGTCTCCTTCGGAAAATTTCTCGGTGCCGAGTTTGCCTATGGATACATAGAAATCCGTAACATATCGCGGCGTGCCATCTATGTTCTTATAGACATACAAGGTTGCCTTGCTGGTGTCAACGACCAGTACATATTTCTCGTTGGAATCAAGTTTCCATAGGTAGGGCGGTACGGGGTTGGAATCCTTGCGGGACATGACGCGCTGTAGTCGTATCCGAGCTTCATCGCGCAAGTCCTCTATCATTTTTTCCGGTCCGTTGGCTGCGCTTCCAATATTGCTTATTTCACCTGCGCGCGCCATCAGCAAGTCGCCTTTTACCAGCTGCGCCAATTTGAAATTCGGATTGGCGCTCAACAGACTATCCACCTCATTGAGCGCGACGTCGAGGCGATTATTGTTGATGGCCTGCAGGCTCTTTACCAGCTTTACTTCTGAGGCAGTGCCGGCGATTTCCGGCAAACCTGGAGCGCCATTTACGTCGCAATTCAACACGGAAAACAGCATCAAGAAAATGATTTGCTTACGCGACATGGTCTATCTCGATTGCTCTGCTCTGATCAGCCACTTCCCGTTGGACTTGACCATATGCAGCGTTTTCTTGCCGGTGGCTTTGAGATGGTTGGCCCGATAAGACTGAAGAAAAGTTACCGTGGCATGTTCATCGTCAGCAAAGTTCACGTTTTCATTGCTTAGGGTGACCTTGATATACTGAGGTTTGGCAATTCGCTCTTTGCGGGTTGCTTCCCATGTTGCGCGGCTTTGATTGGCAGGAATTTCAAAGTCTGCCGCGTAGAAGTTCAGATATTTCTTAATATCCTGCGCCGACCATGCTGCTGCCCAGCCATTTACGGACTTTAGCACTTCAACGCTCGAATCCCGCGGAGTGTTTGCGGATGCGGTCGCGGCAGAGGTGTTGGCAGGCGGTATTCTCGCTTCCACTTTTGCGGGAACGGCTTGCGGAGCCCGCGCAGGATTTGGTGTTTGCTCTTTAGGGGTGGGCGGCACTGCGAGAACGTTAGCGGGCTTTTCGCGAACTTCTTCAACGAAGAGATTCTGTATCATGTTCAGCTTGGTCTGAGACGAAGTGTTGCCGTGATCCAGTTGTAGAGCGCGGTCATAAGCTTGACTGGCCATTTTTGCATAGATGTCGCCGAGATTTTCGTGGGCAGTCGCGTAGCTTGGGTGCGTACGTATTGCCGATTCAAGCGCAGCTTTCGCCTTGTCGTATTGTTCCTGTCCCGCGTACAGTACCGCAAGGTTGTTGAATGGTTCAGGGTACTCAGGGTAATCTTCGGTCAAACGAAGAAAGATAGCAATTGCGTCCGCGGTTTTTCCTTGTTCAGTGAATATCAAACCTTTAAGGAAACGGGCAGCAGCATCCTTGGGGTTTTTGGCGAGGTAGCTGTCGACTTGGTCGAGCGCTTGCGCGTGTTGCCCGTCTCTGAACAACTTACCCGCGTCTTCAACTTCGCCGGCACTGACGTCAATACATATGCAGCACAACAGTAGGCAGATGATCTGTGCTGCCAGGTAGCGAATTCCCATATTGCTGTCCATTTTCACCCAGTATCGGATTGATGCGTTTCAAGCCTGCGAGATTTCGTGGGCAGGGGCGGATTCTATCAAAATTCTCGTTGCTTTTTAACAGTTAACTGTGCGGGTATTTATTTGGAATTCGAGTAGAATTCAGCTCAACTTCCTATATTTAGGCTTAGCAAGAAGCAACAATGAACAATAACACTCCAGCGATTCCTTCCAATTTTATTCGCACCATCGTCGATAGCGACCTTGCTAACGGCAAGCACACCTCCGTCGTTACACGCTTTCCTCCCGAGCCGAACGGTTATCTGCATATCGGGCATGCCAAGTCCATCTGCCTTAATTTTGGACTGGCGATGGATTACGCGGGAAAATGCAACTTGCGTTTTGACGATACCAATCCGGAAAAGGAAAGTACTGAATATGCGCTGTCCATACAAGAAGACGTGCGCTGGCTGGGTTTTGAATGGGATGGAGAGGTGCGCTGGGCATCAGACTATTTCGAGCAGTTGTATCAATTCGCAGTCGAATTGATCGAAAAAAGTTTGGCTTATGTTGACGATCTAACCCCCGATCAGATGCGCGAATTTCGTGGTACGTTGACGCAGGCCGGCAAGAACAGCCCGTTCAGGGAGCGCAGTGTGGCGGAAAATCTTCAATTATTTTCGCGGATGCGCGCAGGAGATTTTCCCGATGGCAGCCGCGTCTTGCGCGCTAAGATCGACATGGGCTCTCCGAACATCAATATGCGTGATCCGGTCATATATCGTATCCGCCGGGCGCATCACATTCGCACCGGCGATGCGTGGTGTATTTACCCGATGTACGACTACACGCATTGCATTTCTGATGCGCTCGAAGGCATTACTCATTCACTGTGCACTCTGGAATTCGAAGATCACCGTCCCTTGTACGATTGGGTACTGGACAATATTTCCGTTAAGTGCCATCCAAGGCAATACGAATTTTCACGTTTGGAGCTGCACTATACGATAACCAGCAAGCGTAAGCTTCTGCAGCTGGTAGCCGATAAACATGTGAGCGGTTGGGATGACCCGCGCATGCCCACCATTAGCGGGATGCGGCGGCGCGGATATACGCCGGAGGGGCTGCGCGAATTTGCGAAGCGGATCGGCATTTCGAAGAGCGGGAACACGGTGGAAGTGGATGTGCTCGAAGCGGCAATTCGCGATGATCTTGAAGCGCGGGCACCGCGAGTGATGGCGGTAGTGCGGCCGCTGAAAGTTGTGATTTCCAATTTTACCGAAGGAGTGTCGGCTTCACGTGAAGCTGGATTTCATCCGCAACATCCGGAATTTGGCTCGCGTCTTGTAAATTTTGGTGGGGAGATTTGGATTGAGGCAGATGATTTCAGTGAAAGCCCACCGGCTAGTTGGCAGCGACTGAGCTTAGGGGGTGAAGTCAGGCTTCGCTATTCCTATGTCATGCGTTGCAATGAAGTGGTAAAGGATCAAGAGGGCCGACTTCTTGAGTTGCGATGTTCAATTGACCACGACACATTGGGGAAGAGCCCCGCGGGGAGAAAAGTCAAAGGAGTAATACACTGGCTGTCTTGCGGGCACGCACTGCCAGCGGAATTTCGGCTATACGACAGGTTGTTTAACGTTGCGAAGCCCGACGCGGATATCAATGTTGATTTTTGCAGGTACCTCAATCCGGATTCGTTGCTTTCCCGTCAAGGCTGGGTGGAGTACAGTGTGGTAAATTCCGAGCCGGAGTCACACTTCCAGTTTGAACGCCTTGGATACTTTTGTGCGGACCGGAGAGATCATATTGCGGGTACCGGTTTGGTATTCAATCGTGCTGTCACGCTTAAAGAAAGTTGGCAAAAAGAACAAAGATAAAGCAGACGGGCAGAATAATTTTTACCCACGCAATTGTCAGATGAACCAAAAAAGCAAAAGGCGCATGACTATGTCATGCGCCTTTTGACTAGCTTGGAAATCCGCTATTTTTGTAATTCGCTTGCTACTTCGGTGCAGCAGCCAAATGCGTTACACCACCGAAACTGCCTATCCACTGGCTGCGGTCTGGTGCCGTTGACATTGAGAAGATGGTGTTGGAAAACAGGCCATCATCTGTCGTAAATACCTTGAATTTACCATCGGTCATTGTGGCGAGTCCGTTATTCGTCCCAATCCACAATTTTCCTGCTGGATCCACGTGTAGCATAAACACATGGTTACCCGGTAAGCCGTCGCTCATTGTGATGTGCGTCCATTTTTTGCCATCAAAACGCGACAAACCGCCACCCCAAGTGCCAGCCCAGACTACGCCGTCATTATCCACGGCCAGTGACACAATATAGTTGGGGTTGAAGGCCGAGCCAGTGTTCCCCAAGCCCATTTCCTTCTTCTGTCTTGCGTGATGTTCCGAAAAGCTGGCCGGGTCAGAGCCGAACTGTGGATCATTTTTTACCTTTTCGAAAGGAGCACCGACGCCTTTAGCGTGGTTCCAATTGTCCCATTTGCCATCCTTGTAGCGAGCCAAGCCGCCTTCGGTTGCAAGCCAGATAATGCCGTCCTTACCTTCTTCCAGGCTATATACCCAGTCGTTCGGTAGTCCGCCATTGGTGTTTTCGACGGTAAAGACGTCCCATTTGGAACGATCGAACAGGTCGCCGCCGCGTACGCGATTGGCACCGGACCACGTGGCGATCCAAATATCCCCGTTCTTCGCTTTCAATGTCTTGTAGACAAAGGCATCACCCAATCCATTGGGTACATTGATGTTCTGCCACTTGTCCTGCTTTTCGTCATAAAGGGACAGTCCACCTCCATAGGTTCCGGCGGCGATGTAGTCACCTAATCTGCCGATATGAAATACCCCATTTGACAACAAGCCATTAGTCACATTGAACATGCGGTATTGATCGCTAGCAGCGTCAAAACGGATGACGCCGCCAGAAGTGCCGACCCACACCACATTCCCTTCAATGTAGATTGATTTGACATTGCTATTGCCGACACGGAAGTGGGTGAATTTTGCGCTGGGATCAAACTTGACCTTGCCCGTATCGGCTCCGATCGCCGGGTGGCCGGCAGGCAATCCGGTGTCCTTTGCCGCCGCATCGGCTTTGGCGGGCTCAGCTTGCTTTGAGCTCATCGTGTAGATTCCGGCGGCGATACCTACGACGACAACCGTGATCGCCGCTACTACTTTAATATTGAGTTGCATATGTAAATCCTCTTAAACTCCGTTAACTGTTAGTTTTTTATTGAATCTTCCAAAGCCGGACTACAGGCCAATCCGGGTTACACCGCGTCGCGATCCGGCCCATATGTCACCATTGGGCGCAACCGCGAGTGCATAGATATGATCTTCAAGTAGACCAGTTTCCTTCGTGTAGTTATGCCAGTTCTTCCCGTCGTAACGACTTATGCCGCCGCTCGTACCAAACCACAGTGCACCCTTGGCGTCCTGCGCGATGCTGTAAACAATATTGCCGGCCAATCCGTCGTCTGCCGTAAAACTTTTCCAGGTCTTGCCGTCAAAATGACTGACGCCGCCGCCCCATGTTCCGGCCCAAATCGTCTGGTCAGGCGCAACATGAATGCAGAAAGTATAATTTGGATTGTAAGTGAACTTGCCGTCGCCGGTGAACATGCTCAAGTCATGACGCATGCGTGTTCCAAGTCCGGTATTCGTGCTCGCCGGCAAGTTGTTCTTGTTGGGCGCCCCCAGGCCGTCCTGGTGGTTCCATGAGTGCCAAGTCTTGCCATCAAACATCGATACGCCGCCTTCTGTACCAAACCACACGCGATCTTTCTTGTCCACGTCAATCCCATACACCCACTCGTTGATCAGTTCCTTGACATAGGTGTCAAATTTCATGGTTTTTAGGTTGACTCGGTTTGCCCCGGCCCAAGTCCCGATCCACAAATCGCCATTTTTTTGGCTGGCGAAGGAGTATATCCAGTAATCGGCGAGTCCGTGCATCGGGAAATAAGTCTTCCACATTCCGTCCTTATAGCGTGACGCTCCGCCTGCATTGGTTCCAAACCACTTGTAGCCATCAGCGTCTACAGTGATAGCGAATACATACTCGTTAGCCAATCCGCTGTCGCGGGTGAATGTATTTCGAACATCGAATGTAGTCAAATCAATTTCATTTACGCCTACAGACGTACCCACCCAGAGCGCGTTCTTTTCAGGATCAATTTTCAGAGCTCGGACGTTGACATAATCGCCGACCTCAAACTTTTCGATCACACGAGGCAAAGGACTATTGTCTGGTTTCGATTCGGCGCAAGAAGCGCTCAGGTTGGCCAGACAAAAAGCAAAAAAAAGGGTAAGTGCTGATCTACGCATAGAAAAAAAGGACGGTTGATGACTAAAGTGCGTTGTGTTGCGCGGCGGCTTTCTCCTCAGGGTCGCATTGGACCGCCATTTTCCATCGTGCGCAGATAGGAAATGATATCCAGAATGTCCTGGTCCTTTAGCACCCCGGCGTAGGAAGGCATCGCATTGGCGCCTTGTTTGACGGCGTCGAGAATGAAGTTGTCAGGACGCAACAGCTTTTCACTATGCGCAAAATTTGGGGCGTCCGGCATAAGGTTGATGCCATCGACGCCATGGCATGTGACGCAATGCTGCCTATATAGTTGTGCGCCCTTGTTAATATCGCCAGCGTAGCAACTGGCAGCCCCAGCCAATAACAGAGGCGCAAATAGCCATGATGCCAATTTTATTCTATTTGTTTTCATAGGTTATTTTCCTTTCCCGAATCTCTTGGCCGCCGCCTCATCGTCGGCTTTTTTGGTTATCTCTACTTGTTGCTTGTGCATTTCCGCCTGCTTGGCTTCGGCTTCTACGCGCTCTTTTTTCTCCGCTTCTTGAAGCGGAATTCTCTTGGATTTCCAATACTCTGCCTGGCCGATATCGACTTTGACGGCCAATCCGCTGGTTTCCCCTCTGCGGTAAGCGCTCTCCAATACTTTGATTGCATTCAAATTGCCCTTGTCCGCCGCGAATCTTGTCCAGTATAACCCTTGCGCCGGATCTTTCTTGATCCCTGCGCCAGTTATATATGCATTGCCCAACGCATAAGCGCCTGTGGCGTCGCCCTGAAACGCGGCCATTATGTACCAACCTACAGCCTGATCACTCGCTTCAGTATAGTCCAGCAAATAACCCAGCGCAGTCTGCGCAGGCAAATAGTTTTGCAGGGCCAGTTTTTTGTATATCAGGGCGGCATCCATCATTTCCTGCCGATAATACGCCGACTGAGCGCGGTCCATTTCTGCCTGGATTTCAGCTTTAGTCATAGCGATTACATCGGCTTGCGCAATACCAGCCAGAAGGCCAAATGCCGCGACGCCAACTCGATATGTTCGTCTTAGTCTTTCAGTCATCGTTAAAATTACCCTTTAGTCGATATTTCGTAGAAGAGCGTGTAACAGCTCGAACTCAAGACCCGCACGATTCTAGCAGCGGTATCACCATGCCGCAATAGCATCAAATGTAGGATCGAAATGCCGGTGGCGCTCGAGCTTCGCTATCACCTGGCGACAAAAAAATCGCGATCCCTTCCGGGAGTGACCAAGTGCCCTTTAGGTGGTTCCCATTGGAATGTAGTGGGATTGTTCTCGAACTGACTAATTTTCGTGGAAGCCACTTGACGGCTTGCTACCGTCAAACTCTTCAAGTTTCCTGTATAGGCTGGACAATCCAATGTCCAGCTTCTGCGCAGCGATGCGTCGATCTCCCCCGGCCTCTTCGACCGCCTTTAGGATGATCGATACTTCATACTTCCGCACCTGTTCACGCAGTGAACCGGAAAGTTGTTGCGATGTATCTACAAGAGTCGGTGCCGCGATTCTGGTGATCTGCGATGGCAAGTCAGCCATCGATATGTGACCACCATCGGCCATCACCAATACGCGGTCAATGACATTTTCCAGTTCCCTGACATTTCCAGGCCAGTCATAACTGACCAACATATCTTCCACACCCGCGCCTAGAACGGTAGGCGTATCGGTCGCTCCCATGCGCCGCGAATTTCTCTGGATAAGAAACCTGACTAGGCCAGAGATGTCCTGCCGTCGATCACGGAGGGGGGGGACGGTAATATGAAAGACGCTCAACCGAAAATAGAGGTCTTCGCGAAATTTTCCTTGGCTGGCCATGTCCGCCAGATTGCGATTAGTCGCCGCTATGATGCGGACATCAACAGGCTTCGCCAGTTCGCTGCCAACCGCGCGAACCGCTTTTTCTTCGATAACATGTAATAATTTTACCTGCAGCGACAGCGGTAGTTCACCAATTTCATCAAGGAATATCGTTCCGCCGTCAGCCTCAAGAAACAATCCTTTTCGAACTTTATCTGCACCGGTGAACGCACCGCGAGTATGGCCGAAGAATTCGCTCTCCACCAGATTTTCGGGAATTGCTCCGCAATTGACCGGGATAAAAGGACCGTCGGCGCGAGTGCTTTGCTGGTGTATCAAACGCGCTACCACTCCTTTGCCAGTGCCGCTTTCGCCGGTGATTAGTACTGTACTGTTTGTTTTTGCTACTTTGGCGGCCATGTGCTCCATCTCGCGCATTGGAGGAGAGTTGAAGCTGAACACTTCCTGATTTGCACCCAGCACCAGTCTGCGCAGCACTCTATTTTCTGCACGCAATCCGCGCAAGTCACCGACCTTGGTCAGTCGATGCAATAATTCCTCATTGTTGAGCGGTTTGATCATGTAGTCCGCGGCACCAGCCTTGATCGCTTCGATTGCAGTATCAACGGAGGCGAACGCTGTCATCATGATGAAGGCGGTGTCGGTTCCAGACGTCCGTACCTGACGGAGTATCTCTATGCCGCTTAGTCCGGGCAATTTAATGTCACATAGGACAATATCGACGTCGCCCTTCGCAATTCTCTCGACGGCACTTTCGCCGTCACCAGCCTGTTCGACGTTATGACCTGCTTTACGCAGCTGAGCGGCTACAACCTGGCGTATCGCAGGTTCATCGTCGACGACCAATACTTGCAATGCATTCATACGTTGCCATCCTCATCAGTGGGTAGCGGAAGCACTACCAGCACTTTCGTTCCTTCCGCCGGAGTGGAATCCATTTCTATCGTTCCGCCATGCCCTGTAATAATCGAGTAACAGAGTGAGAGGCCTAAACCGTTGCCCTTGCGTTTGGTGGTGAAGAACGCCTCAAATACTCGCGACAGCGTTTCCTTGCTCATGCCAGAACCGTTGTCTTCGACAATGAGGCGAACACTACCGTCTGTCGTTTCAGTATGCAGTGTAATTTCCTGAGTTCGATCCTGTGTGGACTCGAGCGCGTCGGCCGCATTGATCAGCAAATTCATGATTACCTGGGTCAGTTGGTCCGCGACGCCATAGATAGCCGGCAATTGACTGTCAAGGTCCAAACGCAAGTTTACCCGCCGCATTCGCTTGTCGTACCCCATCAAACCTGCTGTCGTACGCACTAGTCCATTTAGGTCGAGCAACTGCCGTTCCACAGGCTGTGGTGCCGCAAATTCGGAAATCTCCCGGGTAATCGCTGACAGTCGATGGATATGCGTCTGTAGCATTGCCAACCTGTCATCTTCGGCGACGTTTGCCCTGGTAGCAGATTGCTCCATGACCATTTCCTGAAGCACTCCTGACATCGCCGCGATCGGATTGCCAATTTCATGTGCGACGCCAGCCGCGAGTCCGCCGACAGCAGCCATCTTTTCCTGGTGGAAATATTTCTGGCGGGCGATGACCAATTCCTTCTCACGTTCGTCCAATGCGGTCGCCATCTGATTGACTGACTGCATTAACTCTCCGACTTCATCGTTGCGTGTTACCGGAGTCAGTACGTTGCGTTCCCCGCGAATTATATCTAAGGCTCTAGCCTTTAGAGTGTGCAGGTCATTGGTTAATCTCGTAAAGAATAATCCTATGATGGCACCCAACAGCAATAGGCCGATCAAACCGAACAGCAAAGATGCAAGGGCTGCCGAATCCCATTGCATATGAAACTGTTCAGCCGTCGCAATCTGCTCGCGACGCGATTCATCGATATGTTGTGTGACCTCGATCTTTACCTTGAGCAATTCCGAATTCATCGCGGCCAACGTCGCGGCAGAGGGATGTTCCGTGGCTTGAGCCAAAGCTTGCTCGACCCCTGCAAGGTTCACGCTTGCGTAGGGATAGCGCATTGTTAGTTCGGCGTTCTTTCGCTTTAGGAGGTTAAAGTTTGACTGGAAACGCTGCACAACTGAATTCTGGTCATCTTTATCAGAATTGATGAATACAGCCATGACAATGTGAAATGCCGTAGCGTCTACCTGTCTGAGTTGCTCCTCGATCTTGTAAAGATTTTGTAACCGCTCGAATTCGTCGACTAGTTCGGACTTTTTGTTGAAGGTGAATGTGGTGAGCAGGACCGCATAGATCACGACGGCAGTGAAAGCCAGAAACCCTTTGACGCGAAGCGGAACTTCGGAGACTCGTCTGTCAGCCGTCGAGCTCTTGGCTGTCTGGGGGTTGCTATCGTCTGAAATTGCGGCATTGCTGACAATTGAAGTGTTCATTTAATTGTTCTGATCTGGAGCTAATTCTGAAGTGAATTGTATCCTGCAAAACCGTCCAGGTATACGCATTGTTTTGCAGTAATACTTTGTATTATTGGATTATTATTTACCGGTGAATTGTGCGGCGGAGAATTCGCGGTTGGTCGGCGACTTAAGTACATAGAATTGTCCCCTGGCCTAGGGTGCTTGTCCAACAAACAGACGAATGGAAAAATTCTCAGTCACTTCGGCGCAATTTGCCGGTACAGAATCGCCAGACGATCACCGCCGAAAGCACCTCTGGATGGTACTTGTGCGATGATCCGTCAACAGGCGAGAAGAATTGCTAGTGGCATGCGCTGGTGCAATCCGCTTTTGTCCAAGTTCCGCTGGCTTTGAAATTTACCACGCCAAGCAAAGCATTCCGGTAATACGGACCATTGCTATACCCTGACGGAAGCGAAGTGGTCACGTATGTTCCCTTGGGAACGGTCTGACCGAACGCCAACGGCACATTTCCAGAAGTGATCTCACCCCCATTGGCGGCAATCTCCGGCCCAAGGTCGCGAAGATTTACCAGAAAGGCCTTGTTCTTCCAGCCATGCGCGGTGCCTGTGTGGCACATGGTGCAGCGATACGAGCCGTTTAAACTTGCCGGCCAACTTGATGGCGGTGCAGGCGCAGGTGCGCCACCTTGAGTTGTGTAGAAAGCGTGCCTCTGGTGAAGATTGTTGCGTGGTTTATTCCACGCATCAGGCCCTGTTCCGCCAAAACCGCTGTTTAGTGTGGCTACTGGAGTCCCACTTGCATCAGCATATTGATACTGATCATGACATAAGAAACATAATGTATTCGAACCGACAGGGGTGGGTAGAGCAGTGTTCCACGCACCTTTTAGAACAAAATTCTCCGCACTGCCGTGCGGACCCCAGGATTTTCCGTTTTCGCCACCCAACGGCACCACGCCATCGACAGGACTTGTTGTCGAGCCATGGCAATCGCTGCAATACATGGTTTGACTACCAACTGCATTAACAATTGTCGGATAGGCGGGGACGTCGGCGTCCGAACCGTTCCACGGCGTACGATAGGTGAACGGGTCAGGGCTGTCAGAGGCAAAAGATTTCACACGGCCGGTGTTATCCATCACAGGATGCCATGAGCGGTGATTGTTGCTTGAAAATGCCGCGTCCGCGCCGGAATCTGCAGTACTGAGCGGCGAGCCCTTGTGTGTTGCAGGCGCCTGGAATTCCATAGAGGTATCGGAGTAATAAAGCATCCCGTTGGTACCCGACGACGTTCCGCCGTTATAACCCATCGGCAAAGCATACGATATCGCCTCGTCATAAGCGTAAGGCGAGTGACATTTGAAGCAGACCTGATATTCCCGAGTTACGTAAGTGCGGGTGACAGCAGTGGGTGCGTTGTTGCCGCCATCCCCCCGCTTGGCCTCATAACTGAAAGGGTGTGAGCCAAATTCGGCAGAAAGAAACAGTGGTTCGACACCAAATGTTCCCCGCAGTGCGCCTGAGGCAAGGTTGTTGTGTGGAAGCGTGTCGCCAACCGCTATGTTGTGCCTGTGTGTACCTGCGGCGCCTGGTGTTGTCGGATCATCGTTAAAGAGGCGGTTTTTTGTAGTGCGGTGGGGGCTATGGCAATCGCCGCATTCTGCATGGCGATCCTCCTGCGTGCCGCCTTTGCTGATTTTGCCTAGGACTGCTTCTGACTCCAGGGAATCCTTTCCGCACCGACTTCCGCTAACGCTGCAGTTTACAGTGGCCCCAGCGGCAAGACTGTCATCAAAACTTCCGCCGATGTTGTGCGTTTCTGGTTGTTTGCTAATCGGCATGTGTGTTGGTAACGAAAAATCAGACTTGATATCCGGAACCGTGGTTAGCGGAGTGAGAATGCTGGTGCCAAAATCGCTGTGGCATTGGTAGCAGGTTTCTTCGCTTGCCGGATTTCCACCGCTCTTAGGGTTGCTCAGACTATCCGTGCCTTCGCGTAGCAAGCGCCTGGCACCCTGTACCGTATGTGTGTCGTGGCAATTCAGGCAGCCTGCCTTCCAAACGGGAGTACTGAGCGGGAAATCACGCTGGACGGCAGCAGCATCCACATAAGTTTGATCGGCAACGAGCTTGTTAGAATGGGCGGAGTATGCCCACAATGCACCGGCTTTGTCATGACAGCCCAGACACATGCTATCGGTGCCCACACTGAACGAACCTCCCAACGGCTGGGTCTGTTGAAGCCGATTTCCGCGAAGAAACTTGTGATTGCCCAACGCTGGGTCCGACTCCCATGTGTGCGGGTCGTGACATGTCGTGCATTGAAGCTGATCGTTATCCAGCGGGAAAAAAGGTCTCGGGGTAACGCCAATAACCCGGTTGCCAAGAATCGGTACGGCTCCCTGGTTAATCGGAGGGATTCTAAGTTCACCGTCATTGTTGGCCAAGTTCGCATCATACGTAAATGAAATAGGATGATCATTTGATAAATCGATACCCAAATCCCGCGTAGAGCCGGTGAGTGCGCCAGCTCCGTTCGGCATGCCACCGTTGTCAGTTCCGGCCAATGGAATCGCGACTGGCCCTTTTCCGTTAAGCACTCCTACCGTGCCAAGCGCCAGTGTTCCGTCGTGGCAAGACAAACAAAGTTTGGAGGTGCCGCCCGGTTGATTCGTTACCGCATCCATTGAGGACGACGTATAAGTCGTGTAGGTAAGGCTCGACAGTTCGCGATTCCAAAGCGGGGGTGTCACAGTTATATTTGGATTGTGGGGCGTGTGACAGAATACGCAAATTTGGTTCTCGCTTAGTGCCTTTACTGCGCCGGGGCCAGTTGCCGACAAGTTGTGTTTGGTATTCGCTATGTTCTTGACGATTGCTGCGGGCGCAATGCCGGCTGTTGCTATCAGCAGCACGATACTCATGAATATTGGCGAAGCCAATTGCTGCAATCGATTTTGTACCACTTTCATTGTGATCCTCCCAGAAACTGCAGTACCGTGATCCGGCCGTTAAACATGTCGGCAATATAAATTTGATTTTGGTTGTCGGTCCAGACACCAGATGGCAAATAAAATTCCCCAGCTTCTTTGCCAGTTCCTCCCAAAGCCAACAGAGTTCGGCCTTGTTGGTCAAATACCAGTAAATTATCGTATAGCGATTCTATCACGTAGATATTGCCGTCATTATCCACGGCAACGCCCTTCGGTCGGACCAAATCGCCAACATATAGTCCGCGTTTCCCAAATGTGCTAATCATCTTTCCTTGCTCGTCCAAAATCTGTATGCGCGAGTTTAAGGTGTCAGTTACATAGAGCTTGTCAGAAGAAAATGCCAAGTAGGTTGGCGCATTGAACTCGCCGGGACCTTCCCCGCGATGACCAAAAACCTGAATGAGTTTTCCATCGTCTGAAAACACCTTGATATTATGCGCACCTGTATCCGCGACGTAAACAATTCCGTGTATCGGGTCACGTGCTAATCCTGTAGGTCTTTTGAGTATGTCGCGACCAAATTCACCCAATGGGTTGCCTTGCCGGTCGAGCCTGAAAATGCTGTGCAATTCAGCATCGGCAACCAGTATTTGCCCCGCATTTCCAAGCGCTATGCCGATAGGCGCAATAAATCTGAGTTCAGAACTTGCGCTGTCCAAAATTTGGAGCGTTCCGGCCGGTTTGTCGAAAACAAACACTGCCGCACGACTTACATCGGTAACGAATACGCTGCCTTCAGCATCGACGACCCCGCATTGTGGCCGTCTGAGTACTACGGGGTCCGGGTTTCTGTTGGTATCGCCGGTCAACCAATCGAATATTTTTGCAGCTGTGCCCCGAGCTTCCAGCGTTTCTGGACGGAAGTTGTTTTCACCGGTTAATTCCCCGACATATCCAAACCGTGCTTTTTCGGGCGGATTCGGCCATACCTTTGTGGTACCCGGATCGGGATTGTCGTAACGGAATATTTTTGGGGCATCGGCGCAACCAGTAGCCATCAATGCCACGCAAATAACGATACATGCAAAACGGAGTTGTTGACTCATGCCGATAATCCTTCAATAGTCACACTGTTGATACCGCAGCGAAGATCGCGTATGAATATTGCTCTACGACTGTCGTACAGTTGAACGCTACCATTCTCCCGGGCCACCCGTCTTGGTGTCACCGCGTACGCCGCTTTTCAACCCCGGCAGTCCAGAGTGACATATAGGACAGTTTTGTGGGCCCCATGCAATCTTGTTGTTGTGGCATTTTCCGCAGAAGCGCCCTTCGATGATGTCTGCCATGAGGATATTGTTTGACCCTGCGCGAATTTCAAATCCAACTTCGGTATGGCAGACACGGCATCGAAACCGAATGCGATGAAACCAGTGTGGAAATATTACCGGCCGCATTCCGGCTTTTTCAGCTCTCTTGTTAAGTACCACATCGCCATACTCTGCCCTGGCAGAAAAACAAGTGAATAAGGCAAGAATTCCAATCGCAAGGAAAAAGCTGGTCTTAACTGTCATTAAGGGGCCAAAAGCACATTTACGAAAGAATAATGACGTCATTTGTGTAACTCAAGTTCCTGTACAGGCGTTTTGAGATCGGAACGTCGTGTGCTGTGGCAGTAGAAACACTCGACAAGCGGGAATGCGACGGCTCCATGACAGCGTCCACAGTACTCGCCACTAAGTACATCAAACATTCCAAACTTTGTCGCGCCGCGCTTTGACTTGAACAGCCACTCATGACAGTTCCCGCATTCCAACCACTCAGTGTGCTTTTTGTGGGGAAACAATACCATTGGCATCTCGCCAGTCCGGGTTCTGATCACATCGAGATCGAGTACCTGCATCTCATATTCGGGATCCAGAATACTCGGGCGCGGTTCAATATAACCTTCCTCTATAGCCTCGACCCAGCGAACTTTGTTGCCTGAAAATGCGGTGGGTAGATAGAACAGCGCGTCAGCCGGATTTTGCAGCAGCTTGGCACCCAGCCCTGTCGGATCATGCAGGCCATCCGCCATTATCGGCAACCAACGGCCCGGACCGTCGGCGGCGAAGACTGCCGGAGGTGGAGGCGCTGCGACAACGAGTTGGTCCAGAAACAATACGCAACCCATTACAGCAAGCAATCGTGACAATTTTGAAAAAATCATGAGTCTAGATTACGCGTGGATGGCTATTCGGGTACTTCCAAACCGATGGTTCGCAGTGCGGTCTGAAGTTTTTTCGTAGCCTCCTGTAACGTTTTTATCGCTGCCGTATGGTCACCGCCGGCGGCCTGCTTTTCTGCAACAGCATGAGCGGTATGAGCATCTTGAACAAATTGATCGCTCAGTTTCAGCGTGTACTCGTCCGGCTTAAACTGGTCGCGCGCAATAGGCATGAGTTCTTCATAACTATGGTACCGCGCCATTTCGTACTCGAATTCCTCGAGGGGTGTTTTGAAATTCTTGTCATAAACGAAAGCCGTCGAAGCAAGCAATTCATTTAGTACGGAAATGTAAATGGCATGTACCTTTTCGAGTTGCTCGGACGCCTCAACGTATTTGCCTTCCCGAGCCAATTTCTGCGCAGCAGTCAATATGCTGTTCGTAGGTTCGATTTGAGAATCGTAGTTCTTGGTATCCTTTGCTGACATATCCTTGCGTACATCCCGATAGGTTGCATCGAATGCCCGGACATCATCCAGCAGCTCTGAATAGTGCTCGCGCTGTTTGGTTTCAACCTGCTGCGGGTCTGCGCCCAAGCGAGCGGCATCCTCAATCAGACCGAGGGCTTCGTCTAGGAAGGCAGTCGCCCATACCAAGTTACCGTCTTTAAGCGCATCGCTCGCCCTCTCATACAGACTGCGCGCGAGTTCAATGGGTTCCTTAACCTTGTCCCCGCCGCTAGATTTGGAGTGATCAGCAAGAGGTGAATTGGTCAAGAGCATCTTGACCAATTGCATCTCCTGCTGAACCTCTTCACGAGAAGGTTTGGCCGCATCATCGCCACGTGCCTGTGGCAAAACAATAAATGCCAGAAGGAGAAACAACATCCTATATGAAATTCTGGTCAAACCTTGCTCCCTGAAAACTAATCGAGGTTAGAAAACACAGCTACTTTGGCCCACCACCGTTGACGGCCACTGTCTTTGGCTGTGAATGGCAACGTTTGCACTCAGAAACCGGAAACGAAACCTTGCCGTGGCAGACGCCGCATTTCTGACCGAGAATGATAGCTGCCATATTTATTTGGTTGGCGCCTTTCCGAGGAATGAAGATGTCGGGGTGGCAGTTTGAACACGCCAACCACAATGTATGCTGTCGATGCGGGAACACCACATCCGGCATTGAACTCTTTGGCACGCGCACAATGTTCATGTCCATCACCATGGGTTCCGCGTCGGGATTCGTTTTTTCCCAGCGTGGTTTGAGATCACCGTTGTCCAGCGCCTTTACCCAGTCCACGCCATTACCCAGTCCGGTTTCAGTCTGCGGCAAACCCTCAAAGGCATCCAGAGGTTTTTGCAGGATCATCGAACCCTCGTTTGTCGGGTCGTGAATTTCGTCCCCACTGGGCGGTTGATGCGGAATCTTCGCGACCTTCAATAATCGGTTAAACGGATTCGCTCCGCCAGCGATTGCGGGTCGTGTTGAGTACTGGTATTCCATTACTGGAGTTGATGCCGCCGGAGCGTCCGTTGGTGCAGTCGGGGCCACTGAGGGAGCTGCCGAAGGAGCAGCGGCTGCCGCCTCAGCTTTCGCCTTGCTTGACGATTTGGTTTTGGATGCTTCGGCTGCAGACGCAGAAGTTAGAGAGATGCCCAACAGTGCGGACAGCAATGAGCAGATCAGGAATTTGGTTAGATAGTTCATTCTGGTCTCCTAATTACTTGTTATTCAAGGAGCTTACGGGAACAGCAAGTTCCTGCATGGTGCTCTCGTGTATCTGAATCGGCGTACCAGGTTTGCCAGAATGACACAATATACAGTTCTTAACCGACCAAGCGACCTTTCCATTGTGGCAAGCGCCACAGAATTTCCCTTCAATTATTTTGTACATATTGATATCGTTGCCACCGGCCTTGAATTTGAAGCCGATATCAGCATGACAGACCTTGCAGCGAAAGCGTATTCGATGGAACCAATGCGGGAATACAGCCGGACGTATACCGGCTTTATCGGAGTAGTTGTTGATTACTACGTCACCGTACTCCGCTTGCGCAGGGGTAGGATCGGCTAAAATTGCCAGAACAGCTACAGACCAAACGAACAACATCCGGCCGAAGAAAGTGCTACTAATCAAGGATGGCATTTGCTTCCCTTTCATTTTTTTGTTAAGAAATCTCCCTGTTGAAAATCTACACTATGCCTTGAATACTAAAGCGCCAAGGCGCGGCACACATGTATCCGAAGAATACCTCAAGCTGTGCCTTGCATCCAAGCACTTTGTACGCGCTTGTATAGGTCGCATCTTCAACACCAAATCTGGTCTGCTATCTACGCCAATTCAAGCGAGCAATTTTGTCTGATCGATACGTGGAAGTCGTAAGCTATCAATGTTCTTCTCGATTCCACGAAGTTTAAATTTAGAAAAACCGCTTCAAAGAAAACCAGATCAGGGATTGGGAGGTTCCATTCCCTTCCTTGGATAGACTGACGCTAAATTCCGATATCAATCGTCCGACGGTGTACGACAACGAGTTATCCCAGGTTATTGGACCCTGTTCTGTCTCCGTACCCGAAAAAACAGGCAACGCGGACCGACTGTTGGCGCGCAAATTGGAATCGAACTTCATGTTGCGGATATTAAATGCCCGGGCATGGGCGTAATGTACGGTAGCAGAGGAGTTGTTATACGTTGTTGATGTGTTGGGATCTACAGCCGTATTTGGTACGCTGCTGAGTTGCCGAGAGGACTGCGCAGAAATGTCTGCAGACAGCGATGAATCACGATTGATCTCTTCGGAAATGGTCGCGGAAAGGCTGAAGAACTGGAAAGAGTCCTGGGTGTTATTTAGCGAGCGTCGGTCACTGC
>JBARHR010000015.1:0-3467 GCA_049799335.1 Gallionella sp. | reverse complement strand
TGGCGATACCTGCCAGCGCGATGCTGCTCATTGAAGCCAGGGTCAGGCCCAGTGCCAATTTAGTGATTGATGTATTCATTATTTTTATATCCTTATGTAAAAGTTGAAAAAATTTCTGATTGGATATTTCTTATTGCTCACTATCTATTGCTCACTATATGACGTCGGCCTCCTAACTAACTGGCTGCCAGCGCGCTGGGAATTAATGCAGATTCCGTGCCAACTTATTAAGTTGCTGATTTGCAAAGTAACAGATTTATAAGTTGCGGGATTTTTTCCCGCCCGTGGGAATTATTTACACTGAGATATTCCTGATAATGAGATTCCCGACGCGCTCGTCTACAGTATCCCAGCAGAATATTGGGCTAACGGACCAGAAAAAATTTAGTCACGTTAATAGAAACCAAGTGGCACACCCGTCACGAATTACTATCCACAAAATCAGTCGGTTGTGTCTTGCGAAGATCAAAGGTCGTAAACAATACCCAAACTGAATACCGTCGCTTTCATTGGACTCGAAGCACTCTCAAACGCACCAAAATCCTCGTACTGCAACCGAACTGCGACCTGTGGTGTGAAGTGATACACTTGGCCAACGCCGAACAATACGGCAGTATTGGATTTATCAGCACTCGCGCCGTCACTATTGCTGCCGCTGGCCCGATTGAGTGACAAGCCGATTTTTCCCAATAGCTCTATTTTTTCGTCTAACGGTAAGCTACCGATTGCCGCAAACTGTAACGCTGAGGCGGCAAGTTTGTCGGTTCCTCCTGAACTGGGAGAGATCGATTTGGAATCGCCAAATTTGACGAAAGAGACTTCACCCGCAAAATCGGGAGCAAAGCGCTTGCCTACGGTAATTTGGAAACTTCGAGGACTTGGAAACTTCGACATATTCACGTAAGAAACGGCACCTACATCACCCGCGACATAAAACTTGTCCAAGTTATCAGCAAACACCTCCCCGAGAAGCAGCATCGAGACAAGCGTTGCCAGCATTACTTTATGTAAGATTATCGCCGCGACATTGGCAAACTCCGCTGTTCCCATAATTCTTCCTTTCAGCAAATGACGGTTCTTGATATCGTTAATCATACAACATCGGGAGCTTGATGCCGGATCGACAAATGTATCGCTATGCGGACGGCCAGATAGTAGTCCAAACCAGAACGGAACAGAAACTTTGATACACAAACTTTTGACAGCGCCGCTACGCGAAGCAACTACGCAATTCGCAGTAGATCATCGCAGGACCCTGAATAACTTGCGCGTAATGGGCGTAAGTGGCGTGCGCCAACAATGGAACCCAAGATTGCTTCCGCCAATCTAGATAGCTTCGACGCGGGGGAACAACAAGTCCAGTTGGTCGCATGCGTTGGACAATCAATCTCCTAATAGTCGATATGATGGCACCGACGGGACGGGAAGTGACGAAGGTCCCGCTGCTATTTAATCCTGACTTCTTCGAGACCAGCCTTCTCCCATGCCACAATGCCACCGCGAATGTTGCTAACCTGCGAGTAACCGGCTTGCTGCAAGAGGTTGGCCGCGATTCCCGAGCGCCTACCAGAATGGCACATCACGGCGATTGGCTTGTCCTTGTAAGAAACAATCTCATTCATACGAGCGGCTAATTGTCCGAGCGGAATCAATACCGCGTTAGGCGCATGAGCTTTGGCATATTCATAAGACTCGCGAACATCAAGCAGCAACGCACCTTTCTTGCTCATATCCTGCGCCTGCATAACATCAACCTCACTTGCGGCATTTGACAGCGGAGCGCCTAACAATAGCAAAAACAAGACGGGAAACACGGATAGTAATTTCATCCTGATAGATTGCATTTTTGGGGTCCTTGAAATTAATTTTGAATTGCTTTTGTCGCCGAGCAACGAATTCAACTTAGTTGATAGCCAGAACCAAGTCTGTGACAAAACTCACCGTATCGATGAATAGCAATATTCCCATTGATGTGAACCAAGATGAGAACGGTCCGCAATTGACCTCATCCCGGACACCGCTATCAGTCGTCAAGATCGATGCAAGCAAAAGGTATAATGTCGCGGTCGGCAGCAGTTTGCAGCCCTTCTTTATGACATCGGAGTGGTCTTGTTCAAGTTCATCGGCATCATTGCAGGCTTCTACTATTTTGGAATTTTCGGCGCTATTCTGGGCTGGCTCATAGGATCGATACTTGACCGAGTCAGAGTATACGGAACCGGCGGCGTAAACCCGTTGGGTAATGCATTGCGCCAAAGTGTCTTTCTCGAGACGGTGTTCATCTCGATGGGGAAACTGGCCAAGGCAGATGGTCAAGTTTCTGAGGATGAAATAGCTCATGTCGAGCAGTTCATGCAAAAACTCGGCATGAGCGCCGATCATCGCCGGCATGCAATCGATTTATTCAAGCAGGGCACCAAACCGGAATTTGACATTGGCCCGGCATATCTGCGATTCATGAGCGTCTGTGGTCACACCAGAGATCTGAAACAGATGCTACTGGTCTACCTGATCGTTATGGCACTGGCTGACGGGCATTTTCACCCCGCTGAACAAGCATTACTCACGGAAATAGCTGCCAAGCTGGGCTATGGGCAGAATGAATTCAAGCATTTGATGGATATGGTGTTGAACCAAACCCATTTTGCCGGTGGACAGAGCTCTGCAGTTAACGCTTTGGATGACGCCTACAAAGCCCTTGGCTTAAACAAGGACAGCACAGACGCGGAACTAAAACGTGCATACCGGAAGTTGATGAGTCATTACCACCCGGATAAGTTGATGGGTCAAGGTCTCCCAGAAGACATGATTGCGGTGGCTACTGAACAGGCCAAGGAAATTCAACTCGCCTATAACCTGATCAAGAAGTCCCGAAATATCTAGCAGATGCGGCGGCGCGCAAGACGAGTTTTCGCCGATTTCAGTTCGCGGTTAGCAAGCCACTACAGGAAATCAACATGCCCACAAACCTCCCAGTACTCTCGCTTCTGGAAACCCGAGTTCTCGGCGTACTCGCGGAAAAACAGCGCACTGTCCCCGATATCTACCCACTAACGCTTAATTCGCTGGTCTCCGGATGCAACCAGAAGAGTAGTCGCAATCCGGTAATGGAAGCGAGTGACGCGGAAGTTCAGGCTGCACTGGATAGTCTTAGGGCCTTATCGTTGATCGTTGAAACCAGCGGAGGAAGAGCCTCGCACTATGGGCATAATATTGAACGGGTATTACTTATCCCAACGCAGTCAACCGCACTGCTTACCATGTTGATGCTTCGAGGTCCGCAAACTGCAGGCGAGCTGCGTATCAATTGTGAAAGACTGCACAAATTCGCGGATATTTCTTCGGTCGAAAGTTTTCTGACAGAACTCGCGGAACGTTCAACAGGCGGGCTCGTAACGGAGCTGCAACGGCAACCCGGATCACGTGAAAATCGTTGGATGCATCTGTTATCCGGTACACCGGACATT
>JBARHR010000014.1:0-7513 GCA_049799335.1 Gallionella sp. | reverse complement strand
CCCTTATTCCATTTCTCAATCAAAAGTGAACTATCGTAGGGTGTGCCATGCGCACCATGGTGCGTGGAACGCACCCTACAATAATGTTGCTTTGAACGAAAATTGGTATTAGCGTGGCTGCACGGCGAAATCAAATCACCGCCTTTTTCTTACGAGGCCAGAATTGAAGCGGGCGTTTTATTACGATACCTTCAAGAGGGCATCAAGATTTCGCTACTCCACTCAAGACCCATGCCCAGTATCGGTCGAGGTTGTCATGAACTAAGAGTGCCAGACAAAAATCGCACTTGGCGCATTGTGTACTACGTTGATACGGAAGCAATTGCGATTCTTGAAGTATTTGCCAAGACCACCACCCAAACACCTCAGGCCGTAATTGACGTTTGCAAGGCCAGGCTAAAACTCTACAAATCAATTTAGCGGAAGGATGATTGCCATGAAGACAACAAAAATTGAGCGTCTCAAAGCCGCAGGATGGAAAGTCGGTGGCGCAGAGGACTTTCTGGAACTAAGTGATGAAGAGGCGCAACTCGTCGCACTTAAACTTTCGCTGATCAACGCAGTAAAGAAATCACGAATCAAACGGAAGCTGTCTCAGATTGAGCTTGCGCAACGCATGAAATCAAGCCAATCACGCGTTGCCAAGATCGAAGCGGGTGACCCCTCGGTATCGCTTGATTTGATCGTGCGTGCGCTCATAGCAAGCGGTGCAACCACGCGTGATATTCAGGTGGCTTTTGCGACAAACTAGCAGAAGGTTGTTACGCGGCGCTACATTCTTATTGCAGCCAATCGGCTGTAAACTGTCGCCAACGCCTGATCGTCACCGACGTTCCCCGGGAATATTACAACCGGCAAATTAGGAAAGCGTGAATGATCGGCAGGACAACACACCACGGAGCACCCTGCCAATATCTGCCCAACCACGCGCGAGGTTCGCAACGCCAGCCCCGAGCTCAATACATCGTTGGAAGTGATACCCCCTTTGCTGATCAGAAATCCCAGCGTCTCGGGAAGGTTGCGCACCACGTCCATCAAAAATGCGGAGACCATGTCGCCAAATGCCAGGCGGTTAGCCTGATCCGGGAACGATTTTTCCACGCGACTGGTAAAAACAACCGGCGTTTTTCCTTCGGCATGAAAGTATTCGCATTGGCCGATAATGGAGGCGAGTAGCGCGTCACGATGCCTCGGCAATTGCTCCACGTTCACTTCGATCGCCGCCACCCCTGGCATCTTGAGCAATTGCTGCAATTGTGCAGTCGTCTTCTTCACGTGTGACCCGACAATCACCGCGCCGGCTTTGCCATCGCGTACATATTTTGCCATGTCGCATGCGGCAACCGGTTGAGCGGGCAGGCGCGCCAATGCGGTCAGCAGGCTCGCGGCACTGCGGAACAGGAAGCGCTTACCCTGGCTAGCCGCGTTTCGCAGCTGCCCGGCAAAATGATTCAGGTCTTCCTGTGTTTCTGCGTCGACAACACCACACGCATTGCCGTGCAGCTTCATCAATCTCGGCAAGCTGTCGCCGCGTACATCGCTTAATACGAAACGCTCCACCTGCGCCGCCTTGATACGTCCGCCGGTTTTTTCCTCGACGTAGTCAGGCAAATAGCTGTGGTGATAGCCAAACACCGAATCGCGCGCAAACTCTGTTTCGTGAACCGGTGTCGGAATGCCATTCACCATCAGGTAGTGAACGCTATCCCGCGTGACGCGCCCGCCTTCGAAAAATGCCGGCACCAGAAAATGCGCGTCGAATGGGCCTAACTGTTCCGCAATCGCATCGGTTTCAACCGGGTAGTGGCCGCGCAAGGTCGAATCTGATCGGCTGACCAGTATCGGATTGAAGTCGCGCCCGTTTTTCTTCAACTCCGCCAACACCAGCTTCAGGTTGTTGCAAACATGCCGTGTTATATCCGCAGCAGGCTTGGCGGCCATACCACGGGTATTGGTCAGCACAAAGAACAACGGCGAGGCATCCATGATTGCCTCGCGCAATGTCTCCGTGTCCCATCGCGTCAACAGCAGGCAACCATGGACCGTTTGTGAGCCGGTAGGGTCATCGTCCAGAACGATAATTTTAGTTTCTGACATATTCGAATTTCCGCCGGGTCGCTATCCAAAAAAATGCCAAGGCGAGTAGCCTTGGCCAAGGGGGAGACCTATCAACCTTTCAATGCCATGACACGATTCGCCATCGCCTCGCCGGTCAGACCGTTAAATTCCATAATTTCCGCCGGGCTGGCCGTGGTCTCGCCGCGTTTCCATGCAAAGGTTTCACGTCTGGCGGCGCGCGTACGCAGCAGCACCGGTTCAAGCACGGCGCTCGGTCCGCCGCTCACCGCGATCAGCACATCACCGTCAAACAGCGCATTGAAATGGGCGTCATCCATGAACTTGCTGTCCGGTTCCGCCACGGTGTCCCAGGAGATATCGCTCGGGCGGTAGAGGCGGCGCGGATTGACGACTGCCACGATGCGCACGCGATAGCCCTCCGCTTCCAGTTTGACCTTGGCATCAAATACCGGCAACAACACCATGTCTCCGGTAACTGCGAACACCACGTTACCCCTGCTGCCGCCGTTGCTCTGATAAACGATAGCCGTGCCTTCTTCCATCGCATGCTCCGCCTCGTGCAGATTCAGGTAAACCGGCAGCGGACTCTTCGACGCAATGATTACCATGCACTTGTTGGAACTGTTGGTCGCGTATTCATAGGCTGCCTGTATCGCGTTCGCGTCGCAGGGAAACAACGGAAAAGTGTTGCCGTTGCGCATTTGCGCGGCGAAGTAGTTTTCTATTTCGGGACGCTGATGAGTCCAGCCGTTACGTCCCTGTTCCAGCGCGCCGGCGGTAAACATCGTCACAATCGACGGCGTCTTGCGGCGCAACTCGGCCATCGCCTGCGCCACCGTCTGCACGATCGGCCAGCCGTTGATGGCAAAACTTTCGTAGGACAACCACAGCGCACGCGAACCAAACAGCGCCAATGCGGAAGCCAGTCCGGCGCATGCATCTTCGTTCAATGGCTCGTAAACCTGTCCTTCCGGTTCCTGGTTATACATGGGGTCAACCGTAGGATGGCGGATTTTCAACGCATCGTTGATGTTCTTCATTGCCGATGCTTCGTTACCGTCGGCATTGCTTACAACGAAACGCTTGTCCTGCGTACCCACGTAGGCGACCAGCGCACCCATCGCAGTTGCCGGAACCGCCTTTTCACCTTTTGCAAACTCGTGCAACGGCATTTTGCCCAGTGGCGCCAAGTCGAGCACATGCTCGGTAACCGAGGTCTTGACTGCGGGTCCGCCGCCGGCACGCGCGAAATTCTCGCGCACCAGCGCCCACGCTTCCGGATTCAGGGCACGACGCTTCAACCCCTCGATCATGTGCGGCTTGTCGAGACTGTCGGCGGGATACAGATTGTGTGATTTGGCACCCACCGCATGCACCCCCGTACCCTTCATCTGCTTGATGATAAAGGCAGTCAATGTGCCACCCAGCGCAGACTTGGCAGCCTTGTCGACACCGGCCAGCACAGCCGCGGCAAATGCCAGACGCTGTTTTTGCGAGAAGCGTGAACTGTCGGCATAGGCGCTATCCTGATTGGTATCGTCAAATTCCTTCGCGTCAACCAACACCACTTCCTTGAACCCGTGCCCTTTCCAGTAGGCAACCATGTCGGCATTGCTGAAACGCGACACCATGGAATGATGCTCCTGGCTGTAGCCGTTCCAGATCAGCGTCGGCAGGAAATTGGTCACCTTGGGGAATGCGGTATTGAAGTGCATCATCGAGTTGAGCACGTAGGGCTCGCCCATGCCGCCGTCACCGATAGTGACCGGAAACAATTTGCCGGGATGCAACAGTGCGCCCGCCATCGCGAAATGCTGCCCCTGCCCGAGCGGGCCTGCGGGCGCCAGCAAACCTGGAATCGCACCGGACAAGTGCCCTAGCAACCCATGCTTCTCGCGAAAGCGCGCCATCATGTCGGTAACGGTTTTGATGCCCATCGCTTCCAGCGACGTATCCAGAAACATCGCACTATAGAATCCCGGCGCATGGTGGCCGACTTCAGTAACGATATTGGTATGACCGAGCATCACCAGCGAAGCATACGCTTCAGCGCTACTGGCAAATCCGCCGGGATGGCCCGAACCTTTGGAACCGCAAATCTGCAGCGTCAAATAGCGCAATGCATCGGCCATCAACAACGTTTGGTACACCGCGTCCGGCGCTTTCGGATCACTGATCGCCGTCATATCTCCGTTGATCACAGCCGTCTTGGCGTATTTGGTGAAATCTTCCCATGCCGTACCAAAATGCTGGATACCTTCGCAAAACTGGGGAATTGCTGCGCTTGTCGTCATTTACCTACTCCTTGAATTTAGGCATCCCGGGCCGGCGAAAAATGCCGGCAGCAGATACAGATGCTACGGAGACACTGATTTAATCCGTTCGTCCTGAGCTTGTCGAAGGGCGTTGGAATCAACTCATTGAATCTGTCCATTCCTCCGTTCATGGTTCGACAGGCTCACCACGAACGGAGGTAAAAATCAGCGACTGCCTAGAAAATGTTTTGCATTGATTCGATTTACATGCAGAATACGGCCTGTTACTATTTTTCGCAATACACAATCGTTTTCATAATACGAAATATGAGCAAACCTGCAAGTTCAATACAAGTCATTGATCGGTTGGCGCAACTGCTGGATACCATCGCCGCAAGCGAGGAAGCTGTCAGCCTGAAAATACTCTCCGCAGAAACCGGATTGCATCCGTCCACGACATTTCGGATACTCGCCTCATTGGCGGAACATGGCTACGTGGAGCGCACCTCGAGGGGAAATTACCAGCTGGGCGTTAAGCTGTTGCAACTGGGCAATCGCGTCAATTCCTCGATTGATATAAGAAAGATCGCATTGCCGTTGATGGAAAAATTGCGCGACCAACTGGGCGAAACCGTCAATCTGACGGTGCGCGAGGAAGACGAAGTCGTCTACATCGAGCGTACCCTGGCGAAACGCATGATTCGGGTGGAGCAGGTGATCGGCAGCCGTGCCCCGTTGCACGTCACGGCCGTCGGCAAGCTGATGCTGGGCGAGTTGGGCGCGGCCGCCTGTCGTGGCTATGCAAAGCGCAGCAAGCTGCCGGCGTATACGGCCAATACCCATACCAAAGCGGCGTCGCTCGTTGCAGAATGCCTCAACGCGGTAACACTCGGTTACGCGTTCGACAATGAAGAAGCGGAACTGGGCGTTGGTTGTATCGGCACGCTGGTGCGCGACGCCACCGGGCAGGTGGTCGCCGGAATTTCAGTGTCGGCACCCATAGAACGTCGCCGCAGCGAATGGACTGAACAGGTGGTACAAACCGCGCTGGAACTTTCCAGACAGCTCGGCTATCACCTGCCATAATTCGGGCAACTTGCAATTCAGACTCCGACACCTAGAACTCACCCACGGGAGCACGAATGAATAACAGGAAGTGCCTGACGCTGGCAGATGTGAAAATCATCGCGGCTGCATGTGAAACGGAAGCACGGACCAGAAACTGGGCGGTGGTTATTGCAATCGTCGATGACGGCGGTCATTTGATGTGGCTGCAAAGACTGGATGGTGCGCCGCTGATGAGCATCAAGATTGCCACCGGCAAGGCACACACGGCGGCAATGGGCCGCAGGCCCTCAAAGGCTTTCACTGAACGAATAGTTAACGGTGAACTGGCTTTGCTCTCCATGCCCGGCGGGCTAACCTTCATGGAAGGCGGCGAGCCGATTATGATAAATGGCGAGTGTGTCGGCGCGGTCGGTATTTCCGGAGTCAAGCCGGCAGAAGACGCGCAGATTGCACGCGTTGGCATAGACCAATTTTTGCGGGAATTGAATGTGTAAATGCTTCCGGCACAGGCCACGTTTTGTTGTACTCTATTGATCCGGCCAATAGAATTTTGAATTCGGCAGTTGTAGCACAATGGTGCGCTGGCGCACCCTACTTGACCCGCGACATTCGTTTAGTCTGACTGGGTCAAGACTTCACCGCGCTGTATCAATAACTGAACTTTAACGCGCCTTGTCTACGGGAGAACCTCAATGCGGGTAGGACTATTCGTAACGTGTCTGGTCGATGCGATGCGCCCCCGAGTTGGTTTTGCGGCGCTGAAGCTGCTGGAAGCCGCAGGCTGTGACGTTGTCTTTCCTGAACAGCAAACCTGTTGCGGTCAGCCCGGCTATAACTCGGGCGACCGCAAGTCCGCGTGGGCGCTCGCCCTCAAGTTCATGGATGAATTTGAATCCTTCGACTATGTAGTGGTGCCATCCGGGTCATGTGCCGGGATGATCCGTGTGCATTACCCCGACCTGTTCCGTGACGACCCTGAACAACTGGCCAGAATAACCGCGCTGGGACAACGCACTTACGAACTCACAGACTTTTTGCACAATGTCGTGCAACTGAAAAATGTCCCGGGTAGTTTTCAGGGAACGCTGACCTATCATGATTCATGCTCGGGCCTGCGGGAACTGGATGTCTACAAGCAACCGCGCGCATTGCTGTCGACCATGCCTGACGTCAAGGTTCATGAGATGGTGGAATCCACTACCTGCTGTGGTTTTGGCGGGACTTTTTCGGTCAAATATGGCGAACTGTCGACACGCATGGCGGACAACAAATGCCGGCATATCGCCGAAACAAAAGCTGGCACCATCGCCGGCGGCGACCTGGGTTGCTTGTTGAATATTGAAGGACGTCTGCGCCGTACCGGTGATCACCAAACCCGCGTATTGCATGTAGCCGAGGTACTCTCCGGATTGGATACGGAGGACTGATGCAGAACACCTCGGTCAATTTCAAGAGTCAGGTCAGCATCAAGCTGGCGGACGTCAAACTGCAGGGTGCACTATCTCGATTACAGACGCGCTTCGTTGAAGGCCGCTCTGCGGTCATCGGCGAGATCAACGATCTGCAGGACACGCGCACCGCTGCCGCCGCGATTCGCGACCGGGTATTGAACAACCTGGAACACTGGTTATTGCATTTTGAACAGCAGGCAACCGCGCGCGGTGCCATCGTGCATTGGGCGGAAACTGGAGACGATGTCAATCGCATTGTCGCCGAGATTGCCGCACAGCATGGCGTGCGTAGCGCCGCCAAATCCAAATCGATGGTCAGTGAGGAATGCGGGCTGAACGACGCGCTGGAAAAGGCCGGCGTCAAGGTGATGGAAACCGATCTGGGCGAATACATTTTGCAACTCGCCCATGAAGCGCCTTCACACATCGTTGCACCGGTGGTGCACAAGAACAAGGAAGAGATCTCGGATCTGTTCGCGGAAAAACATCATCTGCCGCGCAAGACCGGGATCGCCGAACTGTGTCGTGAGGCGCGCGAAGTATTGCGGCCGGCATTTCTGAATGCCGACATGGGCATCTCCGGCGCAAATTTTCTGGTGGCAGAAACCGGCTCCGCACTGATTGTCACCAACGAGGGCAACGGCCGACTGGTGACGACAC
>JBARHR010000013.1:0-2736 GCA_049799335.1 Gallionella sp. | reverse complement strand
GGCGGCGCCGGTGCGACCGGTTCACCGGGCAACACCACCGGCACTTCAGCCACCAGTTGCTGCGGCTTGGGCGGCTCTATCGGCTTGGGTTTGGGGGGCGGCAGCTTCGGTGGCTCGGGTTTCGGTTGTTTCGGAGGCGGGGGATTGATCAGGTTTACCATCAAGGCGATCGCCGCTTCCGGCGTGGGAATGATGCGGTAGCTCCACAGCGTGTACAGCGCCGCACCGTGCAACACCAGCACGAACAGCAGACCAGCCCATTGCTCGCGCTTCAGGAGGCGCAAGGATATTTCCAATCGCGAAATGCATTTCCGCTAGTTTTCGCTTCAGCTTTCAGCCAAGAAATCCTTTGCTCAAGCACATGATCAAATGAATGCACACGAACAATGAAGAATGCCGCGACAATCCGCAATGCAATTGTAAGATTCACCATAAATCGGGGTGGGGTTAGGGTGTACACTTACGCACTTCCTCAAAACGACTCAGTCGTTGTTACATATGTTCCGTCTCGGAACGGTTCAGGCAAAATGCACCTGTGATCTCGTTTGGCACAACCATTCATCCTGCAACATGCGTGTCGCAACACGGCGTTTCATTGTGCGACAAGACTTGTTGCTGAACTTGCCGGAGTATTTCCCGGCAATTTTTTGGAACAACCGTTGGGCGCGTTCATACGGGTGTCCAGACAACCTCATCGTGGGGTACACCCTTGCCCGATTGTACTGCAGTGACCGATCTATTTCCGAGAGTTTAAAATAGTCAAATCGACGAGAATTTTTGACCGTGGAGTCATCACCTGCGTTGCCACTTTGCTCTTGTAAACTATTCAGGTTGGAGCGTCGTCTTCAAAACCCGGAGCGGTTCAGAGTATACTTGCATTGAATGTCATCAAGTATCGCAAACATACTAGCGGCGCCGATTGTGAATTTAATTAGGAAGTCCAAACAAATGAGCCCTGTGTCCATTAAGCACGTTTTTTGTGTTGCATTGTTACTGTCCTGTCTTTCGCCATTTAACACCTTCGCCGGAAGCAAGGGGGTTGCCTATGTTTCCAACCAGAAAGGCGGCGTGAGTGTCATAGATCTGGATACGCTGGAAATTACGGGAGTCCTTGATGTCGTGGCCAAGGAGCCCCGCGGCATTGGCGTGACTTCAGATGGCAAATGGCTGGTGACTGCGAACAAATTCGACGGCAACATTTCTGTGGTCGACACCGCGACGGGTAAATTGGTCAAACATGTCTCCATTGGAAAGAATCCTGAATTTGTACGTGTGCTCGGCAATATTGCATTCGTAACTTTCGAGCCCAGCCTCAAAGCAGGCGCGATCCCGCAACAAGGATCTAAAGATACCAAAAAGGAGGATGAGGAAGACAAGGTTCCGGGTCACGTCGCAATCGTAGACCTGGCGACCGGCAAGATTATTTTGGACATCGTTGGTAAACCTGAGACTGAGGGCGTCGAAATTACCAATGATGGAAATCAAGTAATCGTTACAAACGAATCGGACAACTCTATCAGCGTGCATGACATAAACTCTGGCAGGCTGATTAAGAATGTTTCCGTTTCAAAGTATGGTGAACGACCTCGCGGTATCAAATCGGCTCCAGACGGAATCAATTATGTAACCACGCTGGAATTTTCCAACAAATTGTTAGTGTTAAATGACACCTTCGAACCAATCAAGGAAGTTTCCACCGGAAAGACCCCGTATGGAGTGTCCTATGACGTCGACGGAAAGCGAGTATTCGTAGCGACCAATAAGGAAAAAACTTTACAGGTTTTTGACGCCAAGACGTGGAAGAAAATAAAAGACATTCCTGTCGGCGATCGCTGCTGGCATTTCACATTTACTCCAGATAACCAACAAATTCTCCTTGCCTGCGGCAAATCAAACGAGATATTGGTAATTGATGCTAATCAACTGATAGTCACCAAGCGAATTAGTGACAATGACATGCCATGGGGTATCGTAACCTACCCGAAGTCGATGGGTAGCCTGGACCGACCTTGATTCGTTATGGAGCGTCTCTGTAGCGGCGCGTCCCAAGGTATACGGGCAGTAATTGTCACCAATATGTGGTGATGGCTTCGAACGCTTCATGCCGTTAGGGCGTCTGCAGTGACGTTTCGAATGCATATTTTCTTACACGCGCGAGTGCAGCCTGTGCTGCGGATGCATTTCACCTCCAGGCCGCTAAAGCAGGATTCCGCAACCGAGTTATCCCAGTCGCTTCCCCGCGTCGACTCATGCTGATCATCTGCGCTTCCATGAATCTCTCATTCATGTCCAATTTTCATGGTGGGAAAGGACACCAATGTCACTTGCTGCGCACGTTGATGGGACGTCGGCTCAATAGTAGGTCCGTACCAGTCTGTAATAATTTGGAGCACCTGTTGCAGCCTGATCTGTATTTAATGCTCATAAATGGTACAGCAGATTAACTTCTGCTGGTTTAGAAATGTCAACGTAATTGGCTGCATCGTCTGCAACAAGAGTTGGGCAACGATGCGAACTCACTCGTTTGCGACCGAGAGTGACTGGCACAACAATTGCGAGAATCCCAGTATTCCATTAAGAATATCGTCGGGGGAGATTGGATGAATCTGCTTAGAAATACAATTGTTGCAAGCTCATTGATAGCCTTGGCTTTGGTGGCTTCCATTACGCTGGCCGAAGAAGCAATTGCTCCGCAATCAGAAGATACGAAATCATTGGCTGCATTGGGATCAGAAT
>JBARHR010000012.1:0-19668 GCA_049799335.1 Gallionella sp. | reverse complement strand
GTTGATCGCGTTACTGCTGATTCCCGCCGCCTACCCGGACTGGTTCTCGCTGGTATTGAAGCGACTCGGCGACACACTGGCACCGTTGGCGCTGGTATCGGTAGGTTACCAGTTGCGTCTTGGCCATCTCGCCGGGAACGGCCGCAATCTCGCAATCGGGCTGGGCTTCAAGATGGTGCTCGCGCCGCTGCTTATATTTCTGCTATACGTCCCTTTGCTTGGCGCTCACGGGCAGGCAATACAGGTGACGCTGTTCGAGGCGGCGATGCCGCCGATGATTACCGCAGCGATCCTTGCTACAGAGCACGAACTCGATCCGCACCTCGCCACTTTGATGGTTGCGGTAGGCATGATATGTTCGTTCGCCTCGCTGAGTATCTGGTGGTTTGCGCTGCGCTGTGTATAGGCAAACTGGAGCGATGATCACGCAACGCGCGAGCAATACCACAAAGGAACCATTCACAGAAAGAGCATCATGAGAAATTCAACCATCACTATCGAAGTCCAATTGGACAGCAACAATCACCCGGTGGATATTCAATGGAAGGCCACGGATTCGAATATCGCGGACGCGCAGCAAGCCAAGGCAATGATGCTGGCGCTCTGGGACGGAACAAAGAAATCCGCGCTGAATATCGATCTCTGGACGCGCGAAATGACAGTCGATGAAATGGCGGAATTTTGCTACCAGACCCAGATGACTATGGCCGATACCTTCAGTCGCGCGACTTCGCAGAAGGAATTCGTCGATCACATGAAGAATTCCGCGAAGGAATTTCACGCGAAATATGTGGAATTCCGCAGCAAGGAATCAAAAAATCAGCCTGGCGCCTGACAATAAATCGCTGCGACACCCTGTTCAAGGCTAGCGTGCCGGGCTCACTCGAACGCGCTGTGCTCTGAGCGAGACAATGTCCACGCAAATCCGATACCGGCAGACCAGCCGAAATCGCGCCTGAACAGAGGGCTGTCACGGTTGGCAGCGCCACGCATCGACTCTATCCGCAGTACGTAGAAAATTCGCGCTGCTGAGGAAACCTTGTGCGACACCGTCAATCCGGCGCGAAGCGCAATCAAACCACCTTTGGCGCTATAGCCGGGACGCGTCGCGGTGGCGTACTCAGGCGCAACACCATAGAAAGTGTCGTTCAGTGTGGGACACAGATCCAGTTGAAGTACGCCATGTGCATGAGCGTAGGCGGCGCCGTCAAGTATTCCCTTGAAAACGGCCAGCAACTCACATACCGGCATCACTCGCCCGCACTTCGCGTAACGTTGTCCCTGCCACACAGTCAAACACGAGAAACGGAAACTCATCATGAGTGCCAGCTTCGTACAGGGTGACAATATTCGGATGATTCAGCTTCGCGACGATGCGCGCTTCGTTCGAATTGACACTCAAATTTGCGGCAGATGCGCTGCTTGTCGGGTTCAACCTTTTGATCGCCAACGCTCAAGCACCGGATCGAACGCCTGAAAGACCCCTGCCCTGCAACCCGCTACCGAGCCAGCGCTGCACGACGAAGCGCCCGATTGTGAGTTGTTTTGTTAGTTTGCTGTCAAGTTGCGAGTATATATTGTCTTGTCGCCGGAAACTAAGACGCTGCCACGCGATCAGGACGTTTCCAAACTCAACGATAATTCTGGACAAAACGTGCAATCGTTCACTTGGGCGCAACGTCCGGTACAACAGCATGTTGATCATGCATCACGATACGCGAAACAAACCAGATCGCCAGCACATTGGCGCCCACCGCAACATAGCCAACCGTGCCGTAGCCAACAATAAATCCGCTACCGTCCTGGGTGATGATAAATCCCGCCAACGTGGTTGCCAATCCCATCGCGAGCGATTGCGTGGTGGTATTGAGCGACATGAAGGTACCGCGCAACTTTGGCTGAGCCGCAGAGGTAATGATCGCCATCGCGGGGATCATTCGGCCTGATACAAGCACGAAGAACATGGTGGTACAGACTAACCACATCCACAGGGGTGCGGCTCCGATGTGCGTGACTACCAGCAATGGCACCATGGCCCCCATCGCGACCAGCCGATAGACTCTGGGCTTGCCGCGTGCATCTGCCCACCGGCCTATGAATCTGGCGGTAAAGAATGTTGCCATTCCGCCAACAAGATAGATGAACGGAATTTCGTGGATGCTGATGCCAACATTGCCCACCGCGTAAACGGTGATGTAGGGTATCACGGTAAAGCCGGAAAATATGATCAGCGACGAGAACAACAATGCGCGCAAGTGATTTCCGTCGCGCAATACTGCAAACATTGCCGTAAACGGGTGCGCCTGCTTCTCGGCGTTGATGTGCGAGCGCAGTTCGGGTAGAGCTCGCATCGCGACGAGCATGAATAACGCCACCAGCAACGCGATCAACACAAACGGCGCACGCCAGCTGAGATGGTTGGACAAATACAATGAGAGTGGCACCCCGGCAACGGTAGATATCGAGAACGCGGTCGCAACGATGCCGCTTGCCCTGGCGCGGCGCGCAAACGGAATTACGTCGCCCACCATGGTTTGTATCAGCGCACCCATCACTCCGCCGAAAGTACCAGCCAAACCGCGCGCAATCAGCAACGCCAGAAAGCTGGAGGTAAGACCGCAGGCCAGTGTGGCCAATCCGAACAGCGCGAAAACCGTAATCAGCATCCGCCTGCGCTCGAAACGATCGACGAATGTCGCCGCCAGCAACCCGGAAAATGCCGCACTGAAACTGTAGGATGCGACCAACAATCCGAACTGGTGCGTAGAGATGTTCAGCTCGGTAATCAATGTCGGCCCGAGCGGCATCATGATCATGAAATCGAGGATATGACTGAACTGTATTCCCGCAAGTGTCAGCAGGAAATACTTTTCGCGTTGCGGCGTCAGGGCTGGTTGCACGGGGATTGATGCGAACGTTGAACAAGATGCGATTGTAACGTTTTGAATCTCTAACAAGAAATATTCCTGCTTCCGACAGTGCTAAAATTCCGGCCTGAAATTTCCATTTCCATCATGCCTCAACCAACCTACGTCCATTTGCGCCTGCACAGCGAATATTCCATATCCGATGGAATGGTGCGCGTAGGTGAGGCCGTCGCCGCCGCAATAAACGACGCGATGCCCGCATTGGCATTGACCGATCTGAACAATTTTTTCGGTCTGATCAAATTCTACAAAACTGCACGCGGCAAGGGCATCAAGCCCGTCATCGGTTGTGATGTATTCATCACCAATGACAGCGATCGTGACCGCCCCTATCGGCTGCTGTTGCTATGCCAGTCGGATGTCGGTTACCTGTTGCTTTGCCGACTGTTGACGCGGGGCTATCTGAAGAACCAGTATCGCGGCCGCGCCGAAATCCGGCGCGATTGGTTACACCAGGACACCAATGGCTTGATCGCCCTATCCGGCGCACATCTGGGCGACATCGGTTGCTCGTTGCTGGCCGGCAACAAAGATCAGGCGCGACATTTTGCAGCCGAGTGGGCAGGCATATTCAACAACCGTTTCTACATCGAAATCCAGCGCAGCGGCTACACCGATGAAGAGCAGTACATTCTGGCCTCGACTCAACTTGCGGCAGAGCTCGCACTTCCCGTGGTGGCCACTCATCCGGTGCAATTCATTTCCGCCGACGACTTCAAGGCCCATGAGGCGCGCGTATGCATATCCGAAGGCTATGTGCTGAATGACAAACGCCGCGCTCGCGCATTTACCGCACAGCAATATTTCAAGACGCAGACAGAAATGGCCGAGCTATTTGCCGATTTCCCCGAGGCTTTGCAGAACAGTGTCGAAATTGCAAAGCGCTGCAATTTGAGCCTTACGTTGGGCAAGCCGCGCTTGCCTGATTTCCCCACACCCAACGGACAGGGACTGGACGCGTATCTGCGCGATCAGGCTTTGGCCGGTTTGCAGCAACGGTTGAAAGCGCTCTACCCTGCTGAAAGCGTACGCGCTGAAAAACTGCCTGAATATCAGCAGAGACTGGTATTTGAGACCGAGACCATCATCAACATGGGCTTTCCGGGATACTTCCTGATCGTGGCGGATTTTATTCGCTGGTCCAAGGAAAACGGCGTACCGGTCGGCCCCGGCCGGGGTTCCGGAGCCGGGTCTCTGGTCGCCTACAGTCTCGGCATTACCGATCTCGATCCGCTGCGTTATGGCCTGCTGTTCGAGCGCTTCCTGAATCCGGAACGCGTATCGATGCCGGACTTTGACGTCGATTTCTGCCAAGACGGCCGCGAACGTGTGATCGATTACGTCAAACAGAAATATGGCGCCGCCAGCGTCTCGCAGATCGCGACGTTCGGCACCATGGCGTCAAAAGCAGTGATCCGTGATGTCGGACGGGTAATGGATTTCCCGTACGGCCTGTGTGACCGGTTGTCCAAGGCCATCCCGGTGGAGGGCGTCAAACCGGTATCGCTGCAGAAGGCCCGCGAAATGGAGCCGGAAATTACCGCAATCGCGGAGAGCGAAGAAGGTGTGCCGGAGTTGCTGGAACTGGCAGAACGCCTCGAAGACCTGACACGCAATGTCGGGATGCATGCCGGCGGGGTGCTGATTGCACCGGGACAACTCACCGATTTTTGTCCTTTGTACTGCGCGGACAGCAGCGCCAGCGTGGTCAGTCAGTTCGACAAGGATGATGTTGAGGACATCGGCCTGGTCAAGTTCGACTTTCTCGGCCTGCGCACCCTGACCATACTGGATTGGGCGATGCGGCACGTGGCCAGACTGTCGGGTGGCACCGCGCCATTTTCCCTGGAAACTCTGCCGCTGGACGATGCCGCGACTTATGAACTGTTGAAGAGCGCGAACACCACCGCAGTATTCCAGCTTGAATCGCGCGGCATGAAGGACATGCTGGGGCGCGCAAAGCCGGATTGCTTCGAGGACATCATCGCCTTGGTGGCGCTGTATCGACCCGGACCGATGGATCTGATTCCGGATTTCATACGCCGCAAGCACGGTGAAAAATTCGACTATCCGCACCCCGCCGTCGAACCGGTATTGCGCGAGACCTACGGCATCATGGTGTATCAGGAACAGGTGATGCAGATGGCGCAGATCGTCGGCGGCTACAGCCTGGGTGGCGCCGACTTGCTGCGCCGCGCGATGGGCAAGAAAAAAGTCGAGGAGATGGCCAAGCATCGCGAGATCTTTATTGGCGGTGCGGTGAAGAATGACACAACCCAGGAATTGGCCGGCACACTGTTCGACCTGATGGAAAAATTTGCCGGGTATGGCTTCAATAAGTCCCATGCGGCGGCTTATGCGCTGGTGGCCTATCACACCGCCTATCTGAAAGCGCATTACCCCGCGGCATTCATGGCCGCGACCATGTCGGGCGATATGGACAACACCGACAAAGTTCATATTTTCTATAGTGACGCATTGCAACAGCACGCGCCCGATCGCGAATCTGGAACCATGGCGCAGGTCCGCGTACTTCCACCTGACATAAATACCTGCGGCTACGTATTTTCCCCGACTGACGATCACACCATCGCATACGGGCTGGGCGCAATCAAGGGCACCGGCGAAACTGCGATCAACAATATCATCGAGGCCAGAGCAAACGGGCCGTTCAAGGACTTGTTCGATTTTTGCAGACGCGTGGACAAGCGTGTGGTCAATCGGCGCACTGTCGAGGCACTGATACGCGCCGGTGCATTTGACAGCATCAGCGATCACCGTGCCAGCCTGATGTCCAGCGTCGATGCCGCGTTGGCAAGTGCCGATCAACAGGCCCGCGCGGCAAACCAGAACAGTTTGTTCGACAACGACGCTGCGGACGTTGTACTGCAGGGTAGATATGCCGACGTGCCACGCTGGCCACTGCGCGAGCAGCTCGCGCACGAAAAATCCAGCCTCGGTTTCTACCTTGGCGGTCATCCGTATCAAGAGTACGAAGAAGAGTTGGCGCACTTCATCAAGGTCAGATTGTCCGACCTCACGCCGCAGTTTGTCGGAAAATCCAACGGACAGGGGAATGCCTCCGGTTATGCCGCGAAGCGCGGCGTCGCGGTGGTACTTGCCGGTATCGTCGCCGGACTGCGTATACAACAGACCAGACGGGGACGCATGGCGATCATTACGCTGGATGATGGTAGCGCGCAGGTCGAACTCACCGTATTCAACGAATTGTTCGAGGCCAATCGCCCCTGGATACGCGAAGACGAGTTGCTGGTAGTGCGCGGCAAGGCTGCCTTGGACGAGTATTCCGGCAACGTGCGCGTAACCGGCGACGAGTTGTTTGACTTTCCTTCCGCGCGCTCCAGCTTCGCACAACAACTATCACTGCGCTGCAACGGCAGCGCCAGCGTCGCGCAGTTGAAGGGTTTGTTCACACCCTATCGGGACGGAAAGTGTCCCGTTCTGATCCACTACCGCAACGACTTCGCCAGTTGCCAAATCCGCTTGGGCGACGACTGGCAGGTTACACTCCATGATGATCTGATCAACGACTTGCGCACCTTGCTACGTGACGAAAACGTCAAGATTGTCTACCACTAGCGGCGCTTCGATTTATCAACGAGTAAACGGATTAAATCAGCGCAATGCTTGCCTATAGGCTAGCTCTATGAGAGGTGTCGCCTGCGACATACCAGCTTTGGCTTCGGTTCACGATGTACACCACGCTTAGCATTACCGGCACTTCGATCAGCACGCCGACGACAGTTGCTAGTGCTGCACCCGATTCAAATCCGAACAGACTGATCGCGGTGGCCACCGCCAGCTCGAAAAAGTTGGAGGCGCCTATCAACGCAGATGGCCCCGCCACGCAGTGCGCTTCGCCGAATCGACGATTGAGCAAATAGGCGATGGCGGAGTTGAAATAGACCTGGATGGTGATTGGCACCGCAAGAATCGCAATGATCAGCGGATGCTCAACAATCGATTTTCCCTGAAATGCAAACAGCAATATCAGGGTAAGCAGCAACGCGGAAATGGACCACGGTCCGATCCTCGCCAGTGTCACATCAAACACCTGCTGGCCCTTAATCAGCAGCAGCTTGCGCCATATCTGGGAGATTGCAACCGGAATAACAATGTACAACACAACTGATGCCAACAGCGTGTCCCAAGGGACAGCGATTGCCGAGAGTCCCAGTAGTAGAGCCACCAGCGGCGCGAACGCGAACACCATGATCGTGTCGTTGAGTGCGACCTGGCTCAGCGTGAACAGCGGCTCACCGTTTACCAGACGACTCCACACAAACACCATTGCGGTGCACGGCGCTGCCGCCAATAGGATCAAACCTGCAATATAACTGTCCAGCTGCTCTGCCGGCAGGTAGGACGCGAATATCTGGCGGATAAATATCCAGCCGAGTAACGCCATCGAGAATGGCTTGACTGCCCAGTTGATGAACAGCGTGATGCCGATTCCTTTCCAGTGTTTGCGCACTTCGTGCAACGCGCCGAAGTCGATACGCAACAGCATCGGTATGATCATCACCCAGATCAACACGCCCACCGGAATATTGACGTTGGCAACTTCCAATCCGCCCAGCCACTGGAACAGTGCCGAGAATAATTGCCCAAACACTATCCCGATAACGATGCACATGAATACCCAAACTGTTAGATATCGCTCGAATAAATTCATGACACTCCCCTGATATTGCATTCAAACCGGTCAATCGCCTGTGCGTCCGATGTTCGCCAGTTCGTGCTTCAGTGCGAACATGTCCAATTTTTCAATAGGCAAAGCCAAAAATAGCTGAATACGACGCGCCAACTGATCAGCAGCCCTGTTGAAGGCCGCTCGACGCGCGACATCTCCTTCAACATGCGCCGGATCAGCAATGCCCCAATGTGCAGTAACCGGTGCGCCATACCACATCGGACATACTTCACCTGCTGCGTTGTCACACACGGTAACGACGAAGTCGAACTTGGGTGCACCGGGTGCGGCATACTCGTCCCAACTCTTGCTGCGCAGACCCGCGGTATTGTGACCATTGTTCGTCAACCATTCCAACGCACCCGGATTAATCTTTCCAGCTGGCTTGCTGCCCGCGCTATATGCTTTGATTCTGCCTTTGCCCATGCTGTTGAATAAAACCTCGCCCAAAATACTGCGGGCAGAGTTGCCAGTGCATAGAATAAGGACGTTGTATTGCTTTTCGCTCATTACCGATTCCTTTTTGGTACTCAACAATGCGTTGTCGGTGTTTTGCAGGCATCCGCATTTCCACCGCAACAGTTCTCGGTCAGATACGCCACCATGCCATTCATGACGGCAAAATTCGCCGCGTAATAGACAAAACGACCCTCCTGACGGCTTTCAACTAACGCCGCGTGTAGCAGCGTGCGAAAGTGAAACGACATCGTCGCCGGAGATACCCCCAGCGTTACAGCAATCTGCCCGGCAGTCATTCCTTCCGGACCACACGACACCAGCAACCGGTATAGCGCCAGCCGAGTTGGCTGCGCCAGCGCAGACAATGCCTTGACCGCTTCAGCAGATTCCATGATCTTATATTTCCATTGTTAAACAATTATTAAAATAATATACCATACTCAAGCGAATGCAATCTATTAACCTAACTATTTGAATAAGCAGTATTTCCCACTAGAAGGTGGATATTTTTCATGGCGACTTTTTGGATTCACCGTACAAAAACTGCAAGCGCGCTCCAACTTCCAGCATCACGCGCCGCCATTCAACACGTTCGGTGCTGTGGGAATTTGCAACGTGATCGGCGCACCAAACAACATGAAGGTCCGAGCGAATCAGACGCGAACTACCCCAAATGTGCCTCTTGTACCATAGCGTGCGCCGAGATTAATGAATTTGTTACCCTAATTTACTTTCCGAAATTCAGTCAATCGCTCGACACCCTGTTTACGATCAAACATCAATCAAACCGCTCATTTTGCAATCAACGTTGGGACGAGATGACTATCGCAATCGTTGGCCGATTTGCCACTGCTTTCGCCGGAGGTTTTTCGTGGACACGCTACGAACGAGTTTTCTCCTGCAACCTTTCTGGTGTTTGCGATATTCGCTCACCGTATGTGTTGTTAGCGGTGTCATCGCGCTATCGGTGCGCGAGACAAATAGGACCCCGATTCAAAATCCAAAGTAGGAAGACTGTTTCAAGTAGCTATTAATTACTCCGCCAAGTGCGACGATTTGAATTGCCCGTTCACGGGCGATCCAGCCTTTTGCGAGAATCAGAGCTTCATTTAAATGCAAACTTTCCGGAGCCCCTGCCAATTCATCCAGAAGACGGCGGGCCACCGTGGCGTCGTGTATTTTTCCCAGTACATCTTGCGCTACACTCAATGCCGCGACAAAAGATCTTACCTTTTTGCGATCGTAAAGTCCTGCAAATGTTTCCGCGCTGTACCTGAGTTTTTTGGCCAGAATACGGAGCGCATGCAGACCATATTCGTCGAGCGTCTCCAGATGTTTTGCGTTACGAAGGAAGCGCCCGGAAAGTTTATGCATTCGGTCTGTGGCAAAGTCCCTCGCATGAGGGAATTCGTGTGGTCCCCAATACGGACCGCTCAGGAACATTGCCAGGCCCAGCGTAAGCCTCTCAAATTTGCCCGACCTTGCTTCGTCGTTCAGCAGGCGTAGCAGAGAAGTCCGCTGCCGCATGCTTAGCGACAACAGCGTTTTCAAGCCGGTGTCATCATTAAATCCGGAACAACACATCGGATGCAGGGTATCGGCGATAAAAACATCCAAATCGCGAATGCGGCCCAAAACAACCCCCAGCGCCGATATGGCATTTACCAGTTCAGACAATTGCCTATCCGCTTTGAGCTGTTCCGTCATGCGCAGCAACACCCGCATGCGCCGCAAAGCCACGCGCGCCTGGTGTAAATATTCAGCGTCCTCGACCTGCAGAGCGCCAGCCAGGTTGCTCTGAAAATGCGCCACGCAGGACCATATCTGGGCTTGCAATATTTCTGACAAACTATCCCTTTTGCAAACCTCAACTGCAACTGCTTTGCACGGACGGTCTACATGCCCTGAAAGCAAGCGATATCCCCGCTCCGCCTTGCTGACTGTTTCCAGTTCGAATGGAACAATTTCCAGTAACGCCAGCGCCAATTCGAATAGCTGCCGGGATTCACCGGACTTAAGTTCCAATTCCAATTCGCACAAGTTGACATTGTCACGTTCGGTGGTCACCAATCCATGGTCGATGCACAATTCAATTTGCGCACCCTTCCACATCAACATGCGACTGTTGCGTGAAAAGTCAGTAACAAACACCGGCTTCAGTTTCTTGCGCAATGACTTCGGCAGGTGCTGATGCCATTCATCGTCCAACGGCATGTCAAAATCAAGTGCGCCACTTTTGACCGGTACCTCCCATTCATTGCGCCGGTGCAAACCGGCGTTGACAGAACCACCACCTTTCAGGGTTTGCATCCAATTCCTGCCATCGCGACGCATACGCAACGCCATGGCAGATTTGTGCAGATCCATCGCCGGAGTGTCGTAATAAATGCTGTACAGTTTGTGCGTTCTTGGAGGCGCAATCTGCAACTCCCTGAGCAATGCATGTCGCCTCAGCTTGGCGAGATGTTCAGGGTTGATGCGAAGTTTGAGTTCAGTTTCGACAGTCATATAAATTGGATGCTGGCCATTTACGCTTGATTGGACACCGCATTATGCCAATTGTCAGGCACCGTGATCCCTGAAAATTATGCTCGATGGACCGCTCACGCAGCGTCCGTATAAATGCATAAGTGATTTTCCAATGCGAACTGACAGCAGCAATGTTGGACATATCCACAGCAATGAACAGGCCGATCCCAAGTATCGATAAAAGTAGTAACGCAGGGGTAACTTTGACGAGTTTCATGCGCGTTCATTAACTGATAGGACAACAACGATCGACATCCGGATTGCAGTTTTCGTATATTCTGCTCAGGTGCAGCGTTTTGCCGGACTGTGTCCCGTCGTTCTTCGCAGCCGGCCCCAGCAGTGCCGCGACCATGACCCATTCGCCCCCTGTGACCGCTAGTCAACTGGCCAACCGCCGGCGTCACCGGCATCATCACCAGCATGACCTCACCGTTTTGCTTGTACTTCATCAATGTTTGCCTATATTGGTGACCGTCCACTTCTTCGAACTTGTCTGTTGCAATTCAAGAATTATGTTGTCACCTGATTTATGGTCTGCTGGCGGGTGCCCAATGTAAACCACATTGACATCGCTGGCCAATTCAGCGAGGCGATCGCCTCGTGCGCAATCTGCACTTTGTGCGCCGGCTCGTTGATAGTCTCCCCCATATTTCCATGCCCTTCATGTCTTATCAGCCCTGCCTAATTTCAAGCTGCAGAATCCAGCTTGCGTTGTTTGATCAGCGTATAAATCGCGGGGATGACCAGCAAGGTCAACACTGCGGAAGAGATCATGCCTCCGACCATCGGCGCGGCGATACGACGCATTACTTCCGAACCGGTGCCGCTGCTCCACAGTATGGGCAGCAATCCGGCCATGATGGCCACCACCGTCATCATCTTGGGGCGTACGCGTTCTACTGCACCTTCCATGACGGCATCGTGCAAATCCTCGCGGCTAACTGGCCGCGAAGCGCTCGTCCCATCTCCCTCGGGGGCAAGATTGTGGTGGGGGCGGTTTGCGCATTCCACCAATTTTTTCTGCCAAGCCTGCTCCAGATAGATCAGCATCACTACGCCTGTCTCGGCCGCCACTCCCGCCAGCGCGATGAAGCCCACCGCCACCGCCACGCTCAGGTTGTAGTCGAGCAACCACAGCAGCCACACGCCGCCAACCAATGCAAATGGTACGGACAGCATCACCACCAAAGATTCGGTGATCTTCTGAAAGTTGAGATAGAGCAGCAGGAAGATGACCAGCAAGGTGATAGGGATGACGATCTTCATTTTCGCTGCGGCACGTTCCATGTATTCGAACTGGCCGCTCCATGTGGCGTAATAACCGGGCGGGAACTTCACCTGTGCGTTGACCGCCTTGCGCGCTTCGTCCACATACGAGCCGATATCGCGATCACGGATATCCACGTAGATGTAAGCGGAGAGCAAAGCGTTCTCGGTGCGTATCGATGGTGCCCCTTTGCTTATGCCTATTCTAGCCAACTGCCCCAGCGGGATCATCGCGCCGTCGGCTGTCGTCACCAGCACCTCGCCGGCGATCTGTTCCAGTGAGCCGCGTAGATCACGCGGATAGCGCACGTTAACACCGAAGCGTTCCAGACCTTCCACCGTAGTGGTGACGTTTTCGCCGCCTAGTGCGGTGGCGATGACATCCTGCACTTCACCCACTGTCAGTCCATAGCGCGCCAGTGCCAAGCGGTCGGGTTCGATGTCGAGATAGTAGCCGCCGGTGATGCGTTCGGCGAAAGCGCTGCTGGTGCCCGGTACCGTCTTGACCACGGCTTCGATCTGCTTGGCGAGGATTTCCATCTCGCCCAAGTCCTTGCCGAACACCTTGATGCCGACGGGCGTGCGGATACCGGTGGAGAGCATGTCGATACGCGCCTTGATCGGCATGGTCCAGGAGTTGGCCACACCGGGAAATTGCAAGGCCTTGTCCATCGCGGCGATGAGCTTGTCGGTATCCATGCCGGCAGGCCAATCTTCCTGCGGCTTGAGGTTAATGACCGTCTCGAACATCTCTATAGGCGCCGGGTCGGTGGCGGTCTGCGCGCGACCCGCCTTACCGTACACCGATGCAACTTCAGGGAAACTCTTGATAATCTTGTTCTGCGTCTGCAACAGCTCCGCCGCCTTGGTTACCGACATGCCGGGTAAGGACGCGGGCATATAGAACAACGTGCCTTCATTGAGTGTAGGCATGAATTCACTGCCCAAATTCAACGCGGGATAGGCGCTCACCAGCAGCGCAAGTGCGGAGATAAAGATGGTGGTCTTCTTGTTGCGCAACACCGTATCTATCATCGGGCGATAGATGGCGATCATCCAACGGTTAAGCGGGTTCTCCGCCTCGGTCTTGATGTTGCCGCGGATGAACAACAGCATCAGCACCGGCACCAGCGTAACCGAGAGAAGTGCGGCTCCTGCCATGGAAAAGGTCTTGGTAAAAGCCAACGGTGCGAACAAGCGCCCCTCCTGTGCCTCCAGCGTGAACACCGGCAAAAAGGACACGGTGATTATAAGGAGAGAAAAAAACAGAGATGGGCCGACCTCTTTGCACGCCGTCAATATCGCGTCGAAACGCGTCCCGCCTTGTTTCATGCGCTCCAAATGCTTGTGCGCGTTCTCTATCATCACGATCGCCGCATCCACCATCGCACCGATGGCGATAGCGATACCACCCAAGCTCATAATGTTCGAGTTCAACCCCAGCGCGCGCATGGCGATGAACGCCATCAGCACGCCTATGGGTAACATCACGATGGCAACCAGCGCACTGCGTACGTGCATTAGGAATACTATGCACACCAGCGCCACGATGACGCCCTCCTCCAGCAGCGTGTGCTTGAGCGTGTCTATTGCCTTGTGTATAAGTTCGGAGCGGTCATACACCGCCTTGATGCTCACGCCATCCGGCAGCCCAGGGGTGACCGCGGCGATCTTGTCCTTGATGTTCTGTATCACTTCCAGCGCGTTCTGCCCGTAGCGCGCCATGGCTATAGCGGACACCACCTCGCCTTCACCGTTGAGGTCGGCGATGCCGCGTCGCTCATCCGGCCCCAGTTCGACACGCGCGATGTCACGCACCAACACCGGCGTACCGCGCTCCGATTTAACCACCAGATTCTCGATGTCAACTATGCCATGCAGATAGCCTTTGCTGCGCACCATGTACTCGGTCTCGGCCATCTCCACCACGCGTCCGCCTACGTCGCGATTTGAATCACGGATCACCTGCGATAGTTTGGCGAGCGGTATGCCGTAAGCGCGCAGCTTCACCGGATCGACCGTCACCTGATATTGCTGCACGAAACCGCCTATGGAAGCGACCTCGGCCACACCATGCGCCTTGGTGAGTTGATAGCGCAGATACCAGTCCTGCATGGTGCGCAGTTGCGCGAGATTGTGTTTGTCGCTGAGCACGGCGTACTGATATACCCAACCCACGCCGGTCGCGTCCGGCCCGAGTTGCGGCGAGACATTTTTCGGCAAGCGCCCGGCGATGCCGTTGAGATATTCCAGCACCCGCGAACGCGCCCAGTAGATGTCAGTGCCATCATCGAAGATCACGTATACGAACGACGCGCCAAAGAAGGAGAAACCGCGCACCACCTTGGACTTGGGCACGGACAACATCGCCGTGGCGAGAGGATAAGTGACCTGATCCTCCACTACCTGTGGGGCTTGCCCAGAATATTCGGTGTAGACGATGACCTGCACGTCGGACAAGTCGGGCAAGGCATCCAGCGGCGTCTTGGCCAGCGCATAGATGCCGGCCAGCGTGATGAACAGGGTGGCGAGCAACACCAGGAAGCGGTTGTGTGCCGACCACCCGATGATATTGGCTAGCATCTCAATGTACCCCGCGCTGTGCTTGCAGCTTGGTGATGACCCACACGCCCGGCTCGCGTTCGACGAGCTCGAAATCGATCACACTGCCCGGCTTGATGCCCGCTACCAAAGCGGAATTGGCCAGTTCAAAATCCATGCTCATACCCGTCCAACCCAAAGACTGGATGGCCTCGTGGGTGATGCTCACCGTACCGTCGTCGTTGATGGCATTAAGTGTGCCGTGTGCCTGATGTCCTGCCGAATTGCTCTGCTTGGCTACTGATGTTGCGGCTGTGGTCTCGGCAGATGTTGCCACAGTCATGCCGTTCAGCGCCGCCTTGAAATTGCTCTCGGCATCGATGAGGAAGTTGGCCGAGGTCACCACTTGTTCACCCTCTGCGACACCGGACAACACTTGCACATAGCCATCGCTGCGCTGCCCCAGACTCACCCTGCGCGGTTCGAAACGGCCCTCCGCCAGGCGCACCAGAGCAACTTGCTGCTTACCGCTGTCGATGACCGCCGAATTAGGGATCGTCAGCACCTTGCCGTCGCCGCCCACATGGATCGCAGCATTGGCATACATGGCGGGCTTGAGTAAAGCATGGGGATTGGCTATAGCCATACGCACTTGCACCGTGCGAGTTGCGGCATTCAGTGTCGGATAGACGAAGTCCACCTTGCCTGCGAAATCCCGCCCGGAATAGGCATCAACCTGGATGCGCGCATGACTGCCCACTTTCACCTGAGCGATGTCCTGCTCATTGACCTCGGTGATGACCCACAACGTTGACAGGTCGGCGATCTGATACAGGACTTCACCGGCCATAAAGCGCATGCCCTCTACCGCCTTCTTCTCCAGAACAATACCGCTGGCGGGTGCGCGAAAAGTCACACGCGATTGACCTTGCACGGAGTCCATCTGTTGGTCGGTGATATCCCAGTTGCGCAGCCGGTCGCGGCTGGCCGCAGCCAGTTGGCGCATACCAACTTGCGCCTCCTCATCGGCACCCTTCAAGGAGACCAATCCTTGCACAGCCAGCTCATGTTCACGTTGCACAGACACCAGTTCCGGGCTGTATACCTCAAACAGCGGCTGGCCTTTGCCTACGGTCTGACCGTTGGTGTTCACATAGAGTTTTTCCACCCAGCCGGCGAATTTTGGCGCTATGGTATAAGTGCGACGCTCATTGACTTCGATACGTCCGGTCACACGCAGTGTCCTGTTTAGGTCACGCAACGTGGCCGCTTCGCTCTTTACACCCAGCTTCTGTACCTTGTCGGTGCTGATGCTGAGCTGACCGGCCACTTCGTCGTGGCCATCATAAACAGCCACATAGTCCATCCCCATGGCGTCCTTCTTGGGTCCGGGCGAGGCATCGGGCAGACCCATAGGGTTGCGGTAATACAGCACCTTACGTCCTGCTTTCACACTGCTACCGCCGGCAACTTGCGTCGTGACTGTGGCATGTGTGCCTATCCAGTAGCCTCCACCGCCCACCAGAGTCAGTACGGTTAGACCCAGGGCGATCTTGATGTGGTTGTTCATAGTGCATCTCCCAGAAGTTTTTCAATGTCAGCCAAGCGCAATTGCATGTCGGTCTGGGCGCGCAGTTGTTGCTGTTTTGCGTTGAGTATCTGTTTCTGAGCATCGATGAGCGTGGCGAATTCCACATTTCCGGTCTCGTATCCGGCCAGACCGGAGCTATAGGTCAGAGCAGCCTGCGGCAGCAGACGGGTGGCGATGAGCGCCTCAGTCTCGCGTGTCGCATCCAGCGCGGCGAGGTTCTGTGAGAGCTCGGACTGGGTCTGATCGAGCAGGGCTTGCTTGCGTGCGTTACTCGCGGACAACATCGCTTCCGCTTCATGTTCCTGTGAACGGCGAGAAGATTGTTGGAACGGGATGTTGAACTCGACCATCATGTCCCATTGTTTGACCGTGCTGCCGGTCTGGGTGGGCGCAAACCCTAACGTGAAGCCAGGATAACGATTGTTGTAAGCCAGTTCGCGGCTCTTTTCAGCACTCAGGATGCTGGCATCAGCGATGCGCAGTTGCGGATTTTGCGCTCGCAGACGTTCCAGCAAGGTTGCCTCATTCAGCTTCTCGGCTGGCGGCATGGCAGGCAGTTGTTGCGGATCTACCAGGGGCGCATTCACCGGTCGCGATAGCAGAGCGTTCAGACGTGCATGGGTATGGTGAGACTCGTTCTGCAGCGCGATGAGCTCGCTGCGTACCATAGTCTTCTCCACCTGCACACGTATCACATCCTGCTGTGTTCCCAGTCCGTTGGCATAGCGTGTCTGGGCGACGTTCTCCAGACTTTCCAGCAAGGCTATGGTCTCGTGCGCCAGCCGTTCGCTGGCGGCAGCGTAGAAGTGCACGGCATAGGTTGTCCGGATACGGCTCGCCAAGTCCGACCAAGTCGCTGCGACGCGACCATCGGCCTGCGCCGCTTGCGCACTGGCGACCCGACGTTGCAGATCGCGTTTGCCAAACCAAGGGATACTCTGCATCAGCAGATAACGCGTACCGCCGCCGCTCTGTCCAGGCAACAGGTTGGGTGCAGTAGCGCCACGTTTAGTGACGTCCATAAACTCGGTACGCAGCACTGGGTCGGACAGTGCATCGGCCGCATCGGTGCGCTGCAAGGCAGCATCAGCCTCCAAGCGTGACGCAGATAATTCGGGATTATGTGCCCTCGCGTAATCCAGCAGCCCGGTGAGATCGCTACCCAGCGGCTGCTCAGCGCACGCTGGTGCGGCGATGAATGCGCCCAACAATGCGAAATGTAATAAAGTAGATTTCATGTTCATGTTCATGTTCATGTTCCAATACAGACATAGTGAACGTATAGTCGCAAGCGACTATTCGGAATCGGGATGGAATCAGGCTATGGAAACAGCAGACGGACTCGTCCCGCGTCAGACGCGGGAGAGTGGTGGTGGCAACAGAGGTGTCGAAGAAACCGAGAAGAAAGTAACCTGAAAGGTAGTGAAGTCGCGCACACCAACCTGTACTGCGGCCATGTCCAGCGCTGCAACAGCTAGATAGGCCGTACAAGCAAGATGACAAACTGCACATGCATTGCAAGCTGGCGCATATTCATCGGACGGATCTGACATGTGGTGCATATCGCCCATATTCATGTCCGACATATCCATATCAACCTTCCGCATGGATTCATCCTGGCAGTGTCCGCTAGGTACCTGCATGGCCACAGAAGCAGCCATCACGCTACCGCTGAACAGCGGTAGCCAGATAGCGAACAGGACGGCGATGATCTTTTGAGTTGGACGCGACATGGGCGCATCTTCACTTAATCGTCGGCGTGTGTCAAACCTGCATCAATCCGAGACAAGCGGCTCTTCGCCGGGTAATGGCGCCGGCGACCAGGTCCGCCTCTCTGAACTTGATCATACTGAGCCCCCTCGGACAGGATGTCCGCCACCAACCAGGTCTTGGGCTCCTGCGCCACAAGTAACTTTGCTTCGATACTGCACGACACCACCCGCTTGTAGACGAAAACATTTGTGAGCTGTCCCGGACGTTGCGTGCGGTCGGCGGCTGGATCGTCCACCACCATGTTCACCAAGGGTCGGAATGGATCACGATGTAAGCCGTGGTGAGGTTCAACCCTGCCGGCCGGTTTTCAGACTGATGTGGAGGATGGGCACCTCGGCGTCATCGCGCCGGCGCACGACTTGTTAACGGTCCTGAGTGTCTCCATTGCGCTTGGTGTAGGCCAAGCCCTCGTTGCGCAGTTCGATTTCTAGCAACGACGGCACGCCTGCGAATTGCACAAACGCCAAGATGCGCCAGCCTTGGACGAGCGACTCGGTCAACGTCGCCATGAGCACGTCCGGTTTGGGAAGGTTCCGGCCGACTGTGAAATTTCTGAATTGAATGACGTGTCAACTGAATTGGCTTTCCAGTCAAACTCAGATTTAGGCAAAGAACGGACTGATGCAGAGCCTTCGCGGTTTCAGTAACTGCCGGGAGCCAGATTGTCAAAGCGTGTGTATTCGCCGCGAAACGCCAGCTCAACCTTTCCGATTGGTCCATTGCGTTGTTTGCCAATGATGATCTCAGCCTTTCCTTTATCGGGAGAATCGCTGTTATAAACTTCGTCACGATAGATAAACAGGATCAAGTCAGCGTCCTGCTCGATCGCACCTGACTCGCGCAAATCCGACATGATCGGACGCTTGTTGGGACGTTGCTCCAATCCACGATTCAACTGAGATAGGGCAACTACCGGCACTTGCAACTCTTTGGCGAGTGCTTTCAGCGAACGTGAAATTTCCGATATTTCCGTCGCGCGGTTTTCGCTGGCTTTGCCGACATTCGAACTCATCAGTTGCAAATAGTCGACAACTATCAGGCCCAGACCGTTGTTTTGCCGGTGCAGCCGACGCGAACGCGCGCGCAAATCCATCGCAGACAATGCGGCACTCTCATCTATATGAATGGGCGCATCGTGGAGCTTACCCAACGCATGGGTCAGACGACCCCAATCATCGTCCTGCAAACGTCCAGTCCGCAAATCGTGCTGGTTCAATTTGCCCACCGAACCCAGCATACGCATCGCCAATTGTGTGGCACCCATTTCCATGCTGAAGATTGCCACCGGCAGCTTGCTGTCCAGCGCGACGTTCTCGGCAATGTTGATGGAAAATGCCGTCTTGCCCATGCTTGGTCGACCCGCGACGATGACCAGATCACCAGGTTGCAAGCCAGATGTCATGCGATCCAGGTCGGTAAATCCGGTTGCGGTTCCCGTTACATCGCTCTGGTTATCCCGCGCGTAAAGGGTTTCGATGCGCTCCACCACCTGCGTCAATAGCGGCGGCATCGGAATAAAACCCTGCTTGCCGTGGGCACCTGCTTCGGCAATTTCAAATACTTTCGTTTCGGCTTCGTCGAGCAATTGCGCTGCATCGCGCCCGGTCGGGTTGTATGCGCTGCTCGCTATGTCGGTGCCGACTTCTGCCAACTTGCGCATGATAGAACGCTCTCGGACAATCTCTGCATAACGACGGATATTTGCTGCCGAAGGTACGTTCTGTGCAAGGCTGCCCAGATAGGGCAACCCGCCGACCTTATCAAGCTCCCCGGCAATTTCCAGCGATTCGGCCACGGTAATGACGTCTACCGGTTTGGCCATTTCGCTCAGACGAACGATCTGCTGGAATATCAGACGATGCTCCTGA
>JBARHR010000011.1:0-3266 GCA_049799335.1 Gallionella sp. | reverse complement strand
GCACATCGGTTGGTACTAACGTGCTACCGGTGACCCGTCCAACGGTAACCGTGGTATCCGCAGGTAACGAACCCGCTGGAATTTGCACAGTCGTGCCGGCAAGCTGTACAGAGTCTGCGCTGGTTATGACAATCGAGTCACCACTGGCCGCGGTAACAGGCGTATCAATCCGTTCAGTCACCGTCCCGTCCAGCGTGATGCTGGTCGTGCAGTTCGTGCACACCGCCGGCGGTGGGGGATTGTCATTGCCAGGGCTGCCACATGCGCTAAGTGCAGCGCCAAAATATATTGCCAGAAACATCTTATTAATTTTCATAACGCTGTCTCCCCCGTATACTTTTACTTCGCGTGCCGGTATTTCCTGCGCTGGATCATAGTTCCTGTTGAATACTGTCAACAATATCCAGAGAATAAAAGGAGGTTTGACTCCCCTATATGGGGGTGCCAACGGATGTGATGTGCAGTTGTGAATTACCGCTGGTTTATACTTGTTTGTGAGGACGCGAGAGCCTGGCCCCGAGTAAAGCGAATGATGCGAGAAAGGAGGTTGAGTGAGTGCGGGAGTTCAACTTTCCAAATGTAGCAAAAGTCCATGACTAGAATTCGTACCGGTAGCTTTATAGATTAGCTTGATGTGATCTGTAACGGTCTCGATGCTAATGTTCAGAGCTGAGGAAATTTGGTTGCGCGTTTTATTCTGGGCCAATAGCCACGCAACAATTAGCCGAACGGGTGGAAAGTCATAGTCCAGCAGAGCAAAAACCAATTGCGATAATAATGGCACGTTGCGACATAGTGCAACAACAATGTCATTCGTATCTTGTTGTTGCTCAAATGCGAGATGGAATTTTCCCCATCGAGTAGCGACATTGTAGTAGTGGCTTCCGTGTGTTGTGCTTTGCGCAAAGCACTTTTCTGCAAGCTGCTCAAGATGTCGTTCAATGTTTTCGTCGTTCGAATTAACAAAAGAGCCGGGAGTTGTGCGCGTAAGCATCCAGACAATGCGCCGAGCCTCATCACTCATCGATTTGTATTTTCTATCCCGACAAAGCAATGCGAATCCCGCGGTTTCTTTTTTTGCGTACCGAGTATTGGCATGCTCAGACCTTAAGAAAGCATTGTTGAATATAGGTATGAGCTTCAAAAGTAACTTGCGCTCTTCCTGGGTGAACTTCCCCTGCTCAGTGTCGCGCATCATAAGAAATGCGCCGAACGGACGCATTCCGTCATGTAGCACTACATCCATAACGTGTCGAACGCCGATTGGTTGAAAATTCTTCGCGTAAGGTTCTGACGCATAGAAGCGCTCATTTTGAAATGGAAGCAGATAACCCGCCGTGGCCCCTAGCAAAACGTTCTGCTTGAATGTGGGCCAGCCGCCTATTTTCGAAGTTTGATATCCCAGGTAACTTGCCATCGAGTTGTTTCTCAAGAAGGCAGGGGAAAGGCACCAAGCATCGGTCATATTGCCTTTCTCATCACACCAGAAAAAGCCACTGCTTTTCAGATTGAAATGCAGTTTCAAAAGATGGCACATTTCCGGCATCAATTCTGTGTTATTGATATCAGAACACGCCAACATTCCGACTGTCGTGGCGATAGATTGATTCTTGCGATCTAAACCAGCCGTAAGCTGCTTAAGCTTGATTAACCCAGACGAATCATTGATCTCGCTACACACTTGACTTCCTCGTCAATTGCAGTCTGTTTGGAGTTCTGCAAATGCATCAAAACTCAGGACAAATCCTTTAGTATCCTATCTATATTATTCTATCTTGGCAGTTACGGGCCCCAATTCAGAATATTTCTCTCACCCTTCAGGAAATCCCTATGGCGTGAGCAAAATCGCAATGTATTGACCTGGCCCCTATCAATGGAATTCCTCGCCAAACAATAGCGACCAAGCGTTTCGATATGCCACTTGATGCTGCGTTTCGCTTGGTAGGAATCTCAAGAATTTCCGGTGCTTCTGATCATATTCAACGATCTTGTTAAGCCGATCCCCACCAAGATCCAAGGCTGATAAAAATCGTTTTGGATACTCAACTATGAGGTCTCTCCATTCAACTTTAAGGTTTCCGCCTTCATTCCATACTCGTGCATGCCGTTGGTTACTTAAAGGGTATATTGAATTGGAATCACCGAAGGCGGTATCGAAATATAAATATGGAAAGCGTTTGATTAAAGATTCGACGTAAACAGAATTATAGCGGGATGCGCCTTCGATATAGCGTATTTGGGCCAGATGGCACCAAATCACTTTTGCCTTCGGATACTGCTGGAGCATGTTTTCAAGCGGGTCCAGTAACACATCTTCAATTTCATAATGTATTTGGAAGGGCAATCCAGTTTGTTCGCTCATGCTGAACGCGCGATGTCCAACTGGACCGTCAATGGGAACACTGACGTCGCGTCCCATATTATGTCGTTTAACTTGTCTCGGAGAAGGATAGTGGCGAAATTCATCTTCGCCAAAAAGCATTATTCGTTTTGCCTGAGCTGCAGCTTCCTGGCCCTCGAGAAATTCAAGGGTCGGAGGTTGTCCACCGTTGCCAACCGGGATGAATCGGTCTGGAAAACTGGCGACAAGTCTTTCCGACAAGCTGTCAAAATGTTTGCCATCCTCAACGGAATCGTTTTTGATATCAGCTGAAAGAGCCATCAGACCGATATGCAGTCGATCCATATTCTTTGCAATATAGTCTATGTCCAATTCATCGGACTTACATGAACTCTCAATGTCGATATAGGGCAACTCGCCTGCGGCCAATATTGTTTTTAAGCGCTGAGAGAATCCACCTCTCAGATTGGAGAATTCAACACCGTTTTCAGCACTTGCCAGCTTGGGCAGGAACGCAATTAATGGAAGTGAACAACAAGCTGTTATGAATTTTCGCCTAGAGGTCATAGGTAACTCCTGACACATTGAAAGGCTTTATTTCAGTAAACTCAACCCAATATCGAAACTAATAACATGCGCGCCAATCCGGTTCTGGCCGCTTGTTACCGGTTAAGACCGTCTGTTTTCTTGCTGGATATATTACACCTCGACCGGAAGCAAATGGCACGTTCCGACAGTTCAGCGGTTAAAATTCGGCGCCGGTAAGCAGTTGTTCAACGCCCAAAATGCAGAAAGATTTCATGGTTCAGGTCAAGCATTTTGTCAGTCGCCCGGGATCAAATTCGGTTTTGTAGGTATACATCGACCAAGCGGTTTTAGCAATGCGTCGAGCCAGGATAACGATAGTCGCGGTACTGGATAATCC
>JBARHR010000010.1:0-8272 GCA_049799335.1 Gallionella sp. | reverse complement strand
TGTCCCCTACCTGCAGATCGTTATAGCCCTTCAGAGACAAACCGCACTCAAAGTTGCTTTTGACCTCTTTGACATCATCCTTGAAGCGTTTCAGCGAATCCAACTCGCCGTCATGTATAACCACGTTGTCGCGCAACACTCTTACCTTTGCACCCCGCTTGACGAGACCTTCCAGTACATAGCATCCGGCAATGGTGCCAATTTTTGACACCGTAAATACCTGGCGAACTTCAACCATACCCATGACGCTTTCACGTTTTTCAGGTGCCAACATCCCTGAAAGGGCGCTCTTGATTTCGTCCACCATCGCGTAAATGATGTTGTAGTAACGTATATCCACGCCGGTTGACTCGGCCAGCTTTCGAGCAGCCGCATCCGCGCGTATGTTAAAGCCGATCACAATCGCCTTTGATGCCAGGGCTAGATTGATATCTGATTCCGTGATGGCACCTACACCCCCATGAATCAAATTAACCTTGACCTCGGTGGTGGACAATTTTTGCAGCGATTGAGCGATTGCTTCAGCCGAACCCTGGACGTCCGCTTTGACGATTAGCGAGAGTATGCCAACCTCGCCTTCGGCCATTTGCTCGAACATATTTTCCAGTTTGGCGGCCTGCTGCTTGGCCAACTTCACACCGCGATACTTGCCTTGTCGGAACAACGCAATTTCCCGCGCACGTTTTTCGTCCGCCAATACCATCAGTTCTTCACCCGCATCAGGCACTTCCGATAGCCCCTGAATTTCCACTGGGATGGACGGGCCCGCCTCGGCGATCGAGTCGCCATTCTCATCTAGCATTGCGCGTACCCGACCAAAAACCGAACCCACCAATACCGCATCACCGCGCTTCATCGTGCCCGACTGTATCAATACGGTTGCGACGGGGCCTTTACCCCTGTCGAGACGAGCTTCAACTACCAGTCCCTTGGCGTGAGTGGTTCGGGGTGCTTTCAACTCAAGCACCTCGGCCTGCAACAATACTCCCTCGAGCAACTGGTCTATGCCCTGACCTGTCTTCGATGACACTTCAACAAACATCGCATCCCCGCCCCAATCTTCGGGCGTCACACCTTCAGCCACCAATTCTTGCTTGACGCGTTCGACATTCGCGTCGGGCTTGTCTATCTTGGTCACAGCGACAACCAGCGGCACTTTGGCAGCTCTGGCGTGAGCGATTGCTTCCTTGGTTTGTGGCATTACGCCATCGTCGGCGGAAACCACCAAAATAACGATGTCTGTCGCTTTTGCGCCGCGCGCACGCATTGCAGTGAATGCCTCGTGGCCCGGAGTATCCAGAAACGTAATCATTCCGCGGGGCGTGTTGACATGATATGCGCCGATATGCTGGGTAATGCCTCCCGCTTCCCCCGATGCAACCCGGCTCCGCCTGATGTAGTCCAGCAGTGACGTCTTGCCATGATCGACGTGTCCCATCACGGTGACGACGGGTGCACGAGATACTAGCTCAACATCTTGCGCATCGACGGCATCCAGCAAATAGGCATCCGGGTCGTCGAGTTTCGCAGCTTTAGCGATATGCCCCATCTCCTCCACCACTATCATCGCGGTTTCCTGATCGAGCACTTGGTTGATGGTCACCATGGAACCCATATTCATCAATACCTTGATAATTTCGGAGGCCTTAATGGACATCTTCTGAGCTAGTTCAGCCACGGTAATTGTTTCAGGGACCGCCACTTCATGTACCACGGGTTCAGTCGGCAATGAGAAGGCATGGGCCGTTTCCTGAGCAGCAGCCTTGTGATGTTTATCGTGTCGCGGTGCTCGTACTGGAGTAGCCCAGACACCAGTCTTCTCACCAGTCTTGACCGGCGTACGTTTCTTGTGCCCTTTCTCATCCCAGGGACTGTTTTTGGTGTCTGGTTTGGGCTTCTTGCTCGGTTTGGCAATTTTGTCACCCGGCTTTGGCGTCGGCTTGTGCAAAGTACCTTCTGCAAGAGTCGCGACAGGCGCCGGTACGGCAGGGACAGCTTCAGCGACCTTTATTTCTTCGGTGACAATAACAGGCGCAACTTCAACTGTTTTTTTGACAGTCTTGCGCTTGGTTCGCTCCTGCTTTTCCAGCAATTCGGCCGCCTGACGCACCGCCAATTCCGATTGCAGACGCGCTTCTTCTTCTCGGGCCGCCTGTTCTTGCGCATCAACCACCTTCGCTGCGGACTTTTTGGCTGAGGTGTCATCCACTTTCGCCGCAACAGTTACTGAAGAATCAGCACCCGTTGACGGAGCGATGACGCGCCGTTTACGCACCTCAACCTGTATCGTGCGTGCCCGGCCAGAACTGTCTGATTTCTTGATTTCTGAGGTCTCTCGTCGTATCAGCGTAATCTTCTTGGAAGGTTTTTCAGCACCGTGGGCGACACGCAGGTGCTCCAGCAATTTGGCCTTGTCCTTTTCCGATATCGGATCGGATTCCTGCTTCACTGCAATGCCGGCAGAATTCAATTGCTCAATCAACAAGGCGACCGGCAATCCGAGTTCCGTTGCAAACTGCGATACATTCAATTTTCCCATTACTTTCCTCTAATCGAAGGTCGCTTCGTTAAGCAAACCATGGCGCGCGTGCTGTCATAATCAATTCGTTGGCGCGATCGACATCAATCCCGGACAATTCCACCAACTCATCCGCATCCAGATCAGCCAATTGATCTTGAGTTTCTATACCCTTGCTGGCGAGGACGCGCGCAATCTGTTCGTCCATTCCTTCCACCTTCAGCAGATCGCCTATGCCATGCTCCACCTTTTCTTCACTGACAATGGCAGCCGTCAACAAAGCGTTCCGTGCGCGATTTCGCAATTCTTCAACGGTCGCCTCGTCAAAAGACTCGATCTCCAGCATTTCTTCCAGCGGCACATAGGCGACTTCTTCCAGTGTATTAAACCCTTCCTGAACCAGAATGTCGGCAACTTCTTCATCCACGTCCAGCTTCTCCATGAATACCTGGCGAGTCTTGGAAAATTCCTCGTCGTGTTTCTCGCTGGACTGCTCGACGGTCATGATATTGAGTTCCCATCCGGTCAACTCGCTGGCCAATCTAACATTTTGACCACCACGCCCAATTGCTTGCGCCAAATTTTCCTCTTCAACGACCACGTCCATGCTGTGACGCTCCTCGTCTACCACGATACTGCTCACTTCGGCCGGCGCCAGCGAGTTGATCACATAGGTAGCAGGATCTTCGGACCACAGTATGATGTCGACCCGCTCACCGGCAAGTTCATTGGTCACTCCTTGCACACGCGAGCCTCGCATCCCGACGCAGGTACCAATAGGGTCAATACGCGGATCATGCGACTGCACCGCAATTTTCGCTCTGGAGCCCGGATCGCGTGCGGCACTGATAATCTCCAGCAATTTTTCTTCGATTTCCGGAACTTCAAGTTCAAACAACTTGACCAGAAGTTCGGATGAGGTGCGCGAAAGTATCACTTGCGGACCCCGGGCGCTCCGATCAACGCGCAACAGGTGCGCCTTGACACGGTCACCTACCCGCAAATTCTCTTTGGCTATCATCTGATCGCGCGGCAGCAAAGCTTCAATCTTTCCAAACTCAATGATCGCGTTGCCTCGCTCAAGTCGCTTGACGGTACCCGACACCAAGTGTTCCTTGCGATCCATAAAATCGGCAAGTACCTGTTCGCGCTCCGCATCGCGAATCTTCTGGAAGATTACCTGCTTGGCCGCTTGAGCGCCGATTCTGCCGAAGTCGATAGACTCCAATGGTTCCTCAATGAATTCGCCGATTTGAATTTCAGGATTGCGTCCCTGAGCCACTTCCAACTTGATATGCAAAACCGGCGTTTCGAACGTCTCGTCGTCCATGACCTCCCAGCGGCGGAATGTTTCGTATTCGCCGCTTTCACGATCGATCGCTACACGCACATCTGCTTCGTCGGCAAATTGCTTCTTGGAAGCGGAAGCCAACGCAGATTCCAGCGATTCAAAAACGATTTCCTTATCCACGTTCTTTTCGCGGGATAACGCATCAACCAGCAACAAAATTTCTCGACTCATTCTCTAATCTCCGGATATTCCTGTACTTTCCTGCACTACCATACCAATGTACGGACAATGCACGCTGCAACACCTAAAAAACCGGCACCAACCGTGCCTTGTCCAAATTTGCAAGTTCAATAGACACTGAAATGCCATCTACATCCAACTGCAACACCCCATCACTCACCGAAACCATCGTTCCGGTAAAATTCTTTCGACCATTTACCGGCATGCGCAGTTTCAGCTGCGCCTTTTGACCAGCAAAGCGCTGAAAATCCTCAACTTTTTTGAGCGGTCTATCCAACCCGGGCGACGAAATTTCAAGTCGGTCATAGTCCACGTTTTCGACCAGAAACAAACGCGTCAACTGATTGCTGACAATCTGGCAATCGTCGACCGAGATTCCCTCGGGTTTATCGATAAATACCCGCAGCATTCCGCGCCCTGATCGTTCAACATCCACCAACTCATAGCCCAAGCCGTTAACCGTTACCTCTAGCAGCTCATTCAAATCCATAAATCGTGACCTACAAATAAAAAACGGGCTCGAAGCCCATCAAAAAACGCGCTGCATTGTAGCAAAACTCCGGAGTAAAGGGAATTAACTTAGTAGCTATCCTGATAACGTGCAGTGATCGGGTAACGCCAGTCCTTCCCATAGCTACGCTCGGTAATACGAATACCCACAGCTGATTGACGCCGCTTGTATTCGCTTACGCGAATCAAATTGACGACCTTCCTTACATCGGATTCCAGGTAGCCGAGCGCGATAATCGCCGGAATCGCAAGATTCTGTTCCACGTAGCAAGCCATGATGTCGTCCAGAATTTCGTAAGGCGGCAGATTATCCTGATCACTCTGATCGGGTCTGAGTTCGGCACTGGGTGCACGCGAGATAATGCGTTCAGGGATCACGTCAGAGGACAAATTCCGGTAGCGGGCAAGACGGTAAACCATGGTCTTGCTAACATCTTTCAAGACCGCAAATCCGCCTGCCATATCGCCGTATAGCGTGGCGTATCCAACGGTCATTTCAGATTTATTTCCCGTGGTTAGCACCAACGAACCGAACTTGTTGGACATAGCCATCAGTAAAGCGCCGCGGATTCGCGCCTGCAGGTTTTCCTCAGTGGTATCGGCAGCATGTCCCGCAAAAGAACTGCTCAGTGTTGACACGTAACCCGCCATGATCTGTTCGATCGGCAATTCATCGTAGCGCACGCCCAAAGTTTTCACTATCTGACGGGAATCCTCCATGCTCATTTGTGCAGTATAGGCATACGGCATCATTACCGCGTGAACCTTATCCGCACCGAGTGCATCCACGGCGATCACCAGAGTCAGCGCGGAATCAATGCCACCTGACAATCCCAGCAATACACCCGGAAACCTGTTCTTGCCAATATAGTCACGCACCCCAAGACATAACGCGCGATAAACACTCTCCTCGACGTCCAACGTCGGCCAATTGTTTCCAACAGGTTGCAAATATTCAACAACATCCACCATCAGCAAATCGCTCTCAAAGAACTTCGCTTGCGCCAGGAGCTCACCGCGCGCATCCATGGCAAATGATCCACCGTCAAAAATAAGCTCGTCCTGTCCACCCACCATGTTGGCGTAAACCACTGGTAGACCGGTTTCCGTGATCCGGTCACGGATAACACCATAACGAGCATCCTGCTTGTAAACAGCAAACGGTGATGCATTTAGCACAAGTAACACCTGGGCCCCCGCTTCCATTGCCATTCTTGCGGATTCCGGCTTCCAGATATCGGCACAAATATTCAATCCAAATCGGACGCCGCCAACTTCGAAAACAGCAGGATTTGAGCCTTGATCAAAATAGCGCTGTTCATCGAATACAGCATAGTTGGGCAGTTCATGTTTCAGGTAGGTTGCAGTTACATTCCCATCGCGGACAAGTGATGCCGCGTTGTACAACCGCCCATTCCTTACGCAGGGGTGACCCACCACAACCGCGATACGCGTTATTTTTTTTGCAAGACGTTGCAACGCCTGATCGCATGCCTGGCAAAAGCCTCGTCGCAGTAATAAATCTTCCGGCGGATAACCACACAGACCAAGCTCAGGTGTAAGCAGTAGCTGAGCGCCTTGTTGATGGGCTTGTTCGGAAGCGTGCAAAATCAGATTTGCATTGCCTTCAAGATCCCCCAGTAAGCAGTTAATTTGCGCTACGGCCAACTTCATTTTTTTATTTGTAAACGTGGGATTGGTTATCTTACAACGGGATGACTTGTCAATTGAAATCAATTACCCCTTTTGCTTGGTTGGCTCGGTCGAACCAGTGCAAGCCGATTCGGACTTTGGGTCTGGCTATGTCCATACCGCCCTGCGAGATCTGAACGCTGCAAGTGTCTCGCGTGCAGCCAACCATCCAGAAATACGACTTTGGGTCCCGGCTAAAATGAAGGGGTGATCGGTGCATCGTCACTCGCCTTCGGCGCAGGAACCGGTCCAAACGACGGCGTTATCTCGGCCGGTGGCGCTTGTGGAGGCGCCGGACCAAATGCTGGCGTGACCTCCGGCGAGGTTTTCGGCGCCGGTGCCGGACCAAACGCGGGTGCTGTTGATGGCGCGGACTCTGGAGTGGCTAACGGCGTTGACTCGTAATCTATTTCGTTCATGGGTACGGATGATTGTGCTTTTGGCGCCACTATGGGAGTCGGAACAGGCTTGTTCGGCTCGAGTACGCCAAAGTAGAAATTAATGCCGATGGTAAAGTTTCGATTAAAAAGCTGATAGTCAATGCCGTCAAAAATCGTACTCCCGTTTGATTTCGTGTACTCTGCTGATAGGCTCAAGTTATCGTCCATTTTGTATTCAACACCGACAGCTCGATACATGTGCCCGGCACCAATATATACAGCTGCGTCACTTCCATTGGTGCGCGCATAGCCGAGCTTTCCGTAAGGAAACCAATTCCGGTAGGGATACCCAAGTTTGGCACCCATACCAAACGTGGTACTACCATAGTTGACCGGTCCCGACGCAGTATTGTTGAATTCTAGTGAGCCATAAATGCCGAACTGCAGCGTACCAACTTTCCATGAGGTGCCCTCCTCGATACCGTAGGCAAGCGCGTTTCTGGCTTTCATACCGCCCAAGTTCGATCGGTTTATGCCAGCCTTGGCGCCTACCCAACCGCCGTCAAATTTGCTTTCTTCAGTACCTTCGATGGTAATTTGCACCGAAGTCGGCGTACCGTCCCTGCTAATTACCAGGAACCGGTCACTAATGCTTTGGCCCACCTCAAGTTCATTGAAAGCGCTAAACGCGTCGTAACTCCACCGGCCGGAGGGATCCAGACTGAAGGAACCGTATTTGCCATTAACATTGCTTTGCGCGACGAATAGCATCGGACTGTCCACGTCAACGTTATAGATTCGCCCTCCGGTAAATCGCGGTGAATTGGTTTCAAATAGCGTCACTTTTGTACTACTCAGGGAAGCGCTATCGTTAGTTCCATTGATGATGACCGATACTGTCGACTTGGTACCATCATCACTTTCCAATGTAAAACTGTCGCTGACGCTCTGATCAAGACCCAGCCAATCGTATGCGCTGTTGGAAACATACGTCCAATTTCCTTTGGCATCAAGACTGAACGTGCCAGTCTTACCTCTGACATTTCGCTGCTCCTTGAATACTTCAGGGCTATCGACGTCGTATATGGATACAGTGCCGGTGGTTCTCAATTTCGAATTGGTCTCTTTCAAGGAGGCTCTCGGTGCGCCCAACACGGCAGGATCATTGGTGCCATCTATGGTCACTCTTACTGAAGTCGAAGTATTGTCGGCGCTGTAAACCCTGAATGCGTCACTCACGCTTCTACCGATATTCAGTTCATCAAATGCGCTGTTCGCAACGTAAGTCCACTGACCATCGGCGTCTATATTGAACGTGCCGTTACGTCCCTTGACGTTCTTCTGTGGTGCCAAAGTTTCCGGACTGTCGACGTCGCGAATATCGATCTTTCCCGACAATTTCAACGGCTCGTTGGTTTCCAAAACATGCACATCAGGTGCGCTCAATATCGCTGGGTCGTTGGTACCGTGGATCGTGATACCGACTGTCGTGGTGGTGCCATCGGAACTGCTAACGGTTAGACTCTCGCTGAGACTTTTTCCGACGTTGAGCTCGTCGTATGCACTGTTTGCCACATACGCCCACTTGCCCGTCGCGTCGATGCTGAAGGTACCGTACTGGCCTTTGAAATTGCTTTTCAC
>JBARHR010000009.1:0-8063 GCA_049799335.1 Gallionella sp. | reverse complement strand
TTTCGAGTCTGTCAGTTGAGAATCTGCAAGAATTTGCCGACCGCCTTATCTCGATTGGTATTCCGGTCAAAGTTACTCAGTAATCGGCTAGATGTCCGTCGAAAGTGCGTCGCAAGGCGTGATGATCATGAAACATGCAGTTCCCTGGAATACGCAAGAACTGCTTAAGTCGCCCTTTCTGTCGCCGTTGTGGACGACAATTTCGGAGCTGGATACAACCAATTTCCCGACGTTGCGAGAGATGAATTTGCTGCTAACCCGGAGACTCTCGCCGGTTTCAGTTCAAAGCGGCGCACCCCTGGTTTTTGTAGCGCAAAATAGCGGCAAGTTGCCATTCGAAGCTCAATATGAGCCGAGTTGCTATCTGCGAGGTGAGGTGCCTACGCGAGCCGCGAATTGGCATGACTTGTTCAATGCACTGGTGTGGTTGACATTCCCAAAATCCAAAGCCGCGATGAACGCTCGTCACTATCGCGCTTTGACCGACGATGTTGCTGAATACCCGAAGGCTTTCAGCAGTGAACGCGGCGCAGTTCGGGATGCGACAACATTGCTCGACGAATCCGGCGTGATCGTGGTCAGCTCCGATCCGGAATTGATCGGGCTGTTGAAAAAGTTTGAGTGGAAGAATTTATTTTGGCATCACCGACGACAAGTCATCGCGAGTATGAAATTCTTCCTGATCGGGCATGGCCTTTACGAGAAGGCGTTGCGGCCCTACGTCGGAATGACCGGTCAGGGCATGCTGATGGAGGTGATGGAAGAATTCCATTCCTGGTCTGCCGAATTGCAGTTGGCGCACGTGGACACTCTGGTGGCGAACCAATTGGCAGACGGCGGCAATTACCTGCATTCGAGCGAGCTCAGTCCCGTTCCCCTTCTCGGTATACCCGGTTGGTCGGACGACAATAGCAATCCTGCCTATTACGACAATACGAGTTACTTTCGTGTCGGAAGGCGGAATCAGCGAGCTATGCACAAGTAGTTGCCTTTGCTTTTGTTATCATTGCAACCTGAAGTAGTCCCTTCAACACGAAAACCATTCCCTCAACTCAGAATGCTAAGCAAGCTCAATCAGGTTCAGCGAGACGCGGTTACCTACCTGGATGGTCCATTATTGGTATTGGCCGGCGCGGGTAGCGGCAAGACGCGCGTGATTACGCACAAGATCGCACACCTGATCCAGGATTGCGGCTATGAGCCGCGCAATATTGCCGCGATCACGTTCACCAACAAGGCCGCGAACGAGATGCGCACCCGTGTCGGAGAGTTGCTGAAGAATGTGAATATCAACGGCTTGGTGGTCAGCACCTTTCATTCTCTGGGAATGAACATTTTGCGCGCGGAGGCCAAATTGCTCGGTTATAAGCCGCAGTTTTCGATCTTCGACAGCGGCGACACCTGGAAAATCATCAGTGAATTGGCCAGTTCCGGCGACAAAAAGGAAATACGCGACATACAAACGCAAATTTCCAATTGGAAATCCGCATTCATATCGCCACTACAAGCTCAGGAAAACGCGAATAACGGTGAGTCCCCCGTTTGCGCAAGAGTTTATCAGCGCTATCAGGAAACCTTGCGTGCATATCAGGCAGTGGATTTTGACGATCTGATTCATTTGCCCGTCGTCTTGTTCAAGGAACATCCGGACGTGCTGATGCGCTGGCAGTTGAAGCTACGCTATCTGCTGGTGGACGAATACCAGGATACCAATGACTGCCAATATCAAATGATCAAGTTGCTCGCCGAGATGCGTGCTGCCTTTACTGTAGTCGGGGATGATGACCAGGCCATATATGCGTGGAGAGGGGCGAGCATTGAGAATCTGCATAATCTCTCCAACGATTACGCCAAATTGCGCGTCATCAAACTCGAACAAAACTATCGCTCTTCGCAACGGATTCTGAAGGTGGCGAATCACCTGATCAACCACAACACCAAAGTTTTCGAAAAGAATTTGTGGAGCGATCACGGCATCGGCGATCCGGTCAGAATATTTGCCGCGCGTGATGACGAAAACGAAGCGGAAAGCGCGGTGATGAAATTGATGGCACATAAGTTTGAGCATCGTACGCGCTATGCCGACTACGCGATTCTGTACCGAAGCAATCATTTATCGCGCAGTTTCGAGGAACAATTGCGCATACAGCGGGTGCCTTATACGGTAAGTGGTGGCACATCGTTCTTCGAGCGGGCAGAGATCAAGGACATCATTGCCTACCTGCGATTGATCACCAACCCGGAAGACGATCCGGCTTTCATCCGTGCGATTACCACACCAAAACGTGGCGTCGGCAACAATACGCTGGAAAAGCTCGGCAGTATTGCCGGCACACGCCATATCAGCCTGTTTGACGCGGCCTTTGAAATACAGACACAAAATGAGGTTCAGCCGCGCCAATATGAGGAGTTGATGCTATTCTGCAACTTCATCAACCGAATTCAGGATAGGGCAGACAAAGACCCGTGCGATGAGTTGCTTGACGAGTTGCTGCGCGCGATCAATTACGAATCCTGGCTCTATGACACCCTGGACCCGCGTCAGGCGGACGGCAAGTGGGAAAATGTACGGGAATTTGTGGGCTGGTTGAAACGAAAATCACAAGCCGACGAGAAGTCACTGGTTGCAATGGTGCAGACCGTTGCGCTGATTACCATGCTCGAGGGCAAAGATCAGGAGCCTGACGCCGTGACTCTGTCCACCTTGCACGCCGCCAAAGGTCTGGAATTCCCGCACGTGTTCATCGTCGGCGCTGAAGAGGAAATACTGCCTTTTCGCGAAAGCGATGAAAAACAAATCGAAGAGGAGCGGCGCTTGATGTACGTCGGAATAACCCGGGCCGAGCGCAGCCTGCAGATTAGCTATTGCAACCGGCGCAAACGAGCCAACGAATGGCTGGCATGTGAACCGAGTCGGTTTCTGGATGAGTTGCCGCAGGACGAACTGGTCTATGCGGGGAATCATGCCGCAGCGGTATCTACCGTGAGCAAGGGTGACGGCATGGACAAGCTGGCGACGTTAAAGGCGATGTTGGGCAAAACTGCCGTTGAATGATCTTCTTCCATGCGATTGGATCAACCCAAGGAATTGAGAATGGCCGCAAGATTCTGGTTTGCGGAACCCGGTGTCAGCAAGAAAGCGCAGGGGGTGCAGAGTCTCGCACAGGAATGGCCGTCCGGAGATGGCGTTCTGGATTGCTTCACCCGCATTGATCCGACGCTCGCAGGACGCCCGCAAAATCCGGTGCTGGTTTCTCCCCTTGAAGTTAAACGCCGATCCATGAACACTCCGGCGGGTCGAGCAGCGCTGATCCACGCACTCGCACATATTGAGTTTACTGCCATCAACCTGGCGCTGGATGCTATCTGGCGTTTTCCCGGTATGCCCAAAGCATACTACGCAGACTGGCTAAAAGTCGCTGGCGAGGAGGCGCTGCATTTTTTGTTGCTGGAGCGTCATTTGCAATTGTTAGGCTATTCATATGGGAGTTTTCCCGCGCATAACAGCCTGTGGGAAATGGCTGAGAAGACGCAACACGACATTCTGGCGCGCATGGCAATATTGCCGGTGACCATGGAAGCAAGAGGACTGGATGCCACGCCACAGGTAAGAGCCAAGCTTGCGCAAATCGGAGATTTTGATGCGGCGGCGATACTCGACGTCATCTTGCGGGACGAGATTGGTCATGTTGCAATCGGCAACATCTGGTACCGCTATATTTGCCAGGACAGAGGATTGGAACCTTTGGAAACGTATACGCGCCTTGCCGTGGAATACGCTGCGCCGGTGGCCCGGGGACCATACAACATTGAAGCGCGTCGAGCGGCTGGCTTTACTGACGCGGAGTTGGCCAAATTGCGGCAGTGAATAGCGCGCATCTGCAGGCTCTGCAGAGCGGGCGAGGTGGCATATCGTTGCGATCGAACCTACGTTGAACGGTTTTCCTGTTGTTGAAAAATGTCCGGGCCTATGTTCAGGAGACTATGCTACTTTGCGGTAGAATCCCGCGTATGAACAAGGCTTTCATAAAAGAAGACGCAAGCGCTGAGGACGACTTAGAGGCCCCGGTCAACTTGCCGGAGGGTGTCAAGAACTACATTACCCCCGGCGGCTACCTGACGCTGAAAAACGAGCTTGACCAGCTTTGGAAATTCGAACGCCCGTCGCTCGTGAAAACGATTACGTGGGCGGCGTCAAATGGTGATCGCTCGGAAAATGGTGATTACATTTACGGCAAGAAGCGTCTACGCGAAATAGACCGGCGCGTGCGGTTTTTGCGCAAGCGGATGGAATTTGCCGAAGTGGTTGACCCAGCCAGGCGGGGCGAGTGCGACCAGGTATTTTTCGGCGCATCGGTAACGGTATGCGATGAAACCGGGAACCATTACAGTTATTGCATAGTAGGCGTCGATGAAGCGAATGTGACGAGGGGCCATATCAGCTGGGTTTCACCGCTGGCAAAGGCGCTATTGAAACTGCGGGTCGGCGATGTTGCGGTGCTCAAAACACCCAATGGCATACGCGAACTTGAAGTGGTCAAAGTAAACTATAACGACCCGGATTAACTGCATGTCAACCCTTTGCGAGTTACTGGGAAGTTTGCTATGTTGTGTGCCATTGTAGCGTCTGTTGAAAAGACAGCCAGTCGCCAAATAATCTAAATCTAATCAAACATGGACGCCAGGCTCCTAAGAATTCTTGATAATCGCGAGCAGAATTATCCTGTCGCTCTCGAAAGACAATTTCCGCGGATATTTTCCCAGATCATGTCGCTATGGGGATTGCCCGGGATTGAAGATCTTTTTTCCGAGTTATTGGTCTCCAAGCGCGATGAACGGGCGGGGTTCCCGCAGGACGTAGCCGACGACATCATCTATTTGAGCATGGTGCATGCGCGCCAACGGGGCAAAAATCAGGTTGACCATACTTGGGGACACGTTTCAGACCGTTTCAGGGCGGAAATCGAGGCGCAGGGTTTCCCGTTCTCGCAGCAGGGATTCATCAATGCGGCCGAGTCCGGCAAAGTGGACATCATAGGTTTATTCTTGAGTTCAGGCGCTGATGTAGACATCCTTGACGATCGTGTCTGGACGCCGCTGATGATTGCCAGTTGCAATGGCAGTGAACGGGCTGCGAAGTTGCTGATAAAAAGCGGCGCGAACGTCAATCATCAGGACGGGGCCGGGTATAGCCCGTTACATTGGGCTGCGTTTTACGGGTTTTCAAAAATCGTCGGATTATTGTTGAAAAAGCACGCGAACGTCGACGCACACAGCAATCACGGTTGGACGCCGCTAATGCAGGCCGCTACCCGCGGGCACTTGTCCGTAAGCCTGATGTTGATGGAACACGGTGCCAACGTAAACGCCGTATCCAAGGACGGATGGACAGCGTTGCACAAGGCATCCGCTAACGGGCATTTCCCGGTCGTAAAATTACTACTCAGCAAAGGGGCAGACAACAGCATCCAGCACAGGGAGGCTGGTAGCGCTTATGATCTGGCAATCAAGAACAACCATGAGCAGGTTGCCAGTATCTTGTATGCTAGCTGACGGCGGGATTGACTGATTCGATCTCAATGTGCGGTAGCACCGGCTACGTCCGTAAGTTCAATTCTATGAAAATCTTATCTAGGAGCGTGAAATGAAAAAAATTGAGGCCATTATCAAGCCGTTCAAGTTGGATGAGGTTCGTGAAGCGCTTTCGGAGTTGGGCGTAAGCGGATTGACGGTAACCGAAGTTAAAGGATTTGGGCGGCAAAAAGGCCATACGGAGTTGTATCGCGGCGCCGAGTATGTTGTTGATTTTCTGCCCAAGGTCAAGGTGGAAGTCGTAGTTGCAACCGAATTGTTGGACACTGCGGTCGACGCGATTATCAAGGCTGCGCATACCGGTAAAATAGGCGACGGTAAGATATTTATCAGCAGTGTCGAGCAGGTGATACGTATACGAACTGGCGAAACCGACGAGTCCGCGCTGTAGGTTCTTCGCGTCGGACAGGCAGCATGCCCGCCGTTGGCGGACAGTACAGTCAGCGTGACTGGTTCCAGATACCATCCGCTGCGTGACCGGCATTGCATGTGCACGTACATGTGATTATGCTGACTTTGCTATAATGCGCTCTTTGCCGAAGACTGCATCCTATGCGCACCATTCAAAAAGCCCTTACATTTGACGACGTCTTGCTTGTTCCCGCTTATTCAAATGTACTGCCGCGTGACGTCAACCTTCGCACTCGGCTGACCCGCAAGATCAGTTTGAACATCCCGCTGTTGTCTGCAGCAATGGACACCGTGACTGAATCGCGCCTGGCAATTGCCCTGGCGCAGGAAGGCGGTATCGGGATATTGCACAAGAACATGTCTAGCCAGGCGCAGGCCGCCAAGGTTGCGAAAGTGAAACGCTTTGAAAGTGGTGTGGTCAAGGACCCCATCACGATCACTCCGGACATGTCGGTGCGCACCGTGATGAGCCTTACCAGACAGCACAAAATATCCGGTTTGCCGGTGGTTCAGGGCAAGCAGCTGGTGGGTATCGTCACGAACCGGGACCTGCGTTTCGAAAACAATCTTGATCAACCGATTCAAAACATCATGACGACTCGGGAACGTCTGATTACTGTCAAGGAGAACAGCAGTCTTGAGGAAGCGCGCGCATTGATGCATAAACACCGCATCGAGCGCGTCCTGGTGGTGAACGATGCTTTCGAATTGCGGGGCTTGATGACCGTCAAGGACATACTCAAATCCAGTGAGCATCCGTTGGCATGTAAGGACAGTCATGGCCGTCTTCGTGCCGGTGCCGCGGTGGGCGTGGGTGAGGGGACGGAAGAGCGTGTGACGCTACTCGCGGAGGCAGGGGTGGACGTGATTGTCGTAGACACGGCGCATGGCCATTCACAGGGCGTGCTTGACCGTGTCAAATGGGTCAAGGATAACTTTCCGCACGTTGAAGTGATCGGCGGAAATATTGCCACCGGTGCGGCAGCATCGGCGCTGCTGGACCACGGAGCAGACGGAGTGAAGGTAGGAATTGGCCCCGGTTCAATTTGCACTACACGGATCGTGGCTGGAGTTGGCGTGCCGCAGATCGCTGCGATTCAGAATGTCGCGAAGGCGCTGCAGGGTACAGGTGTACCTCTAATTGCAGACGGAGGAATCCGCTACTCGGGGGATATTTCCAAGGCTGTCGCTGCGGGAGCTCATGCGGTTATGCTTGGTGGTTTGTTTGCTGGCACTGAAGAATCGCCCGGCGAAATTGAATTGTTCCAAGGGCGCTCCTATAAATCTTATCGTGGTATGGGCAGTCTGGGTGCAATGCAACAAGGCTCAAGTGACCGCTATTTTCAGGATGGTGAGGGCAATCAGGACAAGCTGGTTCCGGAGGGCGTAGAAGGACGCGTGCCCTACAAAGGAAGCGTGGTTGCGGTGATCCACCAGTTGATGGGAGGATTGCGCTCCAGCATGGGCTATCTCGGTTGTCCCGATATTGCGACCATGCACACCAAGGCGGAATTCATAGAAATTACCTCGTCAGGAATACGCGAGTCACATGTGCATGACGTGCAAATTACCAAGGAAGCACCTAATTACCACATCGACTGACGTGAATTATCGCGTTTGCATGTGGTAACAACTGGCCTACACGCAAGTTTCCATATCGTTTCATTCACGGCATAACGACCCCATGGCCCACAAAAAAATCCTGATCCTGGATTTCGGATCGCAATATACGCAGCTGATTGCCAGACGGGTGCGCGAAACCCAGGTCTATTGCGAACTGCATCCTCACGATGTGCAGGATGAATTCATCCGCGCGTTCAATCCGAGCGGAGTGATTTTGTCCGGAGGTCCGAATTCGGTTACTGAGGGCGACCCTCCACGGATACCGCAAGCAGTATTTGAATTGGGTGTCCCGGTATTGGGTATTTGCTATGGCATGCAGGCTATGGCTGCACAGCTGGGGGGTGCAGTTGAAATTGGCCTGGTGCGTGAGTTCGGTTATGCGGAAATTCGCGCTCAGGGACATTCCGCGTTACTGCGCAATATTCAGGACAGAAGCA
>JBARHR010000008.1:0-1705 GCA_049799335.1 Gallionella sp. | reverse complement strand
GCCCTTATGTGCCAACGGCGTTGGCGAAGTAATCGGATTCATTGAGTAGGTAGGGCATTAGTATTCACTTGAACCGAGATTTCCCAATAGAGTTTAAATCCCAATGGAAGCCATTAGAACATTAACTTGATTTCATTGAGGTTTAGGTTGTTTTTGAGCTAGAGTTTAGCCATCGCGATGTAAGTGCAGAGGAAATTATGGGATTTGACCTGCGTTTTACCGATAAAGAGATCACCGCATGGGGTGGCATGGCCATCATGAAGCGGATGCTCGACCACTTGGGATTTGATGCCGCACTCGCGGCTGCTGGACTACCGCAACCGAAGAGCAATCGCGGCTATCGACCCGAACAGCTCATCACCCAATTCATGCTCTCGATCTGGTGTGGTGCGAATCGGTTTGAGCATGGCGAAGTCACCCGGCATGATCCCGTGCTCAAGCGCGTATTTGGGTTTGCCCGGATGGCCAACTTCAAAGCCGTCATGCGACTGTTCAACAAATTCACGCAAGACACCAACGAAACGGTGATGGACTCCCTCTATCGCTGGATGTTCGGGCAACTGTCGATCAATGGCATCACGCTCGATCTGGATTCCACGGTGATGACGCGCTATGGCACACAAGAAGGGGCTGCGCGGGGTTACAACCCAGCCAAACGGGGGCGTCTCAGCCATCATCCCCTGATGGCATTCGTCGCCGATACACGCATGATCGCCAACTGCTGGTTACGCCCAGGCAACACTAGTTCGGCTAATAACGTACAAGCCTTTCTCTCGAACACACTCCATCGCCTGGGTGATAAGCATGTCTGTCTATTGCGCGCCGACAGTGGCTTTAGCGATAGTGCATTTCTGGATGATCTTGAAGAGCGGCAAATGCATTTCGTCATTGCTTTACGCCAGACTCAACCGCTGCAACGTGCATTGGTTGATGCACAAGATTGGTGGGGCTTGCATGACGAAGCGGGCAAGCCAGTGCCTGGTATTGAGTTGAATCGCTTCCTGTATCAGGCGAATGCATGGTCTAGGCCACGCTGGGTGGTCGGCATACGACAACATATTGATCAACGAGTCGCCGCCAAAGGTAAGACGCTCAATCTGTTCGCGGACGATCCCGTCATTGGCAGGTATCGCTATTCTGCACTGGTCACCGATTTGGATCTGCCTGCGGTGACGGTATGGCGCACCTACCGTGGGCGGGCAGACTGTGAGAACCGGATTAAGGAACTCAAATACGACTTCGCCGCCGACAGCTTTAACATGAAGGACTTTTGGGCGACTGAAGCAGCACTCAATACGGTGATGTTGGCTTACAACCTGATGAGTTTGATGCGTCAGGTGTTACTCAAAAGTAGTGCGGTCAAACATTCTTCCAATACCGTGCAGCATACCCTGCAAACTCTGCGTTACAAGCTCTTCGCAAAACCCGCTTACCTCACCACGGAAAGCCGAAAGACAATTTTGAACCTTGCTTTGGCAATGCAGCAGCGTACTTGGATGCAAGGCTTGTGGAACGCATCAAAATCTTTCGATGTGCCCGCTAAATTTACCACGATTTACTCGGCTTCGATTTAGGTGCTAATGGAAAATCTCGGCTTATCGCTTCTTCAACCTTAACCGACCGGCCAATCCGCGGGCTGCGTCAGATGGTCGCGGCTTTGCCGCAATCAGCGACTTCGTCGCAGCTTCATTGGCTACGCCAAATT
>JBARHR010000007.1:0-13556 GCA_049799335.1 Gallionella sp. | reverse complement strand
TAGTATTTCACATCGAGTATGCGCGATGTTTTATCGGCACGTTCCAGCAACTCGCCAAGTTGCAGGAAATGCCATGCCTCACCGTGGGACATGGTTCCTTCCGTGATGCCGTCAAACAGGTGACTTTCCAACTTGACCGACGCATAAAAATCGTGGGGGTTATCTGTCATTGTCTTAGCCGCGGCGACATCCTTGACCAACAGATAGAAGCGATTTGCCTGCTCCCACATTTCCGAAGAAATGATTTCCCTGACCGACCGCGCACTTTCGCGCGCATTGCGCACACAAGTCAGAATTGAATTAGGATTTTCGCGATCAAAGGTAAGGAAATGCATTACGTTTTCACGTGTGGGGTTCCCATAACGCTCTTTGAATAGTTCATGGTCACCGGTAATGTTTATCAATGGCGCCCATTGTTCGCCAAAATCAGCCGGCATATCCAAGCTCAAATTGAGATTAACGCCGATGAATCGCGCGACATTCTCGGCACGTTCCATGTAGCGACTCATCCAGTAGATCGAATTGGCGACACGGCTTAGCATGATCGACCAACCCCGTTCGTAGTCAATACCGTCACACTTATCATTCGCTTAGTACCCATGTATCCTTGCTTCCACCGCCTTGGGAAGAATTTACCACCAGCGAACCTTTCTTGAGAGCCACTCGCGTCAAGCCGCCAGGCATTACGTAAATATCCTTGCCATACAATATATACGGTCGCAGGTCGATATGCCTGCCTTCAAAGTGATCCTCCACCAGCACAGGTGCTCGCGACAAAGCCAGCGTAGGCTGGGCTATGTAGTTGCGCGGATTTTGTTTGATCAGCTCGGAAAATTCCGCCTGCTTTTCCCTGGTTGAATGGGGACCAACCAGCATGCCATAGCCACCCGATTCGTTGGTCGCCTTGACTACCAGCTTGTCCAGGTTGGCCAGTACGTATTCCCGTTGCTTTTTATCGGCACAAATATACGTGGGCACGTTGGGTAACAACATATCTTCACCAAGATAATACTTAACAATCTGGGGCAGATAAGCATATATCGCCTTGTCATCAGCAATGCCCGTCCCGGGCGCATTGGCAAGGGCCACTCTACCGTTGCGGTATGCATCAATCAAACCGGGTACACCCAGTACCGAGTCGGCACGGAAAACTTTAGGATCGATAAAATCGTCGTCAATTCTGCGATATATCACGTCCACACGCTGAAATCCTCGCGTGGTACGCATCTGGACATAACCGTCCATCACTACCAGATCGCTTCCTTCCACCAGCTCCACGCCCATTTGCTGAGCAAGAAATGAATGCTCAAAGTAGGCCGAGTTGTACATGCCCGGCGTCAGCACTACCACAGTTGGCGAGGAAACATGTTCGGGAGCAAGGAACTGAAGTGTTTCCAGCAGGCGGGCCGGATAATCGTCCACCGGGCGAACCTTGGACGCCTCGAAAGCGTAAGGAAAAGTGCGTTTGAGTACCTGCCGATTTTCCAGTACGTAAGACACACCCGAGGGGCAGCGCAAATTATCTTCCAGCACATAATGCTGTCCGTCACGATCCCTGACCAGATCGGTACCGGTAATATGACACCAAATGCCTTTTGGCACGTTAATCCCGACGCATTCAGGCCGGAACGACGTGGCGGAACGTATCATTTCCTCGGGAATAATCTTGTCCTTCAGAATCTTCTGCTCATGGTATATGTCATCCAGAAACAGGTTGAGTGCATGGATGCGCTGTATTAATCCGCCCTCGATATACGACCAGTCGGATGCATTGACGATGCGAGGGACAATATCAAACGGAAAAATCTTCTCAGTGCCTTCGTCACTGCCATAGACGGTAAACGTGATACCCATGTTAAACATCGCCGCTTCAGCAGCTTTCTGTCGGCTCAGGATGTTACCTTCCTCCAGTGTTTCAATACGCTCAACGAGTATCTTGGCGCCAGGTCTCGGAACACCCGGAGCTTCGAGTAATTCATCGTAGAAATTTTCCGTATCGTATGTTTTAAAGTCCAGTGGCATAAATATCGGTTCTCGAACATTGGCCCTTCGAAATAATCCCCTGTCGCTGTGGAATTCGATCGAAGTGCAACAAGCGGAAATGATCAGCGGTTCGCCTGCAGCTTAAATTTCAAATCAACTCACGTCTGCCCATTTACTCTCAGAAAACAAGTGAATAAGGCGAGTCCAGCATAGCACATTTGATCCGGCCCAAGCTCGCGCCATCGGACATCAGCCAGGCAAGCTGCGCATTGCTACCGCGATTAACTCGTCGCACAAGCCGCCTACAATTCTACGAATAAATGCTGCTGAACTTGGCTCTTCACGACCCGTTTCGATATAACATGTTCCGCTATCGTGGTAAACAACGCGCAAAACAGCATATGACTCCCATCCAATGCTTTCCACCTATTGCGGACAACCATTCACGCATTCTGATCCTTGGAACAATGCCGGGGAGCGCTTCACTCGTCGCAACTCAGTACTATGCCCACCCGCGAAACGCGTTTTGGCAAATTATGGGAGACCTGGTTAACGCGACACGTGAACTTCCGTACGAATCACGACGGGATATACTGAAGTCCCGTGGAGTAGCCCTTTGGGATGTGCTTGCATCGTGTGCGCGCCGTGGCAGTCTTGACTCTGCAATAAAGAAGGAATCGATCACACCCAACGATCTGGTATCGTTCTTCAACCGCCATCCGGCTATTACCAATGTCTTTTTCAACGGAGCCATGGCAGAAAAATTCTTTCGCAGGCGCACTCTCCCGTTGCTCGGCCATCCCTATCTCACTTATAAGCAGCTCCCTTCTACCAGTCCCGCACACGCCTCGTTGTCTTACCAGCAAAAGTGCGACGCATGGAAAGTCATCGTGCCTCTGCTTAGCGAATGCCGCCCCGATGAACGTTTCACGGTTTGACCGCCTTACTCGGATGACACCGGGTTAACAGTGATGACAAAATTGAAAGCAGTCCTGGCCGACATAACTACACTTGAGATCGACGCAATCGTCAATGCCGCCAACTCGTCGCTACTCGGCGGTGGGGGCGTCGACGGGGCGATTCATCGTGCGGCTGGCCCGGAATTGCGATTAGCCTGCAAGGATCTCTGCGGATGCCAAACGGGCGAGGCGAAACTTACGCCAGGTTTTCGTTTGCCCGCAAAGCTGGTAATTCACGCAGTGGGGCCGGTGTGGCACGGTGGTCAACAAGGTGAACCGGAACTGCTCGCATCGTGCTATCGCAATGCGCTACGACTTGCCAATGACCACGGCGCAAGTTCCATCGCCTTTCCATCCATCAGTACCGGAGCTTATGGTTATCCGATGGAACTGGCCGCGCCTATCGCTATTAAGACGGTACTGTCGTCACTGGGACGGCCGTCCTCTATAAGCGAGGTATTTTTTTGTTGCTTTTCATACAAGGACCTGAACACTTATAGTATGCTCGTAGCCGCTTGTCGATAGTGCCGCTGGCGAAGCGTCGATTGTTTCCTGACCAAATGTGTAACTTCAGTCGGTTTCCGACTAGCCTGTTTGGTTTTGTAGACAGCACATATGACTTGCCAATCTTTAAATTTGGACAAACTCGCTGAACAGACTTTCCCTGAGATTCCCGCTTTCATCATTTCAATTACTTGTGAGCCACCAATGATGCAAACCAAGATCCTGTTAGACGAAGCCGAAATCCCCACACACTGGTACAACATTGCCGCAGACATGCCCAATCCTCCGGCGCCGCCGTTGGGTCCGGATGGCAAGCCCATCGGACCGGATGCGCTGACCTCAATCTTTCCAGTGAGCCTGATCGAACAGGAGATGTCTGCACAGCGCTGGATCAAAATCCCGGACAAGGTTCGTGAAATCTATCAATTGTGGCGTCCATCCCCGATGTTTCGCGCCCACCGTCTGGAGGAGGCGCTCGGTACACCCGCGAAGATCTACTACAAATACGAAGGTGTCTCACCTGCCGGGTCTCACAAACCGAATACCGCGATCCCACAGGCCTATTACAACAAGGAGGCCGGTATCAAACGCATCGCCACCGAAACCGGGGCGGGCCAGTGGGGTTCGTCGATGGCGCTGGCCGGCCAGATGTTCGGTCTCGAAGTACGCGTATATATGGTCAAGGTTAGTTACCACCAAAAACCGTACCGACGCTCAATGATGCAGACCTGGGGCGCAGAAGTTTTTGCAAGCCCGAGCATGGAAACAAATTCCGGTCGAGCCGCGCTGGTCGCCGATCCCGACAACCAGGGATCGCTAGGATTGGCGATTTCAGAGGCGGTGGAAGATGCGGCAACACGGTCAGACACGAACTATGCGCTGGGTTCGGTTCTGAACCACGTACTGCTTCATCAGACGGTCATTGGACTGGAGGCCAAGAAACAATTTGAGAAGGTCGGTGACTACCCGGACATGATATTCGCCCCGTGTGGCGGCGGGTCCAATTTTGGCGGTGCAGCGTTCCCGTTCTTTGCAGACAAGGCTGCGGGCAAGTCAGTACGGTTGGTAGCGGTTGAACCAACCTCCTGCCCGACTTTGACAAGGGGTCACTACGCGTACGATTTTGGCGATACCGCAAAACTAACGCCAATGATGCTGATGTACACGCTCGGACATGACTTCATGCCGCCCGGCATACACGCTGGGGGTCTACGTTACCATGGAGATTCGGCCTTGGTTTCGCAGCTTTATCACGAAAAGCTCATTGAAGCGGTGGCGGTACCACAACTTGCAACGTTCCAGGCGGGAGTCACGTTTGCCCGTAGCGAAGGCATCATTCCCGCACCGGAATCAAATCACGCGATTGCCGCCTGTATCGATGAGGCCTTGCGTTGCAAGGAAAGCGGCGAGAAAAAAACACTGTTCTTCAATCTCTCCGGACATGGTCACTTTGACATGGGCGCATATGATAGTTATTTCAGCGGCAAACTTGAAGATTTCGCACTACCCGACGAAACGATACAGGCCGCGCTTGATCGCCTGCCCGTTGTGGGTTGAAACGATTGCGGAAACTAGTTCGGTTGGCGCAGCAATTTTAGCTCGCCAGCACGGCGTCTACGATCCAGACGGAAACGGTATTCCAGAATACCATTCCTATCGCCAGCCAGAATACCGTAGTCACAATCGCTGGCCATACCACGATCCACAATACTTTGAACTGAAACAGGTCGCGAAACGCACCCGAAAAAGAAGCAGCTACCAACGGCATACCGTGCACATGAATTTATGCGGCTATACTGAAAATCGAAAATACGCGATCAAGGCTTCAAGCTAGCCTTTTTGACCCCGACCATTCCGAAGTTGGCGCATGGATCTTCACGTTTCATGCGAGGCGTAAACCAGATCACATCGTATGGCTCCTCACCGGTCGCGCTGTCTGCGCTGTATGCGTTCGGATCGTTGCTATTGGGACTGACCTCGACAAATCCGATGGATAGCACACTAGACTCGGGAGTGCGCGCAGCGAAATAGACCGGCAACCCGATATCGCGGCGCGCATGACTGCTTCCAACGATACCAACCACGCCCCTGCCAACGCTCGAGACCGCGCTATCCGTCATAAGCGCATCCCGCAATCTCTGGCTGCGCGTCAGTCCGATACGCAGATCATCCCGCAACTTGCCGCAATGCGCGCCACCCATGTTCGACGCAAGATAATTCTGGCGCTTTTCGTTCCATACCACTTCCACGTCCAGTCGCTTCAGCTCCTGTGGGTCAAAAGCGGCATAACCCTTCCAGATTACAGGTTGCAGGAATTGGTTCGGAACATTCGCAGCAATTACCGGCAGTTTGTAGTCGATTGCGACGGACAGCAATGGGCTGTAGAACTGCCAGTCGGTAAACTTGATCAGTGCGTTTACACTGTTCAATATTTCGTCGCGATTGTCACCCGCCAGTGCCTGGTCAAGCGCCGGCTGGCTCGCTGCATCAAGTTGCTCCATCATCAGTGCCGGGTGCGAGCCCGACTCAACTCTGGCCTTCAGTAATTTCAGCTGGAGCTCATGATGGACCATGTTGTCATGTACTTCTCCAAGCAACAGCACATCAACGGCGTTAGACCTGCCTTTCAGCATCGTCTCATCGATGAAAGCATGGCTCTTCATGTCCCATATCTTGCCCGCAAGCGGGTGGTCGGTCAGCAACAAATCTTCGCCATGCGCCAAGCCGGTAATAATCAACAAAAGAAAACTCATGCAAACTGTGAAATTGATGCGATTAGCCATGATGTGCCGTTGGGCTATACGTTGATAGTTTGCCAAGTTTAACTCCTGTGCGTGCATAATTCGGTTTACCGCAGTCGGCAAAAACAATACGATCATCACCCTCAGAATTCGTTCAAGTTTTGCTGCCACATTTAGTTAACATCATGATCTGTCAGTATGATTTTTGATTCAGGTTTGAATATATGCGGGAGTGCCCGTTTTTCCGTCAGGTATTTCACTTTTTCATCCGCGTGCGCAGAAATTAGTCTATTCCAGAATTAGTTATCGAGCCTGTCACTCTACACTCTATGTCCGAATCAAACGCCTTGCGCACGCCATTGAACCACATGAGCCCCAAAGCCTGGTACCAGATGAAACGATCGGAGCCCGGATTTTTTCACGATCCAGCCCAAATTGCCGCGATTAGCGAACTTGACCTATTGTGGCATCAATTGATCGATTTCAAATCCAGGCGAAATCATTTTCTCGGACGCAGCCTGCTTAGTCCGAACGTCCCCAAAGGCTTATATCTCTGGGGGGGGGTTGGTCGTGGCAAAACGTTCTTGATGGACGCATTCTATGACTGCCTGCCCTACCGCCGTAAACGGCGTATCCACTTCCACAATTTCATCGCGGAAGTCCACCATGAGATGAAGCTGCTGGCCGCTGAAAGGGATCCGTTAATCGCAGTATGCGACCGAATCGAGAAATCCACGCGCGTGCTGTGCCTCGACGAATTTCACGTCGACGACATTGCCGACGCGATGATATTGGGACGTTTGATATCAGCCATATTCGAACGCGGCGTCATATTGATCACAACCTCTAACTATCCACCGGAAGGACTCTATCCGAATGGACTGCAACGGCAGAACTTCCTTCCCGCCATCGCACTGCTCAAACGCGAACTAAAAATTTTGCAGATTGAAAGCGAGCACGACTATCGCCTGAGAACAGCCGCACGCAAGCCCCTGTTCCTGGTGTCAGATGATGAAAATGACAAGAGTGAAAACGAAACGCGCTTGAACAGATGGTTCGAAAGAATATCCGCTGGAACTCACCGCAATGATCAATTCCTGATGTTGCGACAACGTCGCGTGCCGGTGATCAGGCTTGCAGAGAAAGTCGTGTGGTTCGAGTTCAGCGAACTATGCGCGGGCTCACATGCGCAAGAGGACTATCTCGCGATCGCCCACCAGTTCCCTACAGTGTTTCTGTCGCACATTCCTCGCATGAATGCAGACCACGCGGCTGAGGCAAAGCGTTTCACCTGGTTGATTGACGTACTCTATGACAACAACGTCAGGTTGGTCGCATCAGCTGCCGCCAGACCTGAAGAAATTTACACCGAAGGAAGTAGCAACGGAGAGTTCGCGCGCACCAGCAGCCGTCTATCCGAGATGCAAACGCAACACTACCTGCAACTGCCACATCATTCGCAAGGAGTAACGCTCTAGCGAGCCACTATAGCGGTGAAAGCAGCACACTCTCTCGCAATTTCTTCAACTGGTCACGCAACTCGGTGGCTTTCTCAAATTCCAGATTCTTGGCGGCTTTCAACATTTCCTTTTCCAGCCTGCCTATTTCCCGCGCAACTTCCTTTTCACTCATCGCCAGGTATTTCGCCTGCGATTGTGCGGCCTGCAGTTCACTGCGTGCGACTTCCGGTTCGTACATGCCTTCGATGATATCCTTGATGCGTTTCTGCACGCCCTGCGGTGTGATGCCGTTCAATACATTGTATGCCTGTTGCTTGACCCGTCTTCGATTTGTTTCATCGATCGCACGATGCATGGAATCGGTAATCTTGTCGCCGTAAAGCAGTGCCTTCCCGTTCAGATGGCGAGCTGCCCGCCCTATTGTCTGAATCAACGATCTCTCGGACCGAAGGAACCCTTCCTTGTCAGCATCGAGTATTGCGACCAGCGAAACCTCTGGGATGTCCAGCCCCTCGCGCAGCAAATTGATTCCTACCAGTACATCAAACATGCCGAGCCGCAAATCGCGGATTATTTCCACGCGTTCAACAGTCTCGATATCTGAATGCAGATAACGCACTTTGATGCGGTGCTCGGAAAAATACTCGGTCAGATTCTCGGCCATGCGTTTGGTCAATGTCGTTACAAGTACGCGCTCTCCCGCCTTCACGCGCAAATTTACTTCGGACATCAAATCATCCACCTGATTGACCGCGGGACGAACTTCGATGACCGGGTCTATCAGACCGGTAGGCCGTACCAGTTGCTCGACCACCTGCCCGGTATGCTCTGATTCGTAAACTGATGGGGTGGCGGACACAAATACACTTTGGCGTATCGCGCGCTCGAATTCGTCGAAACGCAGCGGTCGATTATCCATCGCGGAAGGCAGGCGGAATCCGTAGTTAACCAAGTTCTCTTTGCGCGCCCGATCGCCCTTGTACATCCCGCCCACCTGCGGAATCATGACGTGGCTTTCATCGAAAAACATCAATGCGTTGGGCGGAAGGTAGTCCAACAGTGTCGGCGGTGCCTCGCCCGGCTTGCGTCCGGACAAATGTCGCGAATAGTTTTCGATTCCCTTGCAGAATCCGATTTCATTGAGCATCTCCAGATCGTGACGGGTACGCTGTTCTATGCGCTGCGCCTCGACCAGTTTATTCTCGCGCTGATAAAACCCGATACGCTCTGCGAGCTCTAACTTGATGGTCTCCAGTGCTTTCAGCACCGTGCCGCGCGGAGTCACATAGTGGCTGGATGGATAGACCGTATAGCGCGGAACTTTTTGGAGTATGTGCCCGGTAAGCGGATCGAACAGCGACAACGACTCTACTTCATCATCAAACAGTGTCAGACGCAACGCATGCTCGTTGCTTTCCGCGGGAAAAATGTCGATTACATCACCACGAACGCGGAATTTGCCGCGCGAAAAATCGATCTCGTTGCGCTCATACTGCATCTCGACCAGGCGCTTTATCACGTCACGCTGGTGCATATGCTCGTTGTGGCGCAGATGAAGAATCATGCCGTGGTAGTCCACCGGATCACCAATGCCGTATATCGCCGACACCGTCGCGACGATCACGCAATCTTCGCGCTCCAGCAGCGCCTTCGTCGCGGACAAGCGCATCTGTTCTATCTGCTCGTTGATGCTGGAATCTTTTTCGATATACACATCACGCGACGGCACATAGGCCTCGGGCTGGTAATAGTCGTAATAGGAAACGAAATATTCGACTGCGTTTTCAGGAAAGAACTCGCGAAACTCAGAATACAGCTGCGCAGCCAGCGTCTTGTTCGGAGCCATGACCATCGCTGGACGACCGAGTTGTGCAATGACATTCGCCATCGTAAAGGTCTTGCCTGATCCGGTCACCCCAAGCAGGGTCTGGAACGCCAACCCATCGCCAAATCCTTCAACTAGTTGCGCTATCGCCGTAGGCTGATCTCCCGCCGGTTCAAAGGGCTGGTGCAGGCGGTAGGGGCTATTGGGAAAGGTTTTAATCAAGGGTATAATCGCGCGAAATTCAAGCGGCTGATTTTAGCACGCGAGCACTACCCAACCGAACCAGAGGAAATTATCTTGGAACTATCCAGACGCGTACAAGCCATCAAGCCCTCCCCTACTCTGGCCGTCACCGCCAGAGCGGCAAAACTCAAAGCCGAAGGCAAGGATATCATCGGTCTTGGAGCGGGTGAACCCGACTTCGACACGCCGCAACATATCAAGGTCGCGGCCGTCGCTGCGATCAACAAGGGCTTTACAAAATATACTGCTGTCGGCGGCACACCATCACTCAAGCAGGCGGTTATTGCCAAATTCAAGCGCGACAACGGTCTTGAATATACGGCCAAACAGATACTGGTTTCGTGCGGTGGCAAACAGAGCTTTTTCAATTTGGCGCTTGCCGTTATCAATCCTGGAGATGAAGTCATTATTCCCGCACCGTATTGGGTTTCCTATCCCGATATTGTGCTCATTGCCGAAGGCAAACCGGTAATCGTCCAAGCAGGTATTGAGCAAGGATTCAAAATGACCCCCGCGCAATTGGGAGCGGCGATTACCCCAAAAACAAGGATGGTTGTAATCAATAGCCCGAGCAACCCGTCAGGCGCTGTATATACTCTGGAAGACCTTCAGGCGTTGGGCGCTGTATTGCGTAAATATCCCAATGTCATGATCGCTACCGACGACATGTATGAGCACATTGCGTTGACGGACGCGAAATTCGTCAACATTCTGAATGCTTGTCCTGATCTCTATTCACGGACTATGGTGTTGAATGGCGTGTCCAAAGCCTACGCGATGACCGGGTGGCGGATCGGCTATGCTGCGGGGCCAGAGAACGTCATTACCGCGATGGAAAACGTACAGTCGCAAAGCACCTCAAATCCAACCTCCATTTCACAAGTAGCGGCGGAAGCCGCGCTGAACGGTGATCAAGAATGCATCGCGCCAATGTTGGCGGCGTTTCGGGAACGACATATATTCGTTGTGAGTACGCTCAACAAGATCCCGGGGATTCGTTGCATCATGGCCGGCGGCGCCTTCTACGCTTTTCCCGATGCACGTAAGGCGATAACTATGCTCCATGAAAAAGGTGTGATCAAAGAAGCAAGCGATCTAGCTTTTTCAGAATATCTTTTGGTGCAAGCGGGCGTCGCGGTGGTCCCGGGTTCAGCGTTCGGCTGCGAAGGCTATGTACGCTTGTCATTTGCGACGTCCATGGAGAATCTCAGGCAATCCCTGGATCGGATTACCAGAGCTCTTAGCTAAGCATTTAATGCGCGGCGCGCAATGTCGGATTGTCCGCCGTGCCCCCGACTTGCAGGGTGACCGTTTGCGTCCCATCCCGCAGCGCCAGATCGGCAGTGAGCGATCCGGTCACGTCCTGCCCGGTATAGTTCAGTCTACCTCTGGCTTGGAGCACACCGGTATTCAGTCTAAACTGACGGATGTTATATATTTTCTTTGCATAGGAGATATCGCCTGCCAATTCGTCAAAATGCGTGCGCCCACCTGGTAAATTTTCAGCACTGCGCAGACGTGCCGTCTCGACAACGTCTATGCCATTGATCGCTCCCTTCCTGGCAGTAAAAGAGCCGTTAAGAACCGCGCTATCGGCCAGTTGTATCAGGCTGGCATCTTCCATTTGAAACTTTGCGTTGCCGTCCAATTCGCCACTCATTGATTTAAGCATTTTTTCCAGTGAAATGTTTCTTCCTTCCAGCGTTCCTTGTGCTGTCCATCCTGAATTCCAATTCAGACGCGCGGTACCACGCAGCAATCCACCCATGATCTGACCATCAAATTCGCTAATAACGAATTCAGAACCTGTTAATTCGCCATTGACAGTCAGCTCGTCAAAAACCCAATTCGGCAGCAGCGGCAACGCGCCGCCTCGAACCGATATTGACACGCGGGTCTTATTTGGCGTAGCGCTGTCCATTGCCAGAACGTAGCTGTTCGCCCGCAAATTGCCGGCGCTAAATTTTCCGGTCTGATCAAAGTTCAATTCTCCGGTGATCGCTGACACTTCGAAACCGGCCATCTCGAGCTTGCCGTTATTCAGCGACATGGCGGCAATGGGGAAATCCTTGTCGGCCGCGATTTGCTGGAACCATTCCGACACCGATTGCAATGATTTAGCTTCTACAACAATATCGCCGAGTTCAAGTACATCTACCGTTCTGCTTTCGTTGATCACAGCAAGCGGAGAAAAATTGATACGCGCCAACTTGATCTTCAACTGCTTGGTGTCGCCTATAGACAAATCGATCAAATCCAGCTTGGGTGTTGGCAAAACCTGCCAATCTATGCGTGCAATATATACCGGCTGGTGCAATTTACTGTTGAGGAAACGCTCAATTTTTGGCACAAAATCTTTGGTGGGAACCACGTAAGGAACAGCAAACAGGATCACCAGAACCACGATGATTGTTTCCGCAGCCAACTGAAACCAAGGTATCGATTTGCGCTTGACTCGTACCGGCAGAAAAGCCTTTCGCGGCGCAGGCTTTTGGACCGGCGATTGCTGCGCATTCCACATCTGCTTGGCCTTTGCAGCATCCTTCGCCTTTTGCTCTGCTTCTGCCCACACTTTCGCTTGAGCTTCCTCCAGCTTCCGAATCTCTTCCGGAGGTGCACCATATACCGTGGGTTCGACGGCCGGTGCAGATGAAACATCATCGGATATGGCTTGCGATTCACGCGAATCTTCAGTAATAGCATTCGCCGAGGTGGATTTTCCATCATTGCGTCGGGAAATTTGCACTACATCCCGGAGCAACGCGGCATCTCTGTTTGGCATCCCAAGCTCAGCGTCGTTCACGCTGTTTCCATGAGCAATAGCGGTTTCTGGAATATTGAACGTGAAAGGTTCAAGCTTTGTGTCTGCGGCAGCGGAACCTGCTTGCTGCGCGACAGGTGCATCAATATGGTCCTCAACATTCAGCAGCTTGTATACGAAATATGATCCTCCGCTACGATCGTTGACAGTGCCCAAAGATTCGAATCGGTCGCTATATTCTCGGTTATTTGCAGATAAAAAATCAAAATACGATTCGGAGGCTAACACTTGATTATTGTCCGCAATGCTCATAATACGGTGGGCATCATCGAAACATTCACCAAACACCTTTTCAAGATCGCTTGCATCTGTTTCTACAGTGACTGTACCAAGATGAATTCCCATTCTGGAGTTCAATTTCGCATTGCTGTCCCGACTGTACGAGTCAAGTACTTGTTTGAGCTCTAGGACAAGCGAAATGGCGTGCTCTGGGGATTGCATGAAGGTAATCACTACGCCATCTTCAACCTCTTGCAATATGGTATGGCCCTCGCTCAAATCTTTCTGACCAATAGAATGCGAATTGCGTAGTTCGTCCCTCAGTTCGTTGCGTATACCGGCAAGCAAATGCCTATCACCGATGAATTCAATATACAGCACTGCCACGTCGCTGAAAGTCGACAACTGACTCGCTTTGCTTTTGAGTCTTGATAGTTCAGCTTCCATTTCAGAAATGGCTCTGGCCTCAGCTTCTATCCGTGACTTTGTTTCTTCCAACAATCGCGCACGGACTTCTATCTCCATTCGTTCCTTCTCTTCCGCTTCCCGTTTTGCTTTCGCTTCCTCCAATACACGCGCCACAGCCTCGGCCTTGGCCCGCGCCTTTGCTTCCTCCAAAGCACGCGCTTTGGCTTCAATAGCCAAACGAATCTGCTCTTCTTCTTCGCGTCTGGCTTTCTCTTCGGCTTCGCGTCTGGCCTTCTCTTCGGCTTCGCGTCTGGCCTTCTCTTCGGCTTCGCGTCTGGCCTTCTCTTCTTCTTCGCGTCTGGCCTTCTCTTCGGCTTCGCGTCTGGCCTTCTC
>JBARHR010000006.1:0-19064 GCA_049799335.1 Gallionella sp. | reverse complement strand
GAGTTGCTCCGGACGCGAAAGTGGTCATTAGTGACAATGCGGACGTGATTGCGGACGCCAGCCGTGTGGTGTTTCCGGGACAGGGTGCGATGCCGGATTGTATCCGCGAATTGGAAAATCGCGGACTGCGACAAGTGGTAATAAATGCCGCGAACCAAAAGCCGTTTCTCGGCATATGTATCGGTTTGCAGATGTTGTTCGACCATAGCGATGAGGGGAATGTGCCGGGACTTGGTATCCTGCGCGGTAACGTGGTGCGGTTCTCCGGCGATATGCGCGATAACCGCGGCAACAGACTGAAAGTGCCGCATATGGGCTGGAACCAGGTGCGTCGTGCAGAACATCGCCTTTGGCATGGCATCGCTCAAAATGAGCGTTTCTATTTTGTGCACAGTTACTATGTGCGACCCGTTGATGAAGCGCTGGTGCAGGCGACCAGCGATTATCCGCTGCCCTTCGCTTGCGCGGTAGCTCGCGACAATTTGTTTGCGGTGCAATTTCACCCGGAAAAAAGCCATACGGCAGGGCTCAGACTGCTGGAAAATTTTATGCAATGGAATCCGTGATTTCATAACGTACTGCCATGTTAATTATTCCCGCTATTGATTTGAAAGACGGTAATTGTGTGCGCCTTAAGCAGGGCATCATGGAGGACGCCACAGTTTTTTCGGAAAATCCCGCTGCGATGGCCCTGCATTGGTTGGAGCAGGGTGCGCGAAGGTTGCATCTGGTAGATCTGAACGGTGCGTTTGCCGGGAAGCCGAAAAACGGTGGCGCGGTGAAGAGCATCATAGAGGCGATGCGTGACAGTGACGTGCCGATTCAGTTGGGCGGAGGAATACGTGATCTGGAGACCATCGAGCGCTATCTGGACATCGGGGTGACTTACATCATCATCGGCACGGCGGCCGTCAAGGTGCCGGGATTTCTGCATGAGGCCTGCGATGCATTTCCGGGTCATATCATGGTGGGGCTGGACGCCAAAGGCGGCAAGGTGGCCGTGGATGGCTGGTCAAAATTGACCGGTCACGATGTGGCAGACCTTGCGAAGCGATTTGAAGGTTATGGCGTGGAAGCGGTTATCTACACAGACATCGGTCGCGATGGCATGTTGAGCGGTGTGAACATTCCTGCCACTGTGGAACTTGCCAGCCCGTTGTACGTGCCGGTGATAGCCAGCGGCGGGATTACCAATCTGGATGACGTGCGCGCCCTGTGTGCGGTGCAGTCTGAAGGTGTTACCGGTGCCATTACCGGTCGTGCAATATACGAGGGTACTCTGGACTTTGCTGCTGCTCAGGCATTGGCCGATGAGTTGACTGGCGTGGATCCGCTTTAGATGCTTGCCAAGCGGATTATTCCCTGTCTGGACGTGACCGCCGGGCGCGTGGTCAAAGGCGTGAGCTTCGTCGAACTGCGTGACGCGGGCGACCCGGTGGAAATCGCGAAGCGCTATGACGATCAGGGCGCCGACGAACTGACTTTTCTGGATATTACGGCAAGCTCGGATAACCGCGGCATTATTTTTCGCATTATCGAGCAGGTGGCGTCGCAGGTCTTCATACCGCTGACCGTCGGCGGCGGGGTGCGAGAAGTTAGTGATGTTCGGCATTTGTTGAATGCCGGCGCGGACAAGGTCAGTATCAACACTGCCGCGGTTTTGAATCCGCAATTGGTGGCGGATGCCGCTGCCAGATACGGGTCGCAGTGTATCGTCGTCGCGGTAGACGCCAAACGGGTCGGACCAGGTCGCTGGGAAGTGTTTACCCACGGCGGTCGCAAGGCAACCGGGCTGGATGCAGTCGAGTGGGCAAAAAAAATGCAGCTGCTGGGCGCAGGCGAGATACTGCTGACCAGCATGGATCAGGACGGCCAGAAATCGGGATTTGACCTGGAGCTCACCCGGGCTGTAACCGATGAACTGGAAATCCCGCTGATTGCGAGCGGGGGCGTGGGCAATCTGCAGCATCTTGCGGACGGTGTGACGCGGGGGGGCGCCGACGCGGTGCTGGCGGCAAGCATTTTCCATTTTGGCGAATATACCGTTGCACAGGCCAAGCAGTTTATGGCGCAGCAAGGAGTAGAGGTTCGCGTGTGATGTTGGATAGTTTTGCTTGGTTGTTGAGTTGACACATTTGTCCGTGCCAGATTCGGTGGCATCGGAATACCTAGAGGATGTATGAGTGAAGCTTGGTTGAATAAGGTTAACTGGTCGGTGGACGGTCTGGTCACTGCAATTGCGCAGGATGCGGTTAGCGGTAGAGTGCTGATGGTCGCCTGGATGGACAGGGAAGCACTGAAGCAGACTTGGAAAAAAAGGGAAGCAGTGTACTGGTCGCGTTCGCGAAAGAAATTGTGGCACAAGGGCGAGGAATCAGGTCATTTTCAGAAAGTCAAAGAAATTCGCATTGATTGCGATGGCGACGTGATTCTGCTGAAAGTTGAGCAAATTGGCGGGATCGCATGTCATACTGGGCGCGCCAGTTGTTTTTTTAGCCGCCTGGACAACGGTAATTGGATCGAGGAAGACGCGGTGCTGAAATCTCCGGCGGAGATTTATAACAAATGAAGATTGCAAACAACAATCAGGAGGTCCTGCAGCGCCTGACGGAAACGCTGGAACTTCGCAAATCGGCTTCACCGGACAGTTCCTACGTGGCCAAACTTTTCAGCAAGGGCGAAGACGCCATCCTGAAGAAGATAGGCGAGGAGGCAACCGAGGTGATATTGGCAAGCAAATCCGGCGACAAGACACATCTGGTCTATGAGACGGCGGACTTGTGGTTTCACAGTATGGTGCTATTGGCCCAACATGGCTTGACGGTTTCAGATGTGATGGCCGAACTCGCGCGCCGCGAGGGCTTGTCGGGTATCGCCGAAAAAGACGGCAGAAATAAGGATTGATTGTGGATGATTGTCTGTTTTGCAAAATTGCCAAAGGGAAAATTCCCTGTCGCAAAGTGTACGAAGATGACGAAGTGCTGGCGTTTCACGACATCAATCCGGTAGCGCCAGTGCACTTCATGCTGATCCCGAAACTGCATCTGGATTCGCTGGCGCAGGCGAATCAAGCGCATTCCGAATTATTGGCAAGGATGATTTTGCTGGCGCCGAAGCTGGCGCTAGAGCAGGGGCTGGATAACGGATTTCGCACCGTGATCAACACCGGAAGCGGCGGTGGGCAGGAAATATACCATTTGCATATACACGTGATCGGTGGAGGCAATATCCCGCCCATGGTACGACGTAACTAATATTCAAGGAGAGCATCATGGGTTCATTAAGCATTTGGCATTGGTTGATCGTGTTGTTGGTTGTGGTACTGATTTTCGGCACGAAGAAACTGCGCAACATAGGCGAAGATCTGGGCGGTGCCGTCAAGGGCTTCAAGGAGGGCATGCGCGCTGACGACGAATCAGTCAAACAGATCAAGGAAAGTGGTCAGACGTTTGAGGGCGAAGTGAAGGACAAGAAGACTACCAACGTCTGATTTTTTGCCCGCAGGCCGCAACAATGTTCGATCTGAGCATTTCCGAATTGATGGTCATCATGGTGGTGGCGCTGATCGTCATTGGCCCGGAACGCTTGCCCAAGGTGGCGCGTACGCTGGGTCATTTATGGGGGCGGGCGCAACGCTATGTAAATGGCGTCAAGGCTGACATAGAACGGGATATGGCGGTGGATGAATTCCGCCAGCTGCAGAAAAAGGTTCAGGCGGAAGCGAGTGCTGTCGAAAAGTCGATAAAGCAGGGAACGCAGACCGTGGATCAGCAGATGCAGGAAATCAACGAACAATTCACCAAGTTGTCTTCAGACAAAGACTCCGCGCAGGCTGGGCCGGATACGCCCCAGGCTTCAACATTTCCCGAAAGTGTTGCCGAGCAGCCAAACGTCAGTAAATCCGCATGAGCACCAGCGCCAGTTTTATAGCGCACTTGATTGAGTTGCGTACCCGCTTGCTGCATTCTGCCATTGCGCTGCTACTGGTATTTGTGTGCCTGTTTCCGTGGGCGTCCGATCTTTATGCGATATTGGCGCATCCGTTACTGGCAAAACTTCCAAAGGGCGGTCAGATGATCGCCACCGACGTGACCACGCCATTCTTCGTGCCGCTCAAGGTTGCGATGATGACTGCTTTTCTGATTACACTTCCCTATATCCTGTATCAAGTCTGGAGTTTTGTTGCGCCTGGTTTGTATGCGCATGAGAAGCGTCTGGTGGTGCCGTTGATTATCGCCAGCATGTTACTGTTTTTCTGTGGGATGGCATTCGCATATTTCGCGGTTTTCCCCATGGTATTCGGCTTTATAACCGCTTCCGCGCCGCAAGGAGTGGCGGTCATGACGGATATCGACAAGTATCTGAGCTTTGTGCTGTCCATGTTCCTGGCGTTTGGCGTTACTTTTCAGGTGCCCGTCGCCGTTGTGATTCTGGTGCGGATGGGGTTTGTTTCGGTTGGCAAACTGCGTGAAGTGAGGCCATACGTGGTGGTTGGCGCATTTATCGTTGGCGCAATTTTTACGCCGCCCGACGTAGTTTCGCAGATTATGCTGGCGGTACCGCTATGGTTGTTGTACGAAGTCGGGATAATTGTGGCGTCTCAGGTGCGCGTTCAGTCCAAAGTGGAAACCAATACCCAGCAATCGACCTAGCGCGCTTTCGGCTGCGGACGTTTGCCTATGGTTAGCGGCAGCTCAAGTTTCTGACCATCTCGAACCAGGTTGACTTGTACATGTTTGCCCGGAGGCAGATTGGCGACAGTTCCAAGCATCGTGGTCCAACTGTCGATAGCTTGGTCATCAATTGATATCAGTATGTCGCCCCTATGTATGCCAGCGTGTTCTGCAGGACTGTTGCGGATGACTTCGGTAATTAGTACCCCTTTAATGCGGCCAAGTTTGAACGAATCGGCAAGTTCCGGTGTTAGTTCCTGGACGGCCGCGCCGATCCAGCCGCGGGTTACCGATCCGTGCTTGATAATCTGCTCCATCGTGTTTTTTGCCGTATTGGCGGGAATGGCGAATCCGATTCCCAGCGACCCGCCATTTGGCGAATAAATTGCGCTGTTGATTCCAATAAGGCTACCGTGGATGTCGACCAGCGCGCCACCTGAATTGCCTGGGTTGATCGCTGCATCCGTCTGGATAAAGCTTTCAAAAGTATTCAGTCCCAGATGATCCCGTTTCAGTGCGCTGACGATACCCATCGTAACCGTCTGCCCGACGCCGAAGGGATTGCCGATTGCGAGCACCATGTCGCCAACCTGCGCCTGTTCGGGGTGACCAAAAGTGATGGCGGGAAGGCTGCCGGGAAGTTCGATCTTGATTACAGCGACATCGGTATCCGGATCAGAACCTATGACATGCGCCTTGGCAGTGCGTCCATCGGCAAGCGCGACTTCAATCTGATCCGCGGTTTCGACCACATGATGATTGGTCAGGATGTAGCCGTCCGGACTGACTATCACCCCTGAACCGAGACTCGAGCTGCTCTGGGGTTCTTCTTCTGCCGGTTCACCGAAGAAAAAACGGAAACGGGGATCGTCCATGAAGGGATTGTCGGGACGTTTGATGATGGTGCTGGTGTAAATATTAACTACCGCAGGCATGGCCTTTTTGGCCGCGATATTCAGGCTTGAGTCGGAAGAATTTCCGGCTAGGTCGGGCATGGCGCTTTCGTACAGCGTGACCACCCCACTACGCGCGGCATTCGGCAGTAGTTCCGGTTTGAGGGTGTGGATAATGAACAGCAACGCAAGCGCGATGGTGACTGTCTGGGTGAACAAGAGCCAGTGTTTACGCATGGTATGATGAATCCGTATATTTCAAGGTAAGGGGGATTAATGCTGCTCGATGAATTGCGTGATTATAACGCAAGCCTGCTATTGACCGCCCAGTACAAGGATTACTGCCCAAACGGTTTGCAGGTCGAGGGCAAGCCGCAAGTGCAACGGATTGCTACAGCGGTGACTGCTTCACAGCAGGTGCTGGATGCGGTGCTGGATTGGGGCGCCGATGCGCTGCTGGTGCATCATGGTTATTTTTGGCGCAACGAGGATGCCACCATTGTAGGCATAAAGAAAAAACGCATCGCCCAGCTATTGCGTAGCGACGTGAGTCTGCTTGCATACCATTTGCCGTTGGATGCCCATGCCGAACTGGGTAACAATGCGCAGTTGGGCAGGCACCTCGGATTCGTCGAAAGCGGACGATTTGGCGAACAGGATATCGCGTGTGTTGGTGCGCTTCAGCAACCGCTTGCATTGAACCTACTCGGGATGCATATCGGGAATGCGTTGCGACGTGTTCCGCAAATCGTTGGAGGGGATAGTCGCCCTATCACCAAGGTGGCGTGGTGTAGTGGCGGTGCACAGGGCTATTTTGAAGCGGCCATCGCACAGGGAGTGGACGCGTATATTACCGGTGAAATTTCAGAGCAGTGTTTTCATTTGGCCAATGAGACCGGCGTGGCGTTCATCGCCGCTGGTCATCATGCGACCGAGCGATACGGCGTACAGGCTTTGGGAGAACATCTGGCAGTTCGCTTCGGCCTGGGACATCGTTTTTTCGATCAGGAAAACCCTGTTTAGCGGGTTCGACTATATGACGCGTTTGCTATGCAATAAGTCCAGTGAAACGACTTTGCTGCGCGGCGCCGAACCAAGTGCCGAGTTGGCCAGTGCGATTGCGTCAATATGCTCGGCCAGCAGCACCTTGATTATTGATTCGGTCTCTGTGAGCAGTGCTTCAGGATCTCTGGTATAGCGCAATAAAAAATCTCGGCGGCGCGGATGCAGTCGCGTCCATTGCCAGCCGAGATAGCTGGTGTTTTCCTGCAATCCTGATCTTGCCAACAATCCCCTAAGCGATTTTACTTCGGCCAGTTGCAGCAGATCCTGAGTAGGGGTAACACTCCACATCAGGCCAAAATAGATACGGTAATACTCGCCGAGATATTGTTGTTCCATCATGGGTCGAAGGAACAGATCCTGATCCAGGTTCGGATTGCAATGCAAACCGACTATGTTTTCCGCCGAATTCTTGTCTTCGGTCAGTTCGATGCTCCAGTCCGGACGGCGTTGTTTTGTCATCGCTTTGAGGCGTTGATGGAGGTCATGCCAGTAGCGGTTATTCATCTCCGAACGCAACTTGTCGAGCTCGTCGGCAACCGACAATGCGAGTGGCAAATTCTCCGTGCGCGAAAAGAAATCGAGCACCGCCTGCTCTTCATTCATGATGTATGTTCCAGATGGTACTGATTAAATATGACATATTAGCGATTGCTGTAATTATATGCGGCATATAAGTTTTTCTTGCAATATCAGGCATGGTTTCCTATTTCAGTATTGACTTTATTTTTCGAACTAGACATTATTCGCCCGCGTAGTCGCGCCGCGCGCGTTCCGGCGGTACATTTAAGAGTGCTGATAATAATAATTACTGCGACACGCCGCATTTAAAATAATCCGAATTCTCAATAAATCCTGCCAGCGACAATCTGGTAAAGGATGGTTAGCTTGCCGGGGGGAGTCCTTACGATGCACCGTTTCCTGAGTATGTCCGTCTTCGCGACGGGGTTGTTCGCTGTTGCGAGCGTTTATGCAACCGTATCGCCGCAGCCAGTTCCGATGACAGAAGACAGTTTGGGTCCTGTTGTCGAGCAACCCATCGAATTCCCGCATAATCGTCACGCAGGCGATGCCGACAAGGGTGGTATGCAGATCAACTGCATGTATTGCCACACTTACGCCAGACGCAGTGCCGTTGCTGGTATACCGCCTGTGCAGAAATGCATAGGCTGTCACCAGAGCATAGATTCGGTACGCGAGACCCCTCGAATCAAAAAACTGTTCGAGTATTGGGATGCCAAAAAGCCAATTCCCTGGAAGAAAGTGCACGATCTTCCCGATTTCGTGCGCTTCAATCATGAGCGTCACATCAAGCGTTTCATTGAGCAACAAAATCGTCCGTTCCAGGAAGCTTGTGGCTATTGTCACGGTAACGTCAAGGAAATGACCGTCGCTAGACGCAGCAAGCCATTGTCCATGGGGTGGTGTGCTTCCTGTCACCAGAAAGATCATGCTGTGACCGCAGAGGGTGGAATCCGGGTCAACGATCAGGCTTATTGGTACGGCTTTCAGAGACCGGCGGATGCGGGATCGACGGACGGGATCAAGGCTAAGGGGCCGAATGACTGCTGGCAGTGTCATAAATAATCGAGATTGGCGTTACAAGAATTTTCCAGAGAGGTTGTGATGATGGACAGCGGTTTTGATCGGCGTGATTTTCTGAAGGTGATGGGGTGGGGCGGTACGGCGGTTGCGCTGAGCGGTTGCGGAAATACCTCTATCGAAGATGGCAAGGAAACAGTGGTTTCGTATGTCGAGGCGGCAGACTATGTAATTCCGGGCATAGGCGTTTATTACAATTCGTCATGCGCACAATGCGATGCCGGTTGCAGCATCATTGGCCGGGTACGCGAAGGCCGGGTGCTGAAACTGGAGGGCAATGCAGCGTCTCCGATCAACCGCGGCAAGACCTGCGGCCTCGGTCAGGCCGGCGTTCAACATCATTACAATCCGGACCGTTTGCGCGAGCCTTTGCTGCGCAACGGAAGCAAGGGCGAAACGATCAGCTGGGAAAAAGCGTATGCACTCATCGCTGAAAAATTGAGCGGTGTGAGTGGTGAGGAGATTGCTTTCCTCAGCGGGGGAGTCAGCGGTCATCTGCGAGTATTGCTGGATAACTACCTTGCAAGTTTTGGATGCAAAAATCATTTTATTTACGAGGCGCTTGCACCAGGCGTAGTGCGCGCTGCAAACAAGAAATCCTACGGCGTGGAAATGCCGCGCTACAACATCAGCAAAGCAAAAGTGGTATTGAATTTTGGCGCCGATTTCCTGGGTGCATGGGTGTCGCCGGTACATTTCTCGCAGCAATACGCGGAATTCCGTAAAGGCACGGACGGTCAACGCGGTGTGCTGATTCAAGTGGAAACCAAGATGACGTTGACCGGCGCGAATGCGGACCGCTGGGTGCCGATTCGTCCCGGAACCGAAGGGATATTTGCGTTGGGCATTATCAACGCACTAGGCACTGCTACCGGTGATATCGCCGCATTGGTTAAAGACTATAACAAAGAGCTGGTGAGCAAGGAAACCGGAGTTCCGCCCGGTCAGATAGACAAAATCGCCGCCCTGTTGAAATTGCGTACTCCTAGTCTGGTCATGGTCGGTGGTGCCGCGGAAGGTTATGCCCATGGGTCCAGAAATGCCGCGGCAATCAATTTGCTGAATCATGTACTGGGGAATGTCGGCAGGACGATTGAATCATCTGCGGCCGTTCCATTCCCGCAATTGGCGCCGGCAAAGGGTAACACTGCGGCACTGAAGTCTCTTAATGATGGCTTGGCTGAAGGCAAATACAAGGTCGTGTTTAACTATGATGCCAATCCGGTGTTTACCGCGCCTGGTGCATACAAATTTGCGGATAATTTTGGCAAGGCGGGGTTCAAAGTTGCCTTCGCACATTATCTGGATGAAACCGCGATGCAGGCCGATTTGGTGCTGCCGCTTTATTCCGCGCTGGAAGATTTCGGAACGCGTGTTCCAGAATACATGGCCGAAGGTGCGCAACTCAACATTCAACAACCGTTGATGGAGAATTTGCACGCCAACACCCGCAGCATGGGCGACATACTGCTGACCTTGCTCAAGCAACGCCGCGCCGATGAATACAAGAACTTTGCCGATTATTACTCATACTTGCGCGCCGCCATGCTGCAGAACAAGGCAGCATTGGGTGGTGGTGCGCAGGATGACGATACGTTCTGGAATGAAACACTGAGTAACGGCATCGTCAAATTGACGGGAGCGACGGTTGCACTGGCGCCGAAGTCGGCGGTAGGTGACTTGAGGTTGCCGTCCGCTGCCGAACCCAATGAGCAATATCCGCTGCAACTGATCCCCAGCGTCAATATCAGCCTCCGGGACGGACGCAACAGCAATCAGCCCTGGTTGCAAGAGTCGCCGGATCCGTTGACGACGATCGTCTGGGACTCCTGGGTAGAAATTCATCCGAAAAAGGCGCTGGAATTGCGCATCGTCGAGGGCGATATCGTCGAAGTTACCTCCAGGACCGGTTCGATCAGGGCGCAAGCGTATCTGTTCCCCGGAATCCATCCTGACGCAATATCCATTCCCATCGGTCAGGGTCACGAGGCGATGGGGCGATATGCCAAAGGCTTCGGGTCTAACCCGTTCAAGATCATGGACGCGGTTTTCGACGAGGAAACCGGCGAACTGGCAATGCATGAAACCCGGGTAAGAATAAGCAAGACCGGCGAGCGCGTGATTGTCGTCAAGGATGAGAGCGCCGCCGGTGCAAAACAGATACGCGAGAAGATTGCCGCTCGTTTGTCTACAGATAAAGTTGATCTTTCCAAGGAGGTTTGAGGTATGTCGGTCACTAACCTGTTAGAGAACTGGTCGCAATTCCGGCATGCGCATCCGGTTGATGACAAACCGCATGATCCTTACAAGTGGGCAATGGCAATAGATCTGGACGCGTGTTCGGGGTGTAATGCGTGCAGTGTTGCGTGCTATGCGGAGAACAATTTGCCAGTGGTTGGCAAAGAGCTATACGCGCATGGGCAAGCGATGCATTGGATACGCATCGAACACTATTGGGACGAGGATGTCGGTGAGGAAGGCGGCAGGGAGTTTCCGGATCAAGGTGCACAGTTCTTGCCAATGATGTGCCAGCAGTGCGAAGCAGCCCCCTGCGAAACGGTCTGTCCGGTGGGTGCGACCAATCATACTGCCGACGGGTTGAATTCGCAGATATACAACCGCTGCATCGGTTCCCGCTATTGCTCGGCCAACTGCCCGTTCAAAGTGCGCTACTTCAACTGGTATGACTATCCGACGACCGACAATGTCTGGCCGGCGGAAATGGTACAGCAACTGAATCCGGACGTGACCGTACGCGGCAAGGGTGTCATGGAGAAATGCACTTTTTGCGTGCAGCGACTGGCTGAGGCTAAAGTGAAAGCGAAGAGCCAGGGGCGGATCGTACACGAAGGAGAAGTGCAGACAGCGTGTCAGCAAGCCTGCCCTACCAGCGCAATTTCTTTCGGTAATCTGATTGATCCGAATTCGCGTGTACACAAGCAATGGAAGGCGCAACAGGTTGAGTTGGACAAGGACAAGCAGGTGAAAGATGAAGGCAAGGAACCAAGCGAATTGCGGGGGTACCGTATTCTCGAGGACATGCGTCCCTATCCTTCGGTAATGTACCTGGAGCGTGTGCGTGAAAGTGCCATATAAGCAAACAAATTTGATGTATTTTCTTTAGGAAATAACAATGAAAGATATCCGCGAAGACATTGCTTGGGCAAAAATCAACCAAGACGTGCTAACCAGTCTGGAGAATCCACGGAAACTGTATTGGTGGATATTGTTGGCCGCACTTGCCATGCTGGGCGTGGCTATAGGGTGTGAGGTCTACCAGTACAACATGGGTATGGGTGTTGCTAATATGGACAATCCGCATATGTGGGGTCTGTATATCGCGACATTCATTTTCTGGATCGGGATGAGTCACTCGGGTACCTTGCTTTCCGCGATCTTGCACCTGATGCACGCAGATTGGCGCAAGCCGATTTACCGGTTTGCCGAGGCTATGACGACGTTTTCATTGCTGACGGCGGGCCTGTTTGTTGCCGTGCACTTGGGACGTATCTGGCAGATTTATTATGCTTTGCCATATCCCAATGAGCGTGGAGTATGGCCGAATTTCCAGTCGCCACTGTTGTGGGATGCGATGGCGATCTTTACCTATCTGAGTTCTTCCATCATTTTCCTGTATGTGGGGATGATTCCGGATCTCGCGATCTGTCGCGATCGTATACATGATGGCTGGCGCAAAAAACTCTATACCCTGCTGTCGCTTGGATGGGAAGGAACTGACCGTCAATGGCGCAATTTCCGTGTTACCTATCTGACCGTTGCCTGCTTCCTGATCCCGTTGGCGGTATCGGTACACTCTATTGTTGCGTCCGACTTTGGTATGTCGCAACAACCCGGTTGGCACGTTACCTCCTTCCCGCCATATTTTGTTGCCGGCGCCCTGTATTCCGGTTGCGCCGCGATCATCACGCTGTTCATCATTCTTCGCTATGTATTCAGGTTTGAGGAATACATGACGCTGCCAATTTTGAAAAAGATTGTGCGTCTGACATTTGCTATTGCGATGGTGTGGACCTACCTGAACGCCATTGAATTTGCCTCCGTCTGGTATAGCCATGACCAGGCATCCAAGGATGTGTTGATTCAGAAAGCGAGTGGCACTTACGCGCCGTTCTGGTGGGCGATGATCTTCTGCGGGTCAATTGTTCCAATTACGTTGGCATTCAAGCGATTCCAGACCAACATTCCGGTACTGTTTGCGGTATCGCTGTTGCTTAATGTAGGTATGTGGCTAGAGCGCTGGATGATCGTTGCGCCGACTTTTTCGCACGGTATTTATCCCTGGACATGGGACCACGATCAGTGGCCGTCTTTCGTGCAGTGGGGTATGGTGTTTGGCAGCTTCGGCTGGTTTACCTTGCTGTTCATGGTTTTCTGCAAAGTATTCCCATCCGTGTCGATGTACGAAGTCAAGGAAATGGTCTATCACCGCAGCCTGCATCTGAAGAAGAGCGAAACTGCAGAACAGGGAGCGCACTAATCATGAGCAAACGTCATTTACTCGCCCTTTACAGTAACTTCGACGAAGCTGAACGGGTCGTAGACGAGCTGCGAAATACCCATATCAGCGGTTTTAACGTCAACGACGATTTGATCGTCAAGTCTCCGATTGAACATCCGGAAGTCGAGGATTTCCTGGGTGACAAGCCGGTTTACGTGCAATGGTTTACGCTGTTTGGCGCACTTATGGGTGGGTTGTTGGGCTTCTTTTTGATTTCTGGTGCGCAGGCAAATTTCTACGCGCAAATTAAGGGTGGGAAACCCATCGTACCGCTACCACCGAATTTTGTGTTGACCTATGAAATGTTTATTCTTGGAGGAGTATTTATTACGGTGCTTGGATTCCTGATATGTGCCGGTTTGCCGGCCAGACGTTCGCCTTTGTATAGCGCGAACGTGTCGGAAGATCAAATCGGCATTCTAGTCAAGGCTGAAGAAAGTGCCGCCAAAACGCTCAAGGCGATATTTACCAAACATCAGGCCCAGGAAATTCAGGAAGAGGCTGCAAAATGAAGAAGAGATTTCTTATTGCTGTTTTGTTGCTCGTTCCGTCTATGGCATATGCTTGGCCGTGGTCGCGCGATATGGCGAATCAGGTCAGCATAAAGCCTGGTGAGAGCGTAGATCCCGCCAATCCGGGCATGACGCCGTTTCCCAAGAGGTCTGTTCCAACGCCGGGTACTACGGTTATGGTTGCGGATCAGGAAGCGGCACGAAAATTGGTTAACCCCGCTAAGGCGGACGAAATCTCCGTCGCGCGCGGTAGCCGTCTGTTTGGGATTTATTGCACACCATGCCACGGGGTATCGGGTACCGGCGACGGGCTGGTTGGTGCCAAGCTGTTGATGAAACCATGGAATTTGACTTCCAGCAATGATATGCATAGCTGGGATCCGAAGGAATATCCGGATGGATACATTTGGGGGTACATGACTTTTGGCGGCGCGGTGATGCCGGCTTACGCAAACGACCTGTCCGCAAGTGAACGTTGGGATGTGGTCAATTACGTTCGCAAAGTTTTGCAGAAGGGTCAGGCTGCGGCCTCGGCGAAATAGGAGACGATTAGCATGTTTGCATACAGTAATTGGTCTGTATTGACCGCAAGTTTTGTAGTGGTTCTGTCGCTCGCGTTGAGTGGTGTCGCCCTGTGTTCGGTGTTGCATCTGGTTGGCGCCAAATGGCGCAGCCAGATATGTCAATTGTCATCCTCCCTGTACGCACTTTTTCCACTGGCGTTTATTTTGTTGATCATCTTGCTGATGAACGGCGAGCATACGTTCCCCTGGTGGACGACGCGTTTGGATAAACACACTGCCCACATGCCAGGTTGGTACGAGCCTCAATGGTTGATGACGCGCGAAATTCTTGGCATGGTGTTCATGATGGTGCTGTACTGGGTCTTTATCAAACGCCAATCGCTTAGTGATCGCAGCTCTGAGGATGCTGAGCGCTATCACAACATAGCGACTTGGATCCCTTTCTTTTTTGTCATGTACAGCACCATGGTAGCTTGGGATTTTGAGATGACGCTGGTTCCTCAATGGCACAGTGCAATCTATGCCCTCCAGCAATTTGTAAGCAATTTCGGAATGTTTCTGGCATTTCTGGTTATTTGGATATACGTGCTAAATAGCAGGAATGCCTTGCGTAGACCGGTGGATGAATATATCTACAACTACATTGCACAGATGCTGCTGGCGTTTACGTTGCTGTGGATATACTCGTTCTTTGCCCAGTATTTGACGATATGGTACGGCAATTTGCCGGAAGAGGCGGATCGCGTGATGGGCATGCAGGACGGAGACTACTCGTTCATCTGGTGGGCAATGATCGTATTGAAGTTTGTGATTCCGTTTGTCGCGTTTTCTTTCCCGGCACCTCGGCACAATGTACACGCGATCACTGCTGTAGCGGCTTGCATAGTCGTTGGAACATTATTCGAGCGCTCTGTCTGGATCGGAGGTATAGAAGGTAAAGGTCCCTATCCGATAATGGCGGTAGTGGTTGTTGGTGGTGCATTAGCGGCTATAGGCTATCTGTTGGTGCGCATGCGCATGCATAGTACGCAGCTGATCAAAGGGTAAATGGAATGATGAGATTGTATTCGGGGACGACCTGTCCCTACAGCCACCGTTGCAGGATAGTGCTGTTTGAAAAGGGTATGGATTTTGAGGTTATAGACGTCGACCTGATGAACCGGTCGGAGGATGTGGCGACTATCAACCCCTATAACAAAGTGCCAGTGCTTGTTGAGCGCGACTTGATTTTGTACGAAGCGAACATCATCAATGAATATATTGATGAGCGCTTCCCACACCCGCAACTGATGCCGCCTGATCCTGTCATGCGTGGTCGCGCCAGATTGTTTCTGCATCGCTTCGAGCAAGAGCTGTTTAGCCAGGTTGACTTGATCGAACAGGGCACTGGAAAGTCTGTGGATAGGCCACGCGCATTGATCCGCGATAACCTGACGCAGTTTGCGCAAATATTGATCAAGCAGAAATTTCTGCTGGGAGATGAGTTTTCCATGCTTGATGTGGCTATCGCACCGCTGCTTTGGCGACTTGATCATTATGGAATTCAATTGGGGAAAGACGCGGCGCCGCTGATGAAATATGCCGAGCGAATGTTTTCCAGGCAGGGTTTTATTGATGCGCTGACGGCTTCAGAAAGAGCCATGCGCAAGTGAGCGACTTATCCACGCGCCCGTATTTGATCCGTGCGATCTACGAATGGTGTGTGGATAGCGGATTGACTCCCTATCTTGCCGTTCGAGTTGATGCGAATACCGTGGTGCCCCCTGCCCACGTGAAGGACGGCCAGATCGTGCTGAATCTGAGTTCCGGAGCAGTTCGCAACCTTGAAATGACCAATCAAACGATCACCTGTGCCGGACGCTTTGGCGGGGTATCTTTCGATATGCTGGTTCCTGTTGAAGCGGTGATGGGGATTTTTGCCAAGGAAAATGGGCAGGGTCTGATGTTCCAGGGGCATGAGCCCACGCAGTCTCCACCTGCAGGTAACAATGGCGACGCGATCAAACACTCGGCCAGGCCGCACCTTAAAATTGTGAAATAAAAAAGCCGCGTTAGCGGCTTTTTTGATTCCTTTATTTTTGATGGCACATCCTATGCGAGCGCTGCCTGCATTTTTCCAAAAGCCTTCTGCTCTATCTGACGGATTCTTTCCGCAGACACCTTAAATTCGGCTGCCAGTTCATGCAAGGTTGCTGCTTCGCCATCGTTGAGCCAGCGGGCTTCAACAATACGGCGACTGCGCTCATCAAGGCTGGACAGCGCGTGACCAATTCCCGAAGTCTGGAGACGCTCCCGCTCCGCTGCTTCGAGTATTCTGGATGGCTCATGTTCTGCATCATCGGCGAGGTAGTTGATCGGGGAAAAGTTCTCATCGTCGTCCGCGCCGGACGGCTCAAGCGCTATTTCATGTCCCGAAAAGCGACCTTCCATTTCGACAACATCGTGCTCGCTCACATTGAGCTGTTGCGCAATTTCGGTAACCTGTTGCGGCAACAGTGGCTGTAAGCCCTGCTTCAGACTGCGCAAATTGAAGAACAGCTTGCGTTGCGACTTGGTGGTAGCGATTTTTACCAGACGCCAATTCCTTACCACAAATTCGTGAATTTCAGCGCGTATCCAGTGCAAAGCGAACGACACCAGACGTACACCACGATCAGGGTCGTAACGTTTCACGGCCTTCATCAATCCAATGTTACCTTCCTGTATCAGGTCTGACTGGGGTAGCCCGTAGCCAGCGTAGCCGCGGGCCACACTGACGACCACGCGCAAATGCGAAAGTACCAACTCACGCGCGGCGTCCAGATCGTTCTCAGTTCTGAATTTCCTTGCCAGATCAACTTCCTGTTCCTGGGACAACAACGGCAAGCGGTTTACAGATTGGATATAGGCTTCCAGACTGCCGACCGGTGACATTGGCATAGGTAATTGGGCAGCTACATTCATCATGTTTTTCCTCCTTAATATACGAAGCATTCTAGCACTCTCGGCCTATGAGTGCCAACACTGAGAATGGTTCCATCATCTAATACAATGATATTTAAAGAAAAAGGCAGGCGTACATTGCCGGGTGCCGTTGACCGCGTTGAATATATCGTCGATTATGTATCCTCGATAAAACAGATATGCACATATTTTGACAAAATTCATCGGAATTCTTACTTCAGGCGGCGACAGTCCTGGCCTCAACACCGCGATTCGCGGACTGGGTAAAGCGGCGATAAACCAATTTGGTATGCAGTTGGTCGGTTTTCGGGACGGCTTCCGCGGCCTGATGGAAAACCGGACGATGAGACTGGATGCAGACAGCTTGTCTGACATTCTGACCAGAGGAGGTACGCTACTCGGGACCAGTCGCGATAAACCGCACCGCATGTCCGTCGGTGGCAAGATACAGGACATGACGGACGTGATCGTCGGTAACTATCATAATAACCACCTGGATGTGCTGGTTTGCCTTGGCGGGGGCGGTACACAGAAGAACGCCCTGCGACTTAAGGAAAAAGGACTCAACGTCATTACCCTGCCAAAAACAATTGACAACGATATTGCCTTGACCGATATCACTTTTGGTTTTGATACGGCGCTGGGGATCGCCACGGACGCGATTGACCGATTGCACAGCACGGCACATAGTCACCACCGCATAATCGTGGTTGAGATCATGGGGCATCGCGCCGGCTGGCTTGCGCTGGGTGCGGGAATCGCAGGCGGTGCTGACGTGATATTGATCCCGGAAATTCCCTATGCGGTGGAAAGCGTAGCTGAAGCGATCCGCGAGCGTAGTCGTCGCGGCAAAAGTTTCAGCATTGTCGCGATAGCCGAAGGTGCGCTCTCACTCAATGAGCACGCTGAACGAATCGCAGTTAAGAAAAGAAAGACCGCTGACAAACAAAAGGAAACCAGGAAGCCGGAAACCGAGCCACCATCTGAAACCCTATATGCAGAGAAGACAGTGCGACTGGCGAAACAGCTTGAATTGCTTACCGGGCTCGAATCGCGTATTACCATTCTTGGTCATTTGCAGCGCGGAGGTATACCCTCGGCCGCAGACCGGCTGCTGGCGACCCGTCTGGGTACATCGTGCGCGGACATGATTAAACGGGGCCACTACGGTGTAATGGTTGCAGCACGGGGCGAAGGAACCGAGCCGGTTACACTTGAAGAAGTGGCTGGCAAAGTGAAGATGGTTCCTCCTGATCATCCCTGGGTGCAGAGCGCGCGCAATGTCGGAATCAGTATGGGCGATTAGGAACGGCGTAACCTGGGTTAGTCCCACGCCAGCGCCTAACCGAATATTGCTGCTGTTGTCCGGATGCGGCGAAATTTGCCGCCAAGCTTTCTCGGTCTACTTTTCAGGTTGGAAACAAATTTGTCGAACCGATCAGACAATATCAGCATGTACGGTACTGAATTTTGCCACTTATGCGATGCGGCCTCAGCAATCCTCGATGCTGCAGATGTCATCGCGCGGAAGATTGACGTCGCTGAGAATGAAATATTGATGACCAAGTACGGTAATCGAATACCCGTATTGACGCGCGCGGATAACGGAGCGGAACTCGGCTGGCCATTTGACCTCGCCGCGGTGCGGCGCTTCGTAGCGTAAGTCATTCGACCATTGAAGCGCACAAATGCGAGGACAGTGTTGGTCGGCCGACCCGTTCCAAGCCAAATCCCGCCCGAGACAATCCTGATGGCCGCTGGCAAGGTGACATTTACGTATACTGTGTCCCCGGTCCGATAGTGGAGAGACAAACATGCAAGAAGTAAACGACGTTATAAACGTCGCCCACGCAATTCAACAATCTGTTGCGCCGGTATTTTTGCTTACCGGCGTTGGCGCCATTTTGAACGTGTTATCAAGTCGACTGGCGCGGGTTATAGACCGCTTTCGTGTCTTGGACCTGGCCAGTGATTCGGAGCGAATTGCGTACGAGGTGGAAATCTCGGTACTGTTGAAAAGGTCGAGATGGATACATTGGGCAATAAGTCTGAGTACAATTTGCGCGCTGCTCATTTGCATCGTGATCGCTGCCTTGTTTATCGGCTCCGAGTTGAACAAGGATCCGTCAGCGACGATCGCGACTTTTTTCATCGGTGCAATGTTGGCGATGACGCTCGGGCTATTGTGCTTCCTTAGAGAAATATCATTGGCGACTGGTCCCATACGGCACCGCTAGTCAAAAAGCTGGGCTAGTTCGCGCAGTCTTGAGTACGGCTTGTCGGTAATCGAGAGCAGATATCCAAGTGCACTTCCGACCTCGTGCCGTGTATCACCC
>JBARHR010000005.1:0-11079 GCA_049799335.1 Gallionella sp. | reverse complement strand
GATTTGGGGTTGTTGTCACAGAAAGGCTCGCTGCTTGTCACCCGTCCAACGCTGGGCACTTTCGTCGCCACCAGACCACAGCTGGAAGAAAATTCTGCGGATCTGTTCGGGATGGTTGGGTCGGGCAAGGTGAAGATTCATGTCAACCAGACGTATCCACTGAAAGAAGCGGCACAAGCGCACCGCGATCTCGAAGCGCGCAAGACGACCGGGTCGACGATATTTACCGTTTGAAATGCAGAATTGGCTCAGCATCGCATTTGTAGTCAATCAATTTCGATCATAACTTCAGGGCACAGGACGTTCATCGCACAACAGCATGCCAGGCGAAACCGAAAAGATTTGGGATACGGAGCGCAGACGGCGTGATCGCAAACTGGCGAACGCGGCACCGGCAGCGGGCGTCGGGAAGGTTGTGCCTGCAGGACAAATAGTCCAACTGCTGGAAGCCGTGATCCAACCGCAAGACCGGGTATGCCTGGAGGGTAATAATCAGAAACAGGCGGATTTCCTGGCGCAGGCGCTGACCCGTGTTGATCCAGCGAAGGTGAACAGACTGCATATGCTGCAATCGGTGCTGGCACTGCCCGAGCATCTTGACCTTTACGAGCTCGGCATTGCGGAGCAAGTCGATTTTTCGTTCTCCGGGCCACAGGCCGCCAGGTTGGCGCGCATGGTCGGCAAGGGGCAGATACGCATCGGCGCAATTCACACGTATCTGGAATTGTTCAGCCGCTATTTCGTCGATCTGACGCCACATGTTGCACTGGTGGCGGCACAGTCTGCGGACGCACAGGGCAACTTGTATACCGGCCCGAACACCGAAGATACACCGGCGATCGTCGAGGCCACCGCGTTCAAGTGCGGCATCGTGATCGCACAGGTCAACGAGTTGGTGGACAAGGTGCCGCGCGTGGATATTCCCGGTGACTGGGTTAATTTCGTGATTGCCAGTCCGCGCCCGCACTACATCGAACCGTTGTTTACCCGTGATCCGGCACAGATCTCGGAAATCCAGGTGCTGATGGCGATGATGGCGATCAAGGGTATCTACGCGGAGTACGGCGTGCAGCGGCTAAACCACGGTATCGGCTTCGATACTGCGGCCATCGAACTGCTGTTGCCCACCTATGCGCAAAGCCTCGGGCTGAAAGGCAAAATCTGCAGCCATTGGGCGCTGAACCCCCATCCGGCGATGATTCCCGCCATCGAAGCCGGCTTTGTTAAATCGATCCATTCGTTCGGGTCCGAACTCGGTATGGAGAATTACATTGCCGCGCGTCCCGATGTGTTTTTCACCGGGCCGGATGGCACCATGCGTTCCAATCGCGCATTTTGTCAGGCGGCCGGTCACTATGCATGCGACATGTTCATCGGCTCCACGCTGCAGATTGACCTTGCCGGAAACAGCTCGACTGCGACGCTGGATCGCATTTCGGGTTTCGGCGGGGCGTCCAATATGGGCGCGGATGCAGCCGGTCGGCGTCATGCCAGCCCGGCGTGGTTGCGGGCCGGTGAGCAGAGGCGCCGCCAGCATCCGGGGATGCCGCGTGGGCGCAAACTGGTAGTGCAAATGGTAGAGACGTTCCGCGAACATATGCAACCCGCGTTTGTTGAGACGCTGGATGCCTGGAAACTGGCCGAATCGGCCAACATGCCGCTGCCGCCGGTGATGATCTATGGCGATGATGTGACGCATATCCTTAGCGAAGATGGCATTGCCAATCTGCTGTTGTGTGCTGATGACGAAGAGCGCGAGCAGGCAATACGCGGTGTCGCTGGCTATACCGAGATAGGACGTGGAAGGGATCTGAGCATTGTCGAAAACCTGCGCGACCGGGGCGTGATTCAGCGTGCCGAGGATATCGGTATCGACAAGCGGGATGCGACGCGCGATCTGCTTGCCGCGCGCTCGATCAAGGATCTGGTGCGCGCATCCGGTGGACTCTATCTGCCGCCGGCTCGCTTCAGGAACTGGTAAGGAGCTGACAACATGGCTGTCGAAAATCTTCACTATCGCTTCGAAGGCGGAAATCCGTCCCGAGGTACAAGCGCAATTGTCGGCGTGCTCGGCTCGGGGAATCTGGAAGTGCTGGTAGAGCCGGCCGAGATCGGCGGGGCGTGCGATATTTCAATTGCCACCTCGGCACGCGGGTTTGGCACGATCTGGCAGGCGGTGATTGCAGATTTTTTCGCCCGGCACCGGCTGGGGGACATGCGCATTTCGATTAACGATGCCGGCGCGACGCCCGCCATCGTGAGTCTGAGGCTGGATCAGGCACTGGAAACCTACAGGGGCGCGAATAAATCATGAACCGAAGCTACTACGAGAGCAACGCACGTGCGCGCATCGCCGGACTGCTTGATGCGGGCAGCTTCAACGAATGGCTGCCGCCATCTGACAGAGTGACCAGTCCGCATCTGGCTGAGCTGGAACAGCCAGCTGCTTTCGACGACGGCGTGATTGTGGGCCGGGGTGTGATGGACGGTAAGCATGTTCTCGTTGCCGCGCAGGAAGGTGGCTTCATAGGCGGGGCAGTGGGCGAAGTGCATGGCGCTAAAATGGTTGGCCTGCTGGAACGCGCTGCCAGCGATCGGCCTGCAGCAGTACTGCTGCTGCTTGAAACAGGCGGGGTGCGATTGCAGGAGGCCAACGCCGGCTTGATTGCAGTGTCCGAAGTGATGCGCGCAATTTTGGCGACGCGCGCAGCCGGCGTGACTGTGATTGTTGTCATCGGTGGACAATACGGCTGTTTCGGTGGAATGGGCATCGCCGCGCGGTGCGCCAGCGCGATCATCATGAGTGAGGAAGGCCGACTCGGACTCTCCGGACCGGAAGTAATCGAGACCGCGCGCGGAGTCGAAGAGTACGATTCGCGCGACCGCGCGCTGGTGTGGCGCACGGTGGGCGGAAAACACCGCTATCTGCTCGGCGAATGCGACTGCATTGTTGAGGACAGCTTCGCCGCGTTTCGCCGCGCGATCGTGGCACGCATAGGCGACGGCGACGACTGGTCGCTGCAGGCTTTGCTGCAGGAACATCAGTTGCTGGAGGCACGCGTCACACGCTTTGGTGCATGTCAGGATGGTCGCGACATCTGGAAGCGGATGGGTTGGCCTGATCCGGATGCGATTGCGATGCTGGAAAATGACGAGTTCGTCGAAGCCGCACAGGGACGCAGGTCAATCCAATCGACAGGAGCCAACTGAGATGGAGTGGCGCCGCGCCGTTGACCAGCTGTTTCCCGAAGGCCACGATGTCGGGCAGGAAGGTGATCTGTTGCTGGGCAGCGGGCGGTGTGGCAGGTATGCGATTGCAGTGATAGGAACCACCAATCACGCCGAGGTTGGTGTGGAACTGGCGCTTGCCATGGCTGCCGCAGTTCTCGCGGTGTTGCGCGATCATCCGCAGCAGCCGATCGTGTTTCTGGTTGATACCTGCGGTCAACGGTTGCGCCATCGCGATGAACTGCTCGGTCTGAATGGCTACATGGCGCACCTGGCGAAGTGCGTGGAGATGGCGCGGCGGCGCGGCCATCCGGTCATCAGTCTGGTCTATGAACAGGCACTTTCCGGCGGTTTTCTGGCAAACGGCATGATGGCGGACTATTGCGCGGCGCTACCCGATGCCGAGATCCGTGTGATGGGATTGGACGCGATGGCGCGGGTGACGCGCATTAGCGTCGAAAAATTGACTGAACTCAGTCTGTCGTCGCCGGTATTCGCTCCCGGAGCAAATAACTATCTGCGCATGGGCGGCCTGGATGCATTGTGGGGCGGCGACCTGGCGGTGCATTTGAAGCACGCGCTTGATCACATCGATGTAAGTGATCGGCGCCGCAAAAACGGTCTGGAACGTGGTGGTCGTCTGTTGGCAGAAACGGTAGTGCAGCGTGTGTTGGCCGGTGACTGATCCGCGTTGTCGTCCGACACGAGTAAACGCGAAGTGAATCGCCATGATTTGCTCTGGATAAGGTCCGAGCGCATCCAGTCGGTGATTGCTCAGTGCTCCGACATAGAAATTCGCCAACACCTTGCAACCTGGTTGATCGCGGGACGACCGTTGGTGGTTGCGTGCCAATCGCATGGCACGTCTTCGCGCCGAGCGGATGAAATTGCCGTTGGACTGGCGTTGCCGCCACTGCAAGGCAAGCACAGGATTCCACTGACCGTAACTATGGCGGGCATTGCGCGCAATGCAATGCCGTTATTGCTTTCCGATGTTGTAACCGATGCGCCCGAGGGATGGCAGGCTGCGCTGCGAGAACTTGACGCGGGGGCAAAGAGGATAGGCGTTGAGCTACGCGTGTACGGATCGCTCGCATGGCAGGCGTTAAGTGGCTTGACGTATCTGACGTCACAATCGGATATCGATCTGCTCTGGCATCCTCGATCGTCGGGGCAACTTCAACAGGGAATTGCATTGCTGGCTGACTGGGAACATTCAAGCGGCTTGCGCGCCGACGGCGAAGTGTTTTTCAGCAACGGCGATGCCGTCTCATGGCGTGAATTGGCGACAACGCGATGGAACAGCGGGCAGCGCGTGCTGGTGAAACGCTTACGGGGTGCAGAGCTGGTTGATGGCTCTGCGCTGCTGAAGGCGCTGGCGTGACTTTGTTGGGTCATCAACGCCCGTTGTTCGAAGGAGATGTCGAACGGCACCGTGCGCACCGCATCGCACGGTTTGCGGTGCGCAGTCTGTATCAGGAATTGGCGCTGTATCCCAAGCCCGGCCTGGTGAGCTTCAGGGACAACGGCGCGCACCACGATATGAGTGCCGCAACATTTACGCACAGCCTGTTTTCGTTGCGCGGCTACTTTGTTGCAATCGCGTTGAGCGGCGCAAGCGATCCCGGTTTTTCGACGCTGCAGCAACTGGGTATCGAGGCGGAAAAGACGATGCTGCGCGCGACACGAGGTATCAATACGCACCGCGGCGCGATCTTCACGCTGGGCATACTGGCAGCTGCGGCGGGCAGCGCCGCTGCGCGGTACCAATACCCCGCCGACAACATACTGCGCAACATTATTACAAACAATTGGGGTCGCGATCTGCGCGCTGTCCCGATCGCGCGTTCCGCATGCGCATCGCATGGGCAGCTGATGGCGGCGCAACACGGCGTAGCCGGTGCGCGGGGTGAAGCGTTGCACGCCTTTCCTGCGGTGTTTGAAGTGGCGTTGCCAGCGCTGCGCAACGCGCTACAACGCGGCGTTGACACGCAAGGCGCACTGCTGCATACCCTGTTTGTATTGCTCGCATCGACTCCGGACACCAATGTACTGTATCGAGGCGGTGCAGACGGGATGAACTTCACCCAAACGCAGGCGACGCGTTTTCTGCAGCAGGGGAGCGTTTTTTCGGCCGGATGGATGGATCGCGCGGTATCCTTCCATCGTCAATGTTCGCTGAAAAATCTGTCTCCGGGAGGGTGTGCCGACCTGTTGGCGGCGACCTGGTTCGTGCATCAGTTGCAAACCGCAGCGCCGTGACACTGGCAATATTCTGTTCTGGTCAGGGTGCGCAGCATGCGGCGATGCTGGATATTGTTCAGCACGATCAGCAGGCCGCAGAGATTATCGCGGCGGGGGAGTCCGTGCTCGGGTACAGTTTGCGCGGCGTATTGGCGCGAAAAGAGCAGATGTTTCGCAATGTCATCGCGCAACCGCTAATTTGTCTGACGCAGTTGGCAATTTGGACCGCGCTGCGGAAATCGCTGCCAAAACCAGCGGCGTTTTGCGGTTACAGCGTCGGCGAACTGGGCGCCTATGCCTGTGCTGGCGCATTGGATGCGTGCGCGCTGGCGCAGCTCGCCACCTCGCGTGCCGAACTGATGGATCACGCCGCGGTAACGGCACATGGCGGTTTGCTTGCGATACAGGGATTGAGTCGCAGCGATCTGAGGCAATTGTGCGCCGGTAAGGCTGCATGGATATCGATCGCGATCGGCGCAGACGAATTTGTTGTCGGCGGCGAGGACGCAGTGCTGGCAGCGCTGACAGCGTCGTGCGCTGCCCGTGGCGCTGCCGTTACGCGGCTGAAGGTCGGACTGGCGTCGCACACGCCGTTACTCAGCACCGCGGTACAGCCATTTCGCGAAGTGCTAGATCGTTCCTCATTCGGCATGCCTGAATCAACTGTGGTCGCAGGTGTCGATGCGACATGGGTATTGCATCGCGACACCGCAGTGGAGAAGCTGGCGGTGCAACTGGATCGCACCATCGAATGGATGGACTGTCTCGATGTGTTGTATGAACGCGGCTGCCGCGTATTCCTCGAACTCGGTCCCGGACGGGCGTTGACGCGCATGGTGCTGGCACGGCACGGGCAAGTCGCTGCGCGTGCAGTAGACGATTTCCGCTCGTTGTCGGGAATCATCACCTGGTTGGACAAGCAGACGCGTGACTGCTGATTTCACTTACACTGTCCAGCTATGAATCACGTCCATCTTGTCTTACCCGACCTGTTTCTCCCCGGGAACATTGCCACAGAAGTGTCTGCAGACCTGCAGTTGCCCGCGCTGGAATTGCTGCTCGCGCGAGCTCGGGTGACAGTCAGCCAGCCAGTTCCTCTGGAGAATCATTTTTTCGGGTTGCTTGGCGTGAACTGCGACGAAGTTGCGCCGGTAGCACCGGTAAGCGCAGTGTTCGATGGTTTGACGAGCGGATGCTGGTTGCGAGCCGACCCGTTGCATCTGAGCCTGCAGCGTGACCAGATGCTGTCTTCCAGCGTTTTTATAACACCCGCCGAGTCTGCGGAATTTTGTGCCAGTCTGAACGAATATTTTGCGGGGCAGGGACTGGAATTCTTCGCGCCACATCCGCAGCGCTGGTACCTGCGCGTCGATGTGGTGCCGGATATACGAACCAACCCGATCTCCACCATACTTGGCGGAAACGTAGGCGGCGCATTGGCAACCGGCGCGGATGCGACTCGCTGGAACCAGCTGTTCAACGAAATCCAGATGCTATTGTTCGCGCATCCGCTAAACGAATTGCGCGAAGCGCGTGGTGAATTGGCAGTCAATAGCGTATGGCTATGGGGCGGCGGCGACGAAGTCCCGAAGTTCGACCGGAACTACGACCTGATTTCGTCCGATGATGCGCTGCTCGAGATGCTCGCATCCGTAGCAGGTATTTCGTACACGGCGGTCCCGGCCACTTGGAAATTCGACCCGCAGCACTCACGTCAATTGCTGGTGTGGAGCGACTTACGCACGGCTTTGCAACACGGCGATCTGGCTGCATGGCGTACCGCGTTGAGGGCTGTTGAGGTTGCCTGCGCGCAGCCGCTATGCAGGGCGTTGCGCAACGGGACGATAGACCAATTGCAACTGGACGTGCCGAGTGCAGAAGACATCAGGAAATTTGTATTGCAGCGCAGCGATTCGTGGGCTTTCTGGCGGAGAACCAAACGACTGGCTGTATATTCGCCAGTGTAGAATGAAACTACAAATACGATAAGGGGCAGGTTTTGTCATTCTGGGATACCGCCATACAGTTTTTCTGGAGGGAAGAGTCGCTGCTGGTGCTCGAGGTTGCGTTGAGTCTGGCGCTACTGCTGTTCCATTTCATAAAGGATGAACGGCGCAGTGTAATCAACACACTCAGCTTTTTCTTCGTCTGCATGGCAGGATTGTTTGTCAGCGGAATGTTCCACGCCTTTCAACTGACTTCTTCCGCCGAGTTGTTGCACGAGGCGTTTGTCATTGGCGCGGGCATCGCCCTGATTCGACTGTGGGGATTGGTAATTTTCCGCATAGTATTGCCAAGAATTCGTCTGACTCCGCCAAGGATCGCGGAGGATATTTCGGTGATTCTTGCGTATATCATCTGGGGCCTGGTTCGACTGCGTCTGGCGGGGCTCGATCTGGGCAGTATCGTGGCGACTTCGGCAATGATCACCGCGGTTGTCGCGTTTGCGATGCAGGACACATTAGGCAACATTTTGGGCGGTGTGGCCTTGCAACTGGATAATTCCGTCCAGATAGGCGACTGGATCAAGGTCGACGATATTGCCGGAAAAGTGGTGGACATACGCTGGCGTTCGACTCTGGTGGAAACGCGCAACTGGGAAACCGTGGTGTTTCCAAACAGCCAGTTGATGAAAAGTAAATTTGTGGTGCTGGGACGCCGCGCCGATCAACCGGTGCAGTGGCGTCGCTGGGTATGGTTTGGCGTTGATTTGGAGGTGATGCCTTCCAAGGTTGTCAACACGATCGAAAGCACGATTTTGCAGGCGGATATCAAGAATGTCGCCAAGCTTCCCGCGCCCAATTGCGTGCTGATGGAGATTGACAAGGGTTATGCGTACTTTGCACTGCGCTATTGGCTGACCGACCTTGCCGAGGATGACCCGACCGACGCCGCGGTTCGTTTGCACATTTATGCGGCGTTGAAGCGCGCCGACATCAAACTTGCTGTTGCCGAGCAAAGCGTTCACTACACCAAGGAAGGCGGCAAGCATGACGAAGCGTTGCATCAGCGAGAGATGATGCTGCGTTTCAAGGCATTGCGGCGCATTGTGTTGTTTGCCAAGCTGAGCGACGATGAATTGCGCAACCTTGCTGAACGTTTGAAGTACAAGCCCTTTGCGAAAGGCAGCATTATTACCAAGCAGGGATCTGAGGCGCAGCACTGGCTGTTCATCATTATCAATGGGGAAACTGAAGTCTGCCTGGAGAATGACTATGGCGAAAAGAACGTTGTTAATGTGCTGCACAAGGGCGACTTTTTCGGCGAAATGAGTTTGATGACCGGCGCGCCCAGGGTGGCGTCGGTGATCGCAAGCAGCGACGTCGAATGCTATCGACTGGACAAGGAAGCCTTTGAAGAAATCATGACAGCGCGCCCGGCGATCGCCGACGAAGTCGCGCAAATTCTAGTGGAGCGTCGCGAGCAATTGAATCGCGCGCTGCAAAAGTTTGGCGGAGACGGGGTGCAAAAGGTGATTTACCCGCAGCGAATTGAAATGCTGGAAACGGTGAAGCGGTTTTTTGGTTTGTAATGTTGTATTATCGCTGCGCATTTGGTCGCCGCCAAATTGACAAATAATGCTGCTTGCCGGATTGCATAGTGGCTATGGTTATCAGCAGGGAAATAAGACATGAAAATAACATTTCTGGATTTTGAAAGTTCAATTGCGGAGCTGGACGACAAGATCGAACAGTTGCGCGTTGTACAGGATGATTCGACGCTGGATATCGCGGATGAAATCTCCCAGCTATCCCGGAAAAGTGAAGCACTTATCAAGGATGTTTATTCAAAACTTACTCCCTGGCAAATTTCACAGGTATCGCGCCATCCGCAGCGTCCGTACACGCAGGACTACATCGAACATCTGTTCACGGATTTTGAAGAGCTGCACGGCGACAGGTCATCTGCGGATGATAAGGCGATTGTCGGCGGTTTGGCCCGTTTCAATGGTCAAAGCGTGATGGTGATCGGTCACCAGAAGGGCCGTGATACCAAGGAAAAAATCTCCCGGAATTTTGGGATGCCGCGTCCGGAAGGTTATCGCAAGGCAATGCGGTTGATGCGTTTGGCCGAAAAATTTGGCATACCCATCATGACATTCATCGATACGCCCGGTGCGTATCCTGGGGTCGGTGCGGAAGAACGCGGACAGTCTGAAGCGATCGGGCGCAATCTATATGAGATGGCCGAGTTGCGGGTGCCGGTTATCTGTACAGTGGTCGGTGAAGGGGGGTCTGGTGGCGCTCTAGCGATCGCGGTGGGAGACTGCCTGCTGATGCTTCAATACAGCACGTACTCGGTGATATCGCCCGAGGGTTGTGCTTCGATATTGTGGAAGAGTGCGGAAAGGGCGGCTGATGCTGCGGAAACATTGGGTATTACTGCAACGCGCCTGAAGGCGCTCGGTCTGGTTGATAAAATAATAAGTGAACCTGCGGGTGGGGCACATCGCGACTACGCTGTGACCATGCTGAATGTCAAGAAGGCGCTGCAGGATGCGCTCAAATCAACTCAAAAGAAATCGACGGACGACCTGCTGAAAAGTCGCTTTCATCGACTGATGAGCTATGGGAAATACAAGGAAATCGAGTTGCAGTGATCAGGTATACACCAGAGATTTCGGTTTTGTACCGGATAATGCTGCGTATATCTGATTGTGGTATCCACTAGCAAACTTTCTGACCGTATCGCTGCATCCGTTCAGCCGCTGCTTCCCGCTGGTAGTTCGATCCTGGTCGGTTTTAGCGGCGGCTTGGATTCGGTAGTGCTGCTGCACCTGCTATGGCAACTTGCCGGACGTTTTTCCTGGCAGCTTTCGGCACTTCACGTTCATCACGGCATTAGTCCGAACGCAAATGCCTGGGCAGATTTCTGTTCGGATATTTGCAATCAATATCGCATTCCGTTTCATCTTCGACACGTAGAAATTGCGCCGCTACTTGAACACGGCGTAGAGGCGGCGGCGCGCAAATTGCGACATCAGGCGTTCTCGGCGCATCGATGCGATTTCGTGGCGCTGGCGCATCATGCGGACGATCAGGCTGAAACCATGCTGTTGCAATTACTTCGCGGGTCCGGCGTGCGAGGTGCTGCATCGATGCCGGTGTTGACTAGACACGGCACGGGACCCGTGTATATCAGACCGTTATTGCATCAGTCGAGAAGCGAAATCCTGAGTTATGCGGTTGAACAGGGCTTGGAATGGATAAACGATGAGAGCAATGCCGACGATTATTTCCCCCGCAATTATTTGCGACACCGCGTATTGCCGGTACTTGAAAAGAAGTTTCCTGCATATCGCGAAACTTTGACACGCGGAGCTCAGCATTTCGCGGAGGCCAGTCAACTGCTGGACGAGTTGGCGCAATTGGACGGTGAGGGAGCAATGGAACGCGATTCGTTGCGGCTCGCGTCATTGCGCCAGCTGTCGCATTCACGCGCGAAGAATCTGCTTCGTTACTTTCTGCACAGGCAAGGCGTGCCTATGCCGCAGCTTAATCTGCTGAACGAGATGCTGCGTCAACTTTGTGACGCACGGCGCGATGCTTCGGTAGATGTGCAAGCGGGAGAATTTCATATCCGGCGTTACATGAACAGTGTGTACGC
>JBARHR010000004.1:0-3985 GCA_049799335.1 Gallionella sp. | reverse complement strand
AGAGAAGATCACTAGAAATTTAACCGTCAAATTTGAACTTCCGGCACGCTTTTATACGGTGCCGGAAAGCGACAACAAGTCATGGATCGGCATGTGGCATAACAAGCGGGGCGAAATATTCGTTCTTTCATTGGGCCTCGCGATCTTGTCATTTGCGTTGGCGTTCCAAAAACAATTGGTGTCGCGAGAATATCGTTTTGCTGCATTCAGAAATATTTATCTTCTATTCACATTGTTCTTCATTGGCTGGTATGCGCAAGGCCAACTATCCATAGTCAACCTTACCGGACTGTTGCAGGCACTGGTTTCTTTCCGCAGCCTGGGCTACTTTTTATACGACCCGATAACCATGATCTTGTTGGTTTTTGTCGCCGTTTCGCTGGTATTGTGGGGCCGAGGAACCTATTGCGGCTGGTTGTGTCCGTTTGGGGCGCTACAGGAATTTATCGCCAAAATCGGCCAACGACTCAAAATCCCCCAAATCCGTATCAAGGCCAAGACTGATAGCCGGCTGAAATTGCTCAAATACGTCGTGCTTGCAGTAATCCTGTTGAGCGCGCTATTTTCGTCCCGCGTTACAGACATGATCGTCGAAGTCGAACCGTTCAAGACAGCGATCACGCTCACCTTCATGCGCTCGTGGCCGTTTGTCGGATACGCGGCCGCCTTGCTCGTAGCCAACATGCTTGTGTACAAATTCTTCTGTCGCTATTTGTGTCCTTTCGGAGCCGGCCTTGCCGCATTGGGGCGCATTCGAATGCTGGACTGGATACCGCGCAGAATCGAGTGCGGAAAGCCCTGTCAAAGCTGCAGTCGTCAGTGCGCCTACCAGGCAATCAAGCCGGATGGAGGTATCCAGTATGATGAATGTTTTCAATGCATGGATTGCGTAGTCATCTATGCAAGCGACAAGAAATGCGCGCCACTGATGCTGGAAAAGAAGCGCACACGGATCATCCCGATCGTGGAATCACAGTTGTTATAGCGAGCAGCATGCAAATTGGTGCGCAGGCCCATAATAGCCACAAAAAATATGCATCAATCGGCCAATGGCAATGAATGGTAACCTCTCACTCAAATTAGCCAATTCGAAATGCAAATGAACATCGCATCAAGCCAGCATTGCAGGATCGCAATCCCAAGTGAGAAAGAACAGCTGGCATGATGATTGCTCACAATTCCAGGTGTGCAATGCGTGGTTTGGAATGATTTGATCCAATGGTGACATAAATGCACTACGGCTCGTCGCAAACATTTGGAGCGCTGCCAGCCATAAGAATTGTTTCAAACCGCATTTTGCCGATCCTTGCAAATAGTTGATAATTTGAATTTGTGATTGCGCTTGACAGCGCGATCTATATTAAGGAATCCATGACAATAACCTTGTTGGCGCGCGTCATGGCCACAGATAGCGCACTTTCACTACTGGCATCTTTACGCGAAAAGCACGGGCCGCTGTTGCTATTTCAGGGTGGCGGAAGCGGTGACGACAACGCATTGCTGTGTTGTGCATTCGGCGACGACCGCTTCACCAATACGGAAATCTACTTGGGCAACGTCAACGGAACGCCTTTTTACCTGGAACACACACATTTTGAATACTGGAAACACGCTCAACTGATCATCGATGCAGTCAGCGGCACTGGGGCAACCGATTCGCTTGAGAGCGGTTCGGGCATGCGCTTCTTGACGCGCACGCGATTTCTGTCAGATGAGGAACGCCAGTTGCTGGAGGAAACGGAGTATGCGAACCCGGATCACGCACTTGGCAAGAACTGACCTTCCAGCCAACCAACCATGATTGGGATATGTTTTATTAAAATAATATTGCGGCGGGTTTGTTGCGATTTGGAGCTTTGTTATGACAGGCGTGAAACTTGAAGTAGATATTCCTGACGGCAGCGAACGTTACACTTTGCCGGCGATTGCGCTGCACTGGTCGATCGCACTGCTGATTATTGGCATGCTGCTTTTGGGAAACTACATGGTGGACATACCAAAAGGCACGCCCAATCGGGCATTTTATTTCAACCTGCATAAATCGTTCGGTGTACTCACAGCTGTGCTGATATTGGCGCGGATATACTGGCGTTTGACCCACTCCGCACCGCCACTATCGACCGGAATGCCGCGCTGGACGGACAAGGCGGCAAGCTGGAGCCATCGACTGCTATATCTTTGCATGGTGTTGCAGCCGGCAACTGGCTATTTGTCTTCGTCGTTCAATAAGTATGGCGTCAAATTCTTCGGCGTTGCGCTCCCCAATTGGGGTTGGGAAGACGCGCCGCTTCGCGATTTGTTCCAGAGTTATCACGGACTGATTGCGGTCATGTTGGTCGCACTTATTGCGATTCATATCTTCGCCGCATTCAAACATTTGTTCGTGGATAGAGACAGAATATTCCAGCGTATGCTTCCTGCGCGAAGCAAGCGGCCAAAACACTAGAGCACATAATGAGCATCACCGCTGTTTTACTTTTGACGGACCAAAAGTTGGTATGCTTTTGGAAATCGTCGCATGGCACCACTAGTCAGGCACCGCATGTGATAGCGGGTAGCATCAGTTCGCGATACTTGATCTGACTGGATCGCTGCCCGCAACCCCGCTTGGGAAAATACGAACCGAGCAATTATATTGTTATCGAAACCGGAGGATTTTAGAATGAAGAAATTTATGCAACTGCAGTGCCTGATGGTCGGCTTGATTCTGGGATCGATGACCATAGAGGCGCTGGCACACGGCGACGTTACGCCTCATCCAGTCGATACGTCGACTCTCACCCCGCTTGGTACTGAATGGATTGAGCCAAATCCCTATCGCGGCGACGACAAGGCGATTTCTGTCGGCGCGGTTGGATACAAACACAATTGTGCCGGGTGTCATGGACTGAACGCAGAGTCTGGTGGCGTTGCCCCTGATCTTTTGAAGCTCGACAGCGACTGTCTGGACATGGCATCGAAAGTCAAGCAATCTTCTTGCATGAAAGACACAGACCACTACTTCAAGGAAATTACTCTCAATGGCAAAAAGAACGGCGAGGGCCGCTTCACGATGCCGGCCTATGGAACCGTATTTACTCAAGAAGCCGTATGGGCCATCAAGGCCTACATCGACTCGCGCACGCTGGAAGAACGTGCGAAATAGAGGCCAGATAACTCCTGAACACTCAATTCAATAACGCCAACACCGGTAGGTAGCGCCGCCTCAACCCTGCCATACGGCAATACTTTGGCAGAATACGACGCTGTTACGAGATGGCAGCGTATTGATTCCAAATGTGACTGACAATGATTGTCGCTTTTTCACTCGGCTGCAGCGTTATTCGATGGTCAGTGACTTTATCCAACGCGCCCCAGGCGCGATGTCGTCCCGCAGCCCGGGCGTGAACGGGGGCACTGCTGTATTGTCCGGAGGCGCACTGATGAGGTTAAGGTCGACCGCTTGTGGTGTTCCCAACAGGCCATGCTCAGTCCGCTCCAGACGAAAATACAGCCCATTCCAAAGCTTGGCACCGAATTCCTTCGGTAGTTTGTACAGAAAAAGCAAGCTGTGTTCCAGCCAGGCCATGTCTTTGGCGGTAACGGTGCCGGGCTGCGGGTAAGGGTACGGCACATAGCAGAAAAGTTCTGACGGCCCCTCGATGCACTTGAACTCTTTCATGGAAAGGAAGTAGTCCGAAAAATGCGTCCGATCCATCGTGATGACAAAGGACACTTTTCGGTCATCGCGCTGCTCAAACCGAACCGCGCCCAGCGTGATGTGTTGATTGTCAATGGTGTTGGCGGTGAGCGTCTTTGTACCTTCCATTTCCCACGCCATGGCAAAGGCCGGCAGGACTACAAGCAGGCTTATGAGCATATGCAGGCTATGGATTGCCGATGATTGTTGCTTTGTCATGACTCATCCTTGCCGGATTCGGAAAATCAGTATACTCGTGCGAAAAACCAGCCGTCACTTTCTAGTTGAACAGGTAACTAATTCCCA
>JBARHR010000003.1:0-1813 GCA_049799335.1 Gallionella sp. | reverse complement strand
GATTTGGGGTTTGATTCAACTATTAGTTAATCAGGGGTCTATTCTTCTATACGCTATAGGACTTCGCTTTTGGCTGCTCTATTTGTGGTTCGCCTATGCGGCAGCCGTCTCAATGACCGAGACCGATTTCGGCTTCATTGCCAAGGTCTTGCTGAAAACGCTTTTGGTGATCGCACCGCTAGTTGTCGTGCAGTTTTTTTCCCCGCCTGGAGCGTTTATCAATAAGCAACTTGATGGCGACGTAGCAAGTATATTTCGCGTTGCCGGGGATATTGTGCGAACCACAGGTACATTTACCTTCACGGCCGGCCAGAGTATTTACCTGGGGCTGCTGGGTCCAATTGTTCTCGCGACGATTAGTTCTGCAAGTAAATTAACGACGGTAAAGAAATTGTCCATAGTCATCATTGCTTCGTATTTTGTTGCGGTGATGCTTTCCGGCTCGAGAACCGCCTTGGCAACTGCCATTATTCAATTCGTTTGCTTTATCGTATTCGATTTTCTTTATGTTAAGAAGCAGAATAAGAAGAGCAATAAATTCCTGATATTTGGCACCATCGTTTTGCTGTCGGTATTGCCGTACCTACTGTCTACTGCGGTCGATGCAACACGTGAGCGTATCGACACTGCGAACATATCAGAGAATTTTGCTGATCGGGTCAGTACGACCATTCTTGGAGAAGTGACGCTGGATAACTTGCCTTTTCTTGGATATGGACTGGGTGCGGGTACAAATTACGCGGGCAGACTTTCGGGGGAAGAGTTTCAGTTGGGCGAGGTTGACTCTACGCGGATATTAATGGAGGGAGGCGTCTTGGGGCTGGCATTTATCGCCTTGAAACTGGCAATAGCGGTGTTTGGATTGAAGAAATCCTTCCGGGCGTCGAGAATGTCCGCTAGCTCGATGCCTTTATTGTTGTGGGTAACATTGCCCGTTGCGTTGTTCATGTGGCAGATAAATGGCCAGCTAACGATTAATGCTTTGGGTTATCTTCTGTTGGGCCTGGGGATTGCGTCGTTGAGACTAAACACCGTCAATCGATTAAGTTGATCGCATGGAGTGCGTCGGAGTTTGGGCGTCACACATGCGCGATTTTCTTGATCGGAACGTGTTACAGCAGCACAGGGATTATCAGATCGATTCCACGTTTCAACACAGGTCAGATTTGTCGGTGCCAACCCTTGCCGTGCAACGTAGATACTGGGCTAGTCCGATATGAACGACGTAGAAAGACTGGAAATGATGATTAATTGTATAGCGGCAGCCAAACTAGGTGTTGGCACGAATTTAATGTACATATGAAGATCTTGTTGGTTGGGAATTATGTACCGGACAGGCAGGAAAGTATGCAACGTTTCGCCGACATTCTGGAGCACGAGCTGTCGCAAGTTGGTCATGCCGTCAGAGTCATCCGCCCCTCCGTCAGGTTAGGGAAATATTCGTGGCCCGGAAAATTGCAGAAATGGATCGGTTACATCGACAAATTCCTGCTTTTCCCCGCTGAATTGCAGCGCGCTGCAGCATGGGCAGAAGTGGTGCATATATGTGATCATTCCAATTCGATGTATGTAAAAGAAGTTGCGTCGCGTCCCCATTTGGTTACCTGCCATGATTTGTTGGCCGTTCGGAGTGCCAGGGGTGAGTTCCCGGTGAATCCGGTGGGCTTTACCGGAAAGCTGCTTCAAGCGTGGATTACCAAAGGCCTCAAAGTTTCGCGCACGATTGTGTGCGTTTCGAAAGCTACCAAAATCTACTGTGAGCGCATTCTAGGAATGCCGTCCGAGCGCTTTGATGTGATCTATCTCGGGCTGA
>JBARHR010000002.1:0-25345 GCA_049799335.1 Gallionella sp. | reverse complement strand
ACCCGATGTAAACGCAATCTGCGCCATTGTCCACGGCTGCTTTTAGTGCCGGCATACTGCCCGCCGGGCAAACCAGTTCAAGCGACATGTCTCATTCCATTTCTAATTCATAACTCACACTAAAAGTGCGGCCATGATCCATGGCCAGGAAACGATGGAGCGCACGGTGACGGGGTTTTCTTCGAACGTTTTCAGTGCCAAGGTCAGATGATCTTCCAACGCATCAAGACTGTTAAAAACCCGGTTATGAAAGAACTTCTCACGTAGCTCATCCCAGACATGTTCGATCGGATTGAGTTCTGGAGCGTAGGGAGGAAGTTTCAGAAGGTAGATGTTTTCTGGTGACTTGAGCGCATCACTTCGGTGCCAGCCCGCACCATCAATTACCATCACGATGCGCTCATCGGGATGGCGTACCGAAACTTCATCAAGAAACAACTGCATGCACTCGGTGTTGACGTGCGGCAGGATCAGGCTGTCATACTCGCCAGTAATGGCATCCACCGCGCCATAGGCGTAAGTGTATTCGTGAGTGAGCATGCCTTGGCAGACCGGGCGTAGTGGCTTGGGAGCCCAGCACCGGCGCACATCCGAGATGCGCCCAAAGCGCGCCTCGTCCTGGAACATCAGCTTGATGTCTTTGCCTTGCGCCCAGTCTTGGCGGATAGCGGCAAGCGTTTCGGGGAGTTTTTTTTCCACTCTTGCTGAGCCACCGGGTCACTTTGAGGATGGCGCTTGTCGGGTGCGAGCTTTCTCCAGCCGTGGCGGTGCAACAAGTTGTATGCTGAGGCAAGCGCCACCTCACGTCCCAATCTCTTGTCCAGCGCCGCTTTGATTTGGCCGACTACGAGTACACCACCGGTGGCTGCTCGCTCAAAAAACGGGGCCAAAAACTTACGCTCTTCTTCCAAACTCATGTTCTGTCGCTTGCGTCCGCCAGGCATTGGCGCATCGGGCGCGCCCGCTACTTGCCCTCGCATGAAGCGACACCGCAATTGGCATACCCAGCTTGGGGACACGCCAATCACTTGGGCAGTGTCAGCCAAACTCATAGAGTAGTCCAGCGGCAAAAGTACTGCCTGTGCTTGGCGCAACTGCTCCACTGTTTGGGCTGTCGCTATCGCCTCGCGGGCTCGCATCAATACTTCGTTATCTCCACTGGCCGGACGTGACATGACTTTCTCCATCTGGGTTGATGGAGGAGTATTATTACACCAATGACTTAGAATTGGAATAACTTTTCAGCAACAATGCCAGCCTGAGTCTTGGATGCCGCGATGTCCTCGTCTAATTCGGTCAACATCACGACAAATTCATCACCGCCAAAGCGTGCCACCGTGTCTACTTCGCGGACAGACATTGTCAGGCGATTGGCAACTTCTATCAGCAGCGAATCACCAGATTCGTGACCATATTGATCATTTAACGGTTTGAAGTTGTCCAGATCGATGAACATCAATGCGCCGTAGCGGTGACTCCGCCTGCTGATTGCCATCGCCTTGCTCAGCAGATCAATCAGTTTGCGACGGTTGGGCAGCAGAGTCAAAGCGTCATTGAACGCGAGTTGCTTGATCTCGTTTTCTGCAGCCTTGCGTGTCGTAATGTCGGTATAGGTGCCGACGTAGTAGGCGATTTCGTCCCCTTCTCGTTCTATGGCCGTGATGTTGACCCACGCCGGATAAACTTCGCCCGACTTGCGGCGGTTCCAGATTTCACCCTGCCATAAGCCGGTGCTGTTGATCGTTTCCCACATCGCGCTATAAAAGCTGGCGTCGTGATGCCCTGATGAGAGCATACCGGGTGTGTTACCGACTACCTCAGCCTCTGTATAACCGGAGATCCGGGTGAACGCGTCGTTGACCTTGATGATCACGTTTGCCGGATCGGCGATCAGCATCCCTTCGTGTGACTCGAACGCAACTGCCGCGATGCGCACCGCGTCCTCCATACGCCGGTGAAGAATGGCGTTTTCTTCCCGCAACTTGGCTGCCATATCGTTGATTCCGCCTGCCAGTGTTTCCAGTTCGGCGATATGCAATGCGGTATCTGCACGAGTCTCAAGCTGTCCGCCACCTATCGAGCGTACCGTGTGGCTTAGTCTGCGAATGGGAAATATTATGTTGCGGCTCGCCAGATATACAAGAAGATAGGTGGTCATCAGAAAAGCCGCTGACGAACCTATTGTTATCCACGCCATGCGCGCCTTCATATTCGCGGTTCTGACCCAACTCATCTCCAGAATGACCGCGCCAATTTGATATGAGACAGGTGTGACGTCGTGTTCATCCAGGGGAACTTGTTCCGGATAGATTGGCTGGTATATCCAGAGGTTGTCGCCATGGCTGTGTGAAGGATGCTGGAGGTTGACCATAGCCTCGACTTCGCTGGCTTTCGTCACTGCGACACGGTTTCTTTGCTCAAAAAGGACAGATTGGTGCGACTAATCTCATCCTCGTGCTCACTGGAAAATGAGCCGGCTTCAATGAGATTGGTTCCGGTGGAATCGAAAATCATCACGCCGCGTACGTCGGGTTGTTCGAGTACCCCCTGCACAATGTTTTGCAAGAAGTCGCGATTGTGCGAAAACACCCCGTATTCGCTGCTCGATGCGAGCTGACGGGCAATGAGATTGCCCCGATCCTGAAGGTTCTCATCCATATCTGCAAATCGACTTAACAGGAAATAGGTTCCCAGTCCGGTCGCCATGATCAGCAGTGGAGTGAGTGTTAGAAGTTGAACATATTGTCTGATGCTCAGCTTCTTCAACGGCGAACCCGCTCGGCTTTTTCCATATGGTCGCGTATGGCCTCCTCGGAGGGAACATCTAGGTTCATGGACCGGGCGACTTGCCGGTTCACGGAAATGGTATAGGAATCGGGGAATCGCGGTTCAGGCAGTTTCCTGGAACGGGCATAAGAAACAACGGCTTCTCTGGCCTGATTGGCCAATTGTTCTGGCGTAGAGAAGATTGCGCACAATGCGCCGGCATTCACATAGGCCTGTGAAATTCCGACCAGCGGTATGCCGCGTCGGTAACTGCTCAGCAATATATTTCTGATGTTGCTGCTGCTGTATATATTGTTATCTGGAATCGCGATCAGCACATCGCTGATCGACATGATGTTCTCGAGTGTGGTGAACAGATCGTCAGAGGTATGAACCGGACGCGCGACCAGCATTCCGTTGCGTTGCGCTATCTCGTGCTGCAGTTTGGAAAAGTCTATCCAACTGTTTGAAGTATGTAACAGTCCAATACGGGGTCGGTCGGGTAGCGCCGCACGCCAGAAATCGATCTGTCTGGTCCATGGTTGGTCAAGATAGATCGCTGATACGTTGTCCTTGCTAACGTTTGTTATGGCCTTCCCTAGCAGATTTTCAAAACCTGACTTCGGCAGCATCACCGACAGAACAGGCGCTTCGTTCCGTTCAATGGCCGCGGCTACAGCGGATGTACCAACCGCCACGATCAGATCCCCCTGCGGCATGTCCGGACCGAGTTGCTCCGGATGATTCAGTACTGAAGCGATTATCTGGGGCGGGAGATTTTTAGTAAACGTGTTTGCAAAGGATTGATACGGCGCGTAGTCATCGCTCAAAAGCACTACAACTCTGAGGTTTTCGCACCAGGCTGTCACCGGGACGGCCAATATCAGGCCGATTAGCAGTGCACAGGCCAGTCTCAGGCGTGATTTCATCAAGGATAATCCGGATCAAAAATTGACCGAAGCTTTGACATAGGCGTAGCGTTTGAAGATGTTGGTGTGGATGTACTCGGTATAGTCCGTATCGAACAGGTTCTGGACAGTCAATGAAACATCGCCGGAGATATTGTCCGAACACTTGAATGTTCTTGCAACACGCACATCGGTTCGCTGGTGTTGCGCTTGCCAATCATTCTGGGGGCGGTCGGCCGGCAATGACGCACTTTGATTGTAGTAGCTGAGACTGACTTCAAACTCGGCAAATTTCTGTGTGTAGAACAGACTGAACTGTTCTTCAGGCATATTGTGCAGGAAGCTGGTCATCGTGGTGCTGATGCGATTCCGCGAGTAGTTGAAAATCAACTTGGAGTTCGCCGCGGGTTGATATCCAATACTCGTCTCAGCACCGCTCTGTCCCATCGATGATGGGGAATTAGTAAAGGAAATCGGTGTGTAATTGGTATCCGGAACAATGAGATTGGTGTATTGGTCATGGAATAATCGGACATCAACAGTCAACGGCAAATCGTTGATTGTCCCAATGTAACCAAGCTCGCGAGACAGAACCTGTTCCGGCTTTAGACCGCCAACTGCCTTTATGAATGAAATGGGATATGGACCAAATTGATAGTGTCTGTCACCCTTGTCCTCGAATAGCGCCGGGTTTCGATAGGCTCGCGACAGACTGGCACGCACCGTTTGAGCAGGAGTTACGTGATAATTCAGCGCAATCTGCGGAGAGCTGTCTGTTTCACCAAGGCCGTTGTTTTCCAGCATCAAGCCACTGTTCACGATCCACGAGGGCTCCAGGTGCCATTCGTCGTGCACGAATAGTCGCGATTCTCTTTGACGAACCGGCGCCATAAAAAAGCTTGCAGACTCTACAAAATCTGATCGGTACGCGGCGCCCCAGACGATACGATGGCTATCATGAAGATGATGGGTAAACTGCCACTCTATTTCGTTGCGGTCGGATACTACCGCGTCTGAAAGTGAGAACTGGGCGCCAAAAAATATGTCGAGGGGCTGGGTTACTGTGGACTCGTCGTGGTTCAGAAGTATGTGGTAGTAACGCAATTTTGATTCATCTCCGTTATCCAACGCCCGCTGCCATGTAAGCTGCTGGAAGGTTTCCCGGGAAAATTGATCGTGGGGCGTATCGGTAACGGAATTGCTGAATCCAACGCCGCGCGTCCCGTTGCTTACTCCCAGCTGCGCATCTACATTGTCAAGATAGTTTGGTCGATAGTTGACGCGGACATTCATCAGACGCGTTATATAGCTGTCCAGGTTGATCTCATCCGGTACTGAATCATAGCCGTTGTCGGTGCGATACGCAGCAGTGAACCGGTAGTCCACCTTGTCGCTGCGATGTCCTGCGCGAACGGACGCGTCGGAAATTCCCGTGTTGCCCCTGGTTGCCGAAATACTTGCACCCGACAGGGCGGAAGCATCGTGGGTATAGATGCTGATCACGCCTTGCAGCGAATTGGCCCCATATGCTGCCGCCGACGGGCCGCGCACCACTTCGATGCGCTCTATGTCTTCGATGCCGATGGGCAGTGATTCCCAGTCGACATCACTGAACGGCGCGAGGTAGACACTGCGGCCGTCGATCAATACCTGCATGCGGCGCGCGAACTGGTCCGAGGTACCGTGATAGGAAACGATGGCCTGGCCGCCCTTGCTGTAGTAGCTGACATACATGCCGGGGACCAGTTTGAACAAGTCTGGAATGCTGCGAAATCCGGACGCCACTATCATGTCATGATCGATTACCGTCACCGCGCTTGGCGACTCGGACAAAGGCTGCGACAGCCGGGACGCGCTTAACACCACCGGGAATTCCTCGAAATAGCTAAGCTCGCCGGAATTTTCATGCGCACAGGCGAGTTGAGCACTCGTAAACGCGATCGACGTGGTCAAGGCGAACTTGAAATTTAAATGCCTCAAATCTGCTCCAGGAATATCGTTGCCAGACAGGCAAAAAAATGGCAAATTGAATTGCCGTACCTGTATACCAAACGTCTGGTTTGAAAGTGCAATACCTAAATATCGGATATGGCAAGAGAATATATAAACCCTAACGTTGTAGCAACAGCTAATAGCGGTTAGAAATGCTGAAAGTGGATCGGCGCTCCAGGATGCCCCGGAAACCCGGATCAGCACCGCGACCAGCAAGTCATGACGGGCTTCTGATATAATCCTGCTCGGATTTATCCTTGTATATCAGGGACAGGGAGCGGCAATTTCCCTGGCCGGAAATTAAACGATGCCTACACATAAACGTGCAGGCATTTTTTTTCACGCAATATTTTGCGCTTTGTTTCAAATACATGAGCAACGTTCAAGACAATATTACGATGGCCATGCCAACGGCGAATTCCGCAGAGGTGCTTGCTGAAGTCAGGCGTCGCCGGACTTTTGCCATCATTTCACATCCGGATGCGGGGAAAACCACGCTCACCGAAAAACTGCTGCTATTCGGCGGCGCGATCCAGATGGCGGGTACCGTCAAGGCGAGAAAGAGCGGTCGGCACGCCACTTCGGACTGGCTGGAAATCGAAAAGCAGCGCGGCATTTCGGTGGCCAGTTCGGTGATGCAGTTCACCTACGACGATTGCGTTATTAACCTGCTGGATACGCCCGGTCACCAGGACTTTTCCGAGGATACCTATCGCGTCCTGACCGCCGTGGACGCGGCCGTCATGGTGGTCGATGCGGCCAAGGGTGTGGAAGCACAGACTATCAAGCTGCTCGAAGTCTGTCGCTTGCGCAATACCCCGATCATCACCTTCATCAACAAGATGGACCGTGAAGTTCGCGATCCGCTGGAAGTACTCGATGAAATCGAGTCGGTGCTGAAGATCCATTGCGCGCCGGTCACCTGGCCTATCGGCATGGGCAAGCGTTTTATGGGCGTATACCACCTGCTTAACGACGAAGTGATGCGCTTCACTCCAGGCGAAGAAAAAGCCAATCAGGAAGTCGAAGTGCTGCGCGGCGCGCAGATTGATCAACTGTCCCAAACCTGTCCGGCAGAAATGCAGATGATGCGTGACGAAACCGAGCTGGTCAGCGGCGCTGGCGCTTCGTTCGATCTCGGGGATTTTCTGACTGGCAAGCAAACGCCGGTGTTTTTCGGATCGGGAATCAACAATTTTGGCGTGCGCGAAGTGCTGCGTGCCCTGGTTGACTGGGCACCCGCGCCGTTGCCACGCGAGACCGACATGCGAGTGGTGCAGCCTGGCGAACCGACGTTCTCCGGATTCGTGTTCAAAATCCAGGCGAACATGGATCCCAACCACCGCGACCGAATTGCATTTTTGCGCGTCTGCTCTGGTCGCTACACACCGGGCATGAAGGTCAAACACCGCCGCACCGGCAAGGAAATGAAACTCGCCAACGCTGTCACGTTCATGGCCAACGAGCGCACCCGCATGGAAGAAGCTTACGCGGGCGACATCATCGGCGTGCACAACCACGGTCAATTGCAAATCGGCGACGTGCTGACCGAAGGCGAGGCCCTGACATTCAAGGGTATCCCGTATTTCGCGCCTGAATTGTTCAGTCGCGCGCGGCTGCGTGACCCGATGAAGGCCAAGCAATTGCAAAAGGGATTACGTCAGTTGGGCGAAGAAGGTGCGGTGCAGGTATTCGAGCCGCTGGTCGATACCAACCCGCTGATAGGCGCGGTCGGACAACTGCAATTTGAGGTTGTCGAGCACAGATTGAAATCGGAATACGGCGTTGACGCGGTGTTCGAACGTGCCGGCATCCATACCGCCCGCTGGGTAACTTGCCGGGATGCGGCGCACTTGAGCGAATTTGTGAAGGCGAACCAGGGGCGGTTGGCGCGCGATGTGGACGGCAACTATGCCTACCTTGCCGACACCGGTGTGAACCTGAGACTGGCGCAGGAACGCTGGCCCAAAGTGCAGTTCCACGCGACGCGTGAACACGGGCAGCAGCTGACATAAACCGTGTCGGGAAGGCTACTTCAGCCTTTTCTGCAATAGCGCATCAACTGACCAGCGACCGCGACTGATGCTTAACAGGACCAGCAGCAGCATCCCCCAATACAGATGCTGGTTGAGTCCCGCTTCGCTCAATTCGGAATAATAGGAAATCACCGCGACGCCGTTGAGAATGAACAATCCCGCCGCGGCGAAGCGCCCAAGCAGCCCAAGCACCAGTAACACCGGCAACGCCAGCTCGGCACCGGTCGCCAAATACGCGGCGACTTCCGGATTCAGCAGCGGCACCTGGTAGACATCACTGAACAGGTACAAGGTGCTGTCCCAGGTTTTGATTTTGGTCAGGCCTGACTTGAAGAATACATTCGCCAGGAACAGCCTCAGTCCCAGATCGAATGCGGGCGCCAGAAATTCGGGCCAGCGTGCCGCGCAGTAGTAATAACGCAGCATGCGCCGCAGCGCGTTCATATTGCATCCTTCAGGCTAACGCCGCAAAAAACACCCTGTGTAACGAGTCTTGCCAGCACCGTCGGCAAATTAAAATCGGGATGGTTTGCCAGCGTAAGCTCTGTCGCCACACCCAGCGTCGTACCCTGTCGTAACCGCGAGAGCCATTCGGCTTCGTCGTCGGCAAGTTCCCGTGCCACTACTTCATAGTCTGTCCGGACTACCAAAGCAACACAGGGACCGCTATCGATATTGATGTGAAAATCGTCCGGCGCGCCCGGTTGGTGGGCAAGCCAGATAGCCGCGACCGGAAAACGCGAATGCAGCAAATGACTGGACGGGTGCACACCGAAAACCAGATCGGTGTAGCGCTCTGCAGGAATTTCCAACAACTTGCCGATCTCGAAAGTATCCGCATCATCTGCAAAATAGGCGCAATGACAGGCCCACTCCAGCGTTGCAACATCGGGCAAATAGGCCAACTGTTGTGCCGGTTCGAACGCTGCGATAAAGGCGGACATCTGTTCGCCATAGTGGTGCAGGTTGCCGCTGCGCGAGCGGTGTTGTTCGATGTAGGCGTGCGTGAGGCGGCGAAAAAATGCGTCGCCAACTAGCTTTTCGATCACCGGGTAAGCGCCTGCCAAAGCGTCATGCAGGTTGCCGATATAGTTATTGCGATAAACGGCCAGCGCAAGTCCAGCCGGATAATTCGCGCCGCCGACGCGATTCGCATCCGGCAAGTTGCTGCCAAGAATCGCGCTCGAAAATTGCGCCAGGTCGCCGCTATGCGTATTCACGAATTTGCTCCATGACGCGCTGCGCGTGCGCTGCTTCACCGAACAACAGCGGCAACGCCGGGATATCCACATCCCATTCGATCAGCGTCGGGCGCGGTCCGATGAGACGCACAACGCGTTCATACAACTCCCAGACCTCGGGATAAACCGGATGACTGTGGGTGTCGACCAGGCAACCGTCGCGTTCGCTATAACCGGCCAGATGATATTCGCCGACGGCATCTGATGGTATGTGTTCTATGAACGCATTTGCATCGACGCCCAGGTTGCGCGCGTTCACATAGAGATTGTTGACATCGAACAGGATGCCGCAGCCGGTGCGCCGTGACAGTTCGGCAAGAAATTCGCCCTCGGTCATTTCACTGTTCTTGAAGGACAAATAGCTGGACAGATTTTCCACCAGCAGACGACGGCCGAGCCGCTCCTGAACCTGTTGCACACGGCGAGTTGCATGCTCAAGTGCCTCGGCGGTATAAGGGAATGGCAGCAGATCGTTGATCACCATGCCTCCAGCGGTATTCCAGCACAGGTGTTCCGAAACCGATGCCGGTTGAATTTCATCGCACAGCTTGGCAAGTGCGGACAGGTGTGTGTCGTCGAGCGGGTCCGATGATGCCAAACCCATGCCAACGCCATGCAGGCTGACGGGATAGTGCTCACGCACTTTGCGCAGTGTGTGCAGCGGTGCGCCGCCGCCGAAAAAATTTTCGCTGTGTACTTCTACCCAGCCGATCGCAGGCAAATGCTGCAACAGTTCGCGGTAATGCGGTGCCCGCAAGCCGATACCTGCGGAAAGCGGCAATGTATGGTTCGCGGGCATCTTGATTACATCTTCTTCATCATTGCGTCGCCACCATCCATGGTGGTGCTGCCATTGGCGATCTTGTCGCAGGTGCCTTTGGGCAACGCTACGAAGTCGTTTGGATCGCCATCCTTGCTTGCCTGACCCGCGCAGGAATGACCGGCTTTTTTGCTGCCGCAGTCGTTCATTCCGGCCTTGGCCACGCCATAGCATTTTTCCATGTTCTTCATGTCGGCTGCGCTCGCAGTACCGGCCAAGCTGAGCGCGAGCAAGCCACCAATGGCAACTGAAAGTATTTGATTGTTGTTCATGATTACATCTCCTTAAAGGTTGGTTGAAATTCTGGAGAGCCTGCCACCGTGCATCAGTCGCGGCGGCGGGGCTTTCCTTGCACTAACTACATTCTCAATTACGTGAATGCTGAAGAAATCCTCCACGCACCTGCCAATTCGCGGTCGGATAGAAAAAGGTTACAAGCAGACGATCATTATTTGCAACTATTAAATCAGCGGGACAGCGATTCGGCAACGGACACTATTTCGATTCATCAAACAACATGCCCAGTCGGAAGCTGATCGCCGGACTGGGCTCATACGCCTTGTCCTTGGGGAAATGCAATTGGGGGCTCAGCTCAAGGAATATCCATTCACGGTGCAAGCGCTGCCGGTAGCTGATCAGCGCGACGTAATCCGAAACTTCGCCATGCGGATGCGTGATGCCACTGATGCTTATCTGGTATTGCACCGCGCGCCGTTCATCCAGCGTGTGAAACACCGTAAAGTCCTGACGCAAGTCGAAATTCTGCTTGTCATTCAACCAGGTCGCCGTGCTGCTGGCGCGGAACAACACCGGTTCGCTGAGGAAATGTTCAAAATCAAGCTGCGATGTCTCGCCTGCCCCGATGGTATTGAACCAAAATATCGACTGTGACGCTATCATGCGCCATTGTTCCATGGGTAAGGTGTAGGTACTGCGCGCCCGCGCAAAAGGTTCCAGCGGGATGTGCACCTGGATTCCGGCGTCGGAGCTGAAGTGCCAGCGGTCTTCCTGGGGCTTTTCATAACGTGCTGCCAGCGACAATTTTTGCGGTGCGGCGACTTTGTCGAGTACCACCGGCTTATCCTGTGCGGTATTGCCGGTCACATTTTTTTCCGGGTCAGTTTCCACCAATAGATGCAGGCGCCGTTCCGTATTCGGCAAACTCAATTTAGCGCGCGCCGAGAGTATGAAATTGCGATCCCCGTTGTAGCCCGATACGCGCGTCAGGTCGATCTGGAATACGCTCTTGTTACTTTGCTGAAAATCGCGTTCATTGCCGAAGAATCGGTCGATATCGTTGGCAAAGGTGACAAATTTTTTGGAAAGGTAATTTCGTGACGTATCGGCTTGGTCCAGCAGTTCCGGGAATAACTTGTAGTAGTCAATCGGCTCGACCGGCTCCGCGGCGGTTGCGGAAATGGGAACCTCATCTGCCAGTGCGCTAACGGGAGTCGACAGGGCAATACCTGTCAGCAGCAGCAATGCGAGCTGAGTGAACTGTAAGACTCTGCGGTTGAGGAGTGTCGCCACATGCGGAGTTTACACAAACTGGCTCATGTCCGCGCCGATCCAATATCCGTCATTATTGATCCGGCACTCGATATCCGGAATTCCTTTGGCATTGCACCCGCGAGGGGCGGGCCGTGGCTGTATGGGGCATTCGCCCCGACAGTAAACGCACAGCGTGTCGAAATGTGAATGGGTTCTTGTGCTTCGACAGGCTCAGCACGAACGGCAATCCGCTTCAAAGCGTGCCGGATCAATAGTCGCGCGGACCTCACCGATAAACGTCAGGGAATTGCTTTTGCAATGCAGACAGCTTCGGCATGTCGTTGAAAATGATATATGGCTGGTAGGGGTGCAATGCCAGATAGTTCTGGTGATGTTCCTCGGCCGGATAGAACTGCTGCAGCGGTACCACCTGGGTGACGATGGCATCAGAGAATTTTTTGTCTGCGGTGAGTTGCTGGATTTTGCGCTGCGCCTGCTGTTGCTGGTCTGCGCTGGTGTAGAAGATTGCCGAACGATACTGGGTGCCCTGATCCGGACCTTGACGGTTCAACTCGGTGGGGTCGTGGGCTACGCCGAAAAACACGTCCAGCAGTTTGCCATAGCTGACCTGCGACGGATCAAAAATCACCCGCACCGACTCCGCATGTCCGGTGTTGCCGTTGCTGACCAGTTCATAATGGGCATTCTCCGCGCTACCGCCGGCATACCCCGAGCTCACGTTGGACACGCCTTTGACATGCTTGAATACCGCATCCACACCCCAGAAGCAGCCGCCGGCAAATACCGCCGTCTGTTCCGTTCCGGATAACTTGCCGGACGCGGGCTGGGTGGGCGCCGCAAAAGACAGTGTGGAACAGAGCATCAATATCGCGCCCCCCGATAGAGCAAAGTTACCGATCACAGAATCGAACAACATGATGAGCCTCCGTTTATTAGCCAAATGTAAATGCAAACGCCTGCGCGCCTGCGTCGAGAAATTCGATACGAAACGTGCGTTCGCCTGCCTTGCCATCCTGTCGCACCAGTTGATACAGGCGCTGGTCGTTGATCACACCGTAGCCGTGCGCATCGACATCCATGCCGTGATCCGCGCCCGGTTCTACACCATCGAGTGTGACCTTGTAGCGGATTGGTTTTCCGGTGCTTGAGCCGAGCACCAGATGCAGGTCACGCCCCTGAAAGTGGTAGCTGATCTTGCCACCCGGTGCCTTCAGCGAGGAAGACTCATCAGACACCAGCCACTTACCCTGCAGCGACCAGTGATTCAAGCCAAGTTTGCGCGGCGCGGTGTAACGCACCACGGCATCCTGCCTGAGGATTTCTGGCGACGATAAATTTCGCTGCCGTGCATAGCCGAGGTAGGTTTCCGGCGACCGCCGGTTGTCGGAAGGCGCTGACGTGGCACCCGAACCCACCACCTGTACCATGCCACTGTCGATTGCGATATTGCCCTGGTGCGCATCCTTCAGCAGCGTCCGGATCATCTCTTCCGTTTCGCGATATTTGCCCTCACCGAAATGTTCGTCGCGGATACGTCCCTGCGCGTCGATCAGATAATGCGCCGGCCAGTATTCGTTTTTGTACGCGTTCCAGATGGCGTAGTCGTTATCCATCGCCACCGGGTAGGTGATGCCGAGATCGCGGATTGCCTTCTCGACGTTGTTGCTGTCTTTTTCGAATGCGAATTCCGGTGCATGCACGCCGATGATCACCAGCCCCTGATCGCGGTATTTTTCATTCCAGGTTTTCACGTAAGGCAGAGTGCGCAAACAATTGATGCACGAATAGGTCCAGAAATCGACCAGCACCACCTTGCCGCGCAAACCTTCTTGCGTCAGCGGAGGCGAATTGAACCAGCGTGTGGCCCCAGCCAGGGGCGGTGCCAGTTTCTCATCGGCAACCTTCATTGCAACCGGCTTGACCGCCAGTTGTGCTATCAACCGCTGCTCTGCACCGGCAGTATTCAGAAAAGTAAATTTCGCCAGAAAGCGTGTGTCCCAGCCCAGCGAGATCGCCACCACGCCCACCAGCACTGCAACGCCCAGGCCTTTGCGCAACCATTCTTCTGCACCCAGGCCGCGTTTCATCATCGCAAACACCTTAGCGCCGGCAAACAGCGCGAGCGCAAGCGAAGTGGCGGCACCCGCCGCAAATACCAGCAGCAGCGTGGCACTATAAAGATTGGCACCGTTCAGTGCGGCGCCCGCCAGCACCAGCCCCAATATCGGTCCCGCGCAGGGTGCCCACAAAAATCCCACTGCGACACCAAGCAGCAGCGAGCCCTTGATGCTGACTTGCTGGTCGGCGCGCTGCTGCAGTTTGCCGCCGAAGCGGACGAAGGGACGCATGATGCGTTCCGAAAAGCTCGGAAACACCAGCGCCAATCCCAGCAGCAAAAACAGCACCATTGCCGCATAGCGACCGTATTGATTCAGCCCCACCAGCCACGCGCCGCCAACTGCGGCCAGGCTCGCCAGCAGCGTAAAGGTGATTGCCATGCCAATCAGGATAGGCAGTCCCGAGCGCCGGAACGATTGCTCCGAACGGGCAAAGATGAACGGCAACACCGGCAGCACACAGGGACTGAAGATGGTCAGTACGCCACCGAGGTAAGCAAGAACAAAAATCAACACGACAAATTCCGATCTGCAAATATTGCGCTAGGCGTTATGGGGAATGAAACGCAGCGCCACCATGTTGATGCAATAGCGCAAGCCGGTCGGCTTGGGGCCGTCATCAAACACATGCCCCAGATGCGCGTCGCACAATTCACAGCGCACCTCGGTGCGTGTCATGCCGAACATCCGGTCGACAATCTCACGCACGTTCTGCTCCGCGATCGGCCGCCAGAAACTCGGCCAGCCGGTGCCGGAATCGAATTTGTTCTTTGCGTCAAACAAGGCGTTGTCGCAACAGATGCAGCGATACAGGCCGGGCTCATGGCTGTTATGACCGGGTTGCGAAAAGGCGTATTCGGTGCCCTGCCTGCGCGTTACCTGATAGGCCAGCGGCGAAAGCGTTTTCTTCCATTCCGCGTCCTTGGATACCTTCGCCAGTGTGGCCTCGCCAACCCGCGTTCCGTCGTCAGCGAATTGCACGACGGTTACCTTATCACCGGCGGCAGCCGGCGCGGCATGCGAACGGCCGGTGAGCGACAGCGCGAAAACGGATAGGGTTGCCAGGAAATGTCTGCGTTGCATGGTAGGTCTCCTTGCTATTGATTGGTGTCTGAGTGGTAAACACCTGTTCGGGTTCAAAGCTAATCGCGAAAACAGTTATGATGTTTGCCGTCTGCCGGTAGATTCGTTCCGCGCCGGACAAAAGTTACAAATACAATTTTCGAGGTTTGGGTGTCGGATAGCATCGTCGATCATGCAGCACTGATGAAGCAGGCTCTGGGAGGAGACCAGCGCGCCTATGCCGTCCTGCTGCAGGAAACCACACGCATGTTGAGGCCTTATTTGTCCAGGCGCCTCAATTTCATCAACGAAGTCGACGACCTGTTGCAGGAAATCCTGATCTCTATCCACAAGGCCCGTCATACCTACGACGGTCAGCGCCCTTACAAGCCCTGGGTGTATGCGATTGCCCGCTTCCGTTTGCATGATTACCTGCGCGCACACTACGCCGACGTGCTGCGTCACGCCGATGATTTTTCCGAGATGGAAGAATTTTTTCATGACCCTGTAACCGAAACTGCCATTTCCTACGAATCTATCAGCGGGGAAGTGGAAAAACTTCCCGAGAAGCAGGCAACCATCCTCAGATTGATGCATCAGGAAGGCTATACCGCCAAAGAAGTCGCCGAGAAAGTAGGCATGCAGGAATCCGCAGTCAAGGTCGCGGCGCATCGCGCCTACAAAGTGTTGCGGCAAAAACTGGAACGATAATTACCGGAAGGGCAATGGGAAACATCAACGAACTGATCAGCAAACTTGCCGAGGACACTACGGTGGTCAAGCCTGCCCATCATCCGGTCTTGCTGAGTCTGGAATGGATCGCGACCGCCGTGTTCTATCTGGCCGTCGCGCTGATGATTTCCGGCGTGCGTGGCGACTTGCTCGCCAAGCTGCACGAAACCTGGTTTGCCGCCGAGATAGTGTCGCTCGCGGCAATTTTTGTAGCCACCAGCCTGAGCGCCGCGTTGTTGTCGTTTCCCGATTTGCATCAATTGCGCCGTGTTGCCTATGTTCCGGTGATCGCCTTTGCGGGGTTCGTTGGTGTAATGTACTTTGCCTGGGGTGCTGACCAACCTCCGTCGCTACCACCGATACACAGCGTCGAATGCACCCTCAGCATAACGATGTTGGCGGTGATCCCCGCCTTCTGGATATTTCTGGTGATGCGCAGATTTGCCAGCACCCATCATTACTGGGCGGGCAGCATCGCGCTGCTGTGCGCGTTCAGCGTCGGCGCATTATGGATCAGGCTCTACGAGCAAACTGATTCGATCATGCACGTGATCGAATGGCACTATCTGCCAATGCTGCTGATCGGTCTGATCGGCATGTTCCTCGGCAAACTCGTGCTCAGGTGGTAACTGCCGGGTAATCGGTAACGCCGGCTTCGCGATGGTCGGGCTTTGCGGTAAGCTACGCCCCTTCCTGAACCCCCTAGAGAATTCGAAAAATGGCACAAGGTCAATATGTAATGTCCATGCTCCGCGTGAGCAAGATCGTTCCCCCCAAGCGTCAGATCATCAAGGATATCTCCCTCAGCTTCTTCCCCGGCGCCAAGATCGGCCTGCTGGGTCTGAATGGCTCGGGTAAATCCACCGTGCTGCGCATCATGGCGTTGCAGGACAAGGAATACGACGGCGAGGTGCAGCACCTGCCCAACATGAAGATCGGTTACCTGCCGCAAGAGCCCGTGCTCGATCCGGCCAAGACCGTGCGCCAGGAAGTTGAATCAGCCTTGGGCGAAGTGATGGAAGCGCAAGCCAAGCTGGATGCGGTGTATGCCGCTTATGCCGAAGAGAACGCCGACTTCGACGCGCTCGCCGCCGAGCAGGCCCGCCTGGAAAACATCATCGCAGCAAGCGGTAGCGATGCCTCGCACCAGATGGAGATCGCCGCCGATGCGCTGCGCCTGCCGGAATGGGATGCCGTGATCAAGAATCTTTCCGGCGGTGAGAAGCGCCGTGTGGCGCTGTGCAAGCTGCTGCTGGAAAAGCCCGACATGCTGCTGCTGGACGAACCCACCAACCACCTCGATGCCGAATCGGTGGAATGGCTGGAACAATTCCTGGTGCGCTTCCCCGGCACCGTGGTTGCCGTCACCCACGATCGCTACTTCCTCGACAACGCTGCCGAATGGATACTCGAACTCGACCGCGGCCAGGGCATCCCGTGGAAAGGCAATTACTCCAGCTGGCTGGAGCAGAAAGGCGCACGTCTGGAAACGGAGCAGAAGCAACTCGACGCCCACGCCAAGGCGATGAAGCAGGAACTGGAATGGGTGCGGCAAAATCCGAAAGGACGCCAGGCCAAGTCCAAGGCGCGTGTCGCCCGCTTCGAAGAACTCAACTCGCAAGAACACCAGAAGCGCAACGAGACGCAGGAAATCTTCATCCCCGTCGGCGGACGTCTGGGCAACGAAGTCATCGAATTCAACGGCGTGAGCAAAGCCTATGGCGACCGCCTACTGATCGACAACCTCAGCTTCAAGATTCCGCCCGGCGCCATCGTCGGCATCATCGGCCCCAACGGCGCGGGTAAATCCACCCTGTTCCGCATGATCACCGGCAAGGAAAAACCGGACAGCGGCGAAGTGAAGATCGGCTCCACCGTCAAGATTGCCTTCGTCGACCAATCACGGGAAGGACTGGAGAACGACAAGACCGTGTTCGACGCCATCTCCGGCGGCAACGAAATCCTCACCGTGGGCAAATACGAAACCCCGGCGCGTGCCTACATCGGCCGCTTCAACTTCAAGGGCGCAGACCAGGGCAAGATCGTCGGCCAACTCTCCGGCGGCGAACGCGGCCGCCTGCACCTGGCGCAGACCATCATCTCCGGCGGCAACGAGCTGCTGCTAGACGAACCTTCCAACGACCTCGACGTGGAAACCCTGCGCGCGCTCGAAGATGCGTTGCTCGAATTTGCCGGCTGCGTTGCGGTGATCTCCCACGACCGGTGGTTCCTTGACCGTATTGCGACACATATCCTGGCCTGCGAAGGCGATTCGAAGTGGACATTCTTTGATGGCAACTATCAGGAATATGAGGCGGACAAGAAGAAGCGTTTGGGTGAAGAGGGCGCGAAGCCTAAGCGGATTCGGTATAAGCCGATTAGTCGGTAAGGGTCGTGGCCTACTACGATTAACTAGACGAGGAACATCCTATGGCAAGCGCAACTATCAAAATATTCTTAGCGCACGGTGATCCTAAAAGACTGAGAACTGCTGAACTTTCAAACTGGACTGGTAAAGCAGTTGCAGGTCCGCGAAGCGAATTTGATAGTGTGTTGGCGAGAGAAGAGTCATCAAACTCTGGCGTTTATTTTCTTACAGGGAATGATCCAGAATCAGGGAGGCCAGCGATTTATATTGGAGAAGCTGAATCAGTCAAGGACAGGGTCAAGTCGCATCTAGAAAAAGATTTCTGGAATCAAATCGTGTTCTTCATCAGTAAAGATGAAAATCTTACTAAGGCACACATTCGCTACCTTGAAGGTCAGCTAATAGAGCATGCAAAGAAAGCTGGCCGCGCAGTTCTAAAGAACAATCAAGGTAGCGGGTCAAAGTTGCCTGAATCAGACAGGGAAGACATGGAAGTTTTTTTGGAGAAGATGCTCCAACTTCTTCCTGCCCTTGGAGTTGAAGTTCTCGTCCCAGCTATTTCAGAAAATGCTGCACCAAAAAATACTGATTTCCTGTCATGTGAAATTAAGGGACTTAGAGCCAATGGATACTTAACTCCTAATGGAATTGTTGTCCTGAAAGGATCTCAGGCGGTGCTTGCAGTAAGAGAATCAACCCACAAATACCCTTGGTCAATTGCATTACGAGAGCGATTGAAAGAAGACGGCAGTCTTGTTGTCGATGGTGATTGCTTAATGTTTGCAAAAGATGTTGAGTTCTCAAGCCCAAGCGCTGCTGCTGCCGTTATTCATGGTGGGCAGGCCAATGGCCTAACGGCATGGAAAAACAAAAATGGGAAGAGCTTAAAAGAATTAGAAGCTGAATGAGTAGGCGAAGCAATTAAAGAGCTCAGCCTGGCCCCTTCTTCTTTCTTCCTCTTCTTGGGAGTCATGATTTCGCATGCCTGGTAAAGCTATCCGATCTTTGTTTTTTCATCCAAATCAAAGGGGTCACCCATTAGCCGACCTGCGTCAAGTGAATAAACGATTCTATGGCGGCATCAGCCGCCAGTGTTTTCAATCCCAAATCCCGATCAACAACTAATCCGCACCCGTTTCTTCAATCATGGCTGCGAACGAATCGCGCCAGTCACCCATCAGGATCAAGCGATCAGCGGTGCTCTGCTTTCGCCCTGGCGGTCTCTGCCGCCCCAGAAGATTGTTGGTGCCGCTTCGCGTCCAATGGACTTTGCACAGATTCATGGCTATCGCATTCCGATGCCAACCCCTTGCTGGCTCGCGTTGCAGGCGATCCGTTTTGTTGCCCGGGCGACGGCGAACGGCATCCCATTCAGGTTCATGGCTGGTGCTCCAGACCCCTTTGCCGGGCTTGCCGTTGCCGTCGTAACTCATGCGAAGCAGCGCGTCACATCGAAGGGCTTCTGTTCCTTCAGCATGTGGTAACACGCTCGCGCCAGTTTGTGCGCCAACGCCTTGGTTGCTACTGCCGTATTCGTCTTCGCTTTCTTGCGTTCGTAAAACCGTTTGGCTTCGGTGCAAAACCGCTGCGCATAGTAGGCTGCTTCGACAAACGCCCAGGACAGATACTTGTTGCCGTTCTTGGTGTTGCCTTCGCCCTTCTTCTTGCCGTTGCTCATGTGCTGGCTATCGACGCAGCGTGCATATGAGGCGAAGTTGCCGACACTCGCAAAGCGGTCGATGGGGCCGCTCTCCAGCAAGATGACGGCCGCAAGGATGCGGCCGATTCCCGGCACGCTGGTCAACAAGCTGTATTCAGGCCGTTCGTCCATCACTTCCTGCAGACGCTTTTCCAGCAGGTCGATTTGTTCACTCAAGGTGGTGACCACCGCTAGGTTGCTTTTGATCGCCAGCCCCACGTCCGCCGGAAACAACATATGATCAACTTCGTCGGCTGTCAGTTTCTTGATCTGGTTGCTGCTGATTTTCATTCCCCGCTGCCGTGCTGCAATATTCTCGATGGCGATGATGTGGCTAGTGCGGCTGCGTACCAGTTGCATGCGCTTTCTGGCCAAGTCTCGTACTGCACGGTGTGCCGGTGGCAGGATGGTGCCTGTTGGCAAGATCCCTAATCGCAGCAGGTGCGCCAGCTGCCGCGCATCGGCCTCATCGCCGCTGTGCTTGAGTCCATCGTATTTCTTGATGGCCCCGGTGTTGGCCAGCTTCACCACAAATCCCGCCTCCTGTAGTCCATCGACCAGCCAGTACCAGTTGTAGGTGGATTCCACGACAACGCCCGCCATTTCGTCACGCCACGGTTTCAAAAATTCAACGATTCGCGACAGGTCGTTCGGCAGTCGCTTCTCGGCAATGATGCGATCCTCATCATCCGTTACAGTCACCACGCTGTTGTTCGAATGCAAATCAATTCCGCTATACTTCATGATGTCGACCTCCTGTGGTTATCGCAAGTTTGCAAACCTACTTTAACCCCACCGCCAACGGCGGTGGGAGGCCGGCTAGATGATTTTCAGCTTCGCAATTGTTTTGCGATAGATGAAAAACATGAGTACTACGTCACACACCAAGCGCATCGTCATCATCGCCTGTCTGATCGGGGACAGACCACGGTTTCTGCTCCAATTTCGGTCTTTGTGATTTTGCCGGCTTGATGTAAACTAACCTCCATTAGTTCAACTGGGGGCTGCTATGCTTACCGTCAATATTCACGAGGCCAAAACACAGCTTTCCATGCTGGTAGATCAAGCTGCACAGGGCGAGTCGTTCATCATTGCCAAAGCGGGCAAGCCGATGGTGAAGGTCGTCGCGCTGGGCAAAGCGGAGGTTGGAACCAGTAGCCGCCTCGGCTTCATGGCGGGCGAGTTTTCCGTGCCGGACGATTTCGACCAGATGGGCGGCGGTGAGATCGAAAGCCTGTTTGCGGGGCGCAAAGCTTGAACCTGTTGCTTGACACGCATTTGTTGCTGTGGGCTGCGAGTGAGCCGCAGCGACTTTCGGCCAAGGCCCGTGCCTTGCTGCTTGATCCCTCCAATCAACTCGTATTCAGTTCGGCCAGTTTGTGGGAGATCACGATCAAGAACGGGCTTGAGCGTTCGGATTTCAACGTCGATTCGCGTCGCCTGTGGCGTATGTTGCTGGTCAATGGTTACCGCGAATTGTCTGTCACCAGCGAACACACTGTTGCCGTAAATGATCTACCGCCTTTGCACAAAGACCCGTTTGATCGGATTCTCGTTGCGCAAGCTCGCACAGAAGGGTTGACGTTGCTGACAGCCGACAAGATGGTTGCTAAATATGGCGAGGGTGTTAGGAAGGTGTAGGCTCAGATATCGTAGAGCAAATGCTATGAGTAATTCTGCCAAACAAAACTGCGCAACATCCACCCCGGTGAAGTGCTGCGCGAAGAATTTCTGATCCCGCTGGGTGTTACCCAATATCGCCTGGCAAAAGAGATTGGCGTGGCTGAAGCTCGCATCTTAGCGATCTGTTCCGGCAAGCGTTCGATCACGGCTGATACGGCGTTGCGCTTGGCCGCGTTCTTCGGCACTTCGAGTGGTTTCTGGCTGGGCTTGCAGGCGGATTACGATACCGAAGAGGCGGAAAAACAGTTGACCGGTGTGCTGGCGCAGATTCATCGCTTTGAGCCTCTGGCGGCTTGAGATGTTGTGATGGAAGTTGATGCCATGAAAGCACCTGTCTCGCACTCGAATCAGGACATTCATTTCAGATAATGTGACCTCCCATGCCGGAGATATCCATGCATCCCAGAGCCCAGTCCCTGATCGCCGACCTTGACCTGCAACCACATCCCGAGGGCGGCTACTATCGGGAGATATTCCGCTCCGCAAGCCAGGTACAGCCGGGAGATCACCGCGCCGAGCGCTGACGACGATCTATTTCCTGTTGGTGGCGGGGCAACATATCTTCATGTTGCGTACCTGCTGGTTAATCATCTTCGCATTTGCAGGTGTCACATTTGGTTAAGGGCGAGTGAGAACCGATGTCGCCGCAAGAGGCAGCGCTTCGCCCCTTCTGAAGAGAAGCGGGGTTATGATTTCACATGCCTGGTAAAGCTATCCCGATCTTTGTTTTTTCATCTGTCTTAAATCCCAATAAGAGCCTATGCTTACCTCTGCCAAGCACAATTTGTGATCTGCCGCAAATCAAAGTGAGGTGCATAAATGTCGGGTGAGCAACAAAGCGAACCTCTCGATAGGGTGACTGTGATCAAGCCTGCTGACGCAAAGAAGGGGGCTGATCACGATGATGAGACCAGCCGCAATATTGAATCCAAAGCCCCAGTCGTGGCAGCGGATTCTGCGGCGGTCATGGTTCGTGCGAGCAGTTACTCGCACATGAATGTGTCTCTCGGCGTGCTGGCTATCATCGCGTTCGTCACTGCCCTGTATCTGGCGCGCGCCTTTTTTGTGCCATTGTTGATCGGTATTCTCGCGAGCTACACTCTTAACCCGGTAGTGGGATGGCTCAAAGCGTGTTACGTGCCTCGCCCAGCGGGAGCGGCCCTGGTCTTGGCTGCGCTGGTCGGCAGCCTGTCCTGGATTACGTTTTCATTGAGTGACGATGCGGCAGCGATAATCAAGAAGCTGCCGGAGGCTACACGCAAGATGCGGCAGAATTTGATAGACACGCGTTCCGGCCCGTCAACGCTGCAGAACATGCAGGAAGTTGCCAAGCAACTTGAAGGGGCCACCGACGACGCAAGGTCGAAACCGGGAACGCACCTGGTTGCTCCCCCCGCGAGCGAGCATTCCACCTGGTTACGCGATTATGTGCTTGCGCAGTCAGCGCTACTGTTTGCGGTTGTCAGTCAAGCGCCGATTGTATTGTTGCTCACTTATTTCTTGCTCTCCTCGGGCACGCACTTTCGACGCAAGCTGGTGGGTTTGGTCGGGCCATCGCTGACGCGCAAAAAAGAAGCCGTTCACATTCTCGATGAGATCACCGTGCAAATTCAGCGTTTCCTGCTGACCATGCTCGTGTCGAATGCCTTGGTTGGTGTTGCTACCTGGCTTGCATTCAGGGCACTTGGCTTGGAGCAGGCTGGTGTATGGGGTGTCGTCGCCGGCGTGCTGCACTCCATCCCCTATCTGGGGCCGGCCACGGTTGCGTTTTCAAGCGGTACGGCTGCATTCCTGCAGTTCGGGTCAGCGTTCTATGCACTTGCCGTCACTGGTGCGTCACTCATTGTGACGGGTGTTATCGGATTCGTGTTCATGCCTTGGCTACAGAGCCGGTTTGCGGGTGTAAGCGCAGCTGTGTTGTTCATTGCTTTGTTGTTCTTCGGCTGGTTATGGGGCGCTTGGGGGTTGTTGCTAGGTGCACCATTGGTCGCCATCGTGAAAGTCATCTGTGACCGAGTCGATTCGCTCAAGCCGGTTGGCGTACTGCTCGGGCGATGACTGCAACAAATACTCTTTTAATACAGGCGCACAGAGGAGGTATGAGAATGTGGAATGATCGGTTTCGCGCGTGTTTCAGGATCGGATATTTCACAACATAACGTACCAGAAGCAATGGATTAGTTTCTCCTGCTTGTCGTAAGAGGCAAAGATGCACAAAGGGAAGAACGTCGATGGCCAGCAATGTTTTTCTGCATTTGCAGGATGGGTCATCTTAAAGGAAGGTCGATATCATGCTTTATACCATTGCTGTAGTTATGCTCGTCCTGTGGTTGCTGGGCTTGATTACATCCACCACCATGGGTGGTTTCATTCACATTCTGCTGGTGATTGCTATTGTGGTCGTCTTGCTGAGGGTAATAAGGGGATAACGCTTCCGGGTAAGTGAAACAGTAAGTGGCAAAGCGATCCGGCACGTGCATTAGTAACCGTGCATCACTCTATTAACAAAGGAGTAATAGTCATGACAACGAAAACAATGAATGCAAGTTCAACCACGGCAGCTTCCAAAGATAAACTCATGGAAGATTTGCGATTAGTGGTGGCGGATGCCGAGGCGCTGCTGCATGCGACCGCCGGTCAGGCGGGTGAAGGTGCTGTTGCCGCCCGTGCCCGCATCCAGAAAAGCCTGCAAACTGTCAGGGAGAGCCTGGTTGATGCCGAAGAAGCAGTGATCGAGCACACCAGAGCGGCCGCCAAAGTCACTGATCAATATGTCCACGAAAATCCCTGGAAGGCGATTGGTATTTCTGCCTGCGTGGGCGCGATTATCGGGATGTTGATCGCCAGGCGCTAAAACATGTCGCAACCGACCGGACTGCTGGCGTCGCTAAAACGTCTGACGGGCACCATACTCGTCATCATTCAGACGAGGCTCGATCTGTTATCCATCGAGCTGGAGGAAGAGAGGCTGCGCGTAAAACAAATGCTGTTGTATGGCAGCCTTGCTCTTTTCTTCTTTGGTTTGGCTATCTTGCTGTTGACGGTGTTTGTCGTGGCTCTGTTTTGGGATACTTACCGTCTGCAGGTATTGGGTGGCCTGACGGTGTTGTTTTTCGTCGCCGGACTGCTGCTATGGAATGCATTGCGTCGCCTGGCTCGAGAAAGACCCAAACTCTTTTCCTCCAGCCTGGCCGAATTGGCCGATGACATCGACAGGCTTACTCCCAAGCCATGAAAAAGCAACTTGCTAACCTGGCTGATCGCCGCCTTGAGATATTAAAAAGAATCGAGAACCAGCGTATGGAAATGGCCGACATCTCCGGGCATTGGCAAAAACCCATGGGAATGGTTGACGTTGGACTGAAGGGAGTACGTCTCGTCTACAGACATCCTGTAATGGTGGTTGGCGGGTTAACAGCACTACTGATATGGCGCCGTAAAGGAATTGCCGGTGTTGCGGAAAAAGGGTGGCGCTGGTTGTATCGTTACCCTTCGGCGATTTTATTCGTTTTGAAACTCATTTTGTCCGCAACTCATTCTCATGGTGAGGAGCGAAATGCTGAAGTTGTGTCGAATACATCATCAAGCTAAGAAAATCAAAGGCGCCGGAGCTGGAAGCTAATTAAAGGGGCCGTGTTTGAATATTTTTTTCAAGCCGTTTTGCTTGGCTATACCTTCAATCTGAATTACTCCATCAACCCGCTTTCCCGTTGATGCCGGATGGCGAGGATGTCCACCCGGTCTTGTTCCGGCAGGTAGCGATACAGTGCGACATATCCTGTTCTCCCTTTCGAAATCACCAGTTCACGCAGGTTGCCAACTGGCCGACCAATTAGTGGGTGGCGTTGCAATATTTTGGTGGCATCTACTATTTCGTCGGCTGCCTCGGTGGCAATGGCTGGTGCTTCACGTGCGAGGAAGTCGAACACTCGCTCAAGATCGGAGAGCGCGCGCTGGCTGAAATAGACTGCGGGCATGTTTAGCGAGCGTTATCGAAAATTGATGAGTTCATTCTTCGACGGGCTGATGGAACTACTAGCCATTCGACTAGGCCGCCAACAACGCCAGCCAAGTCGCTGGTTATCAGCACGGATGGTTATTTTTTCGTGCGTGGTTTACTTTTTGCGATGCTGGCTGGCTTGGGACGTTTTGCGGCTTTGCCAGCTACCTTGCTGATGATGTATTCGTGTACGTCCTGCATGGCGTAGAGCGCGCCGCCAATATCCACTTCGGCTGCGGAAGCAAGCGCGTCGCCGATAAAGGACTGGCGCATCTCGGCAAGTCTGGCCTGCGCTTCCAGTGCTTCGATCATCCAGGCATGCGGAGTTTTGGAGGTTGAGTCGGCGAGTGGTGCGATGCGCGCCTTGAGTTCTTCGGGTAATTTGAGGGTGGTAGTAGCGGCCATGTTG
>JBARHR010000001.1:0-3636 GCA_049799335.1 Gallionella sp. | reverse complement strand
CATTCGTGGGACTGAAAGCAGGCTTTTTTGCCAAATATAGTATTATTTTTGGCATCTGGGACAAACCTCCTGTTTGCCCTCTATGCCAATATTGGCCAGCGATCTCAAGAAATATTGACCTTGTGGCATGCAATATGCTCATCCTCTATCGAGGTCGCAGCGGTCTTGGTTCGGTAGGCTTCAATCCGATAAGCGAACCGAAAATCGAAGGAGAAGTCATGAAAACCACTATGGATATGAGCAGCTACGAAATAGAACAGGATGGCGTGGATGTTGAGTACGGCGAAGAAATCTTGTCTGCCGGATGGAACCCGGCCGTAGAGATGGTATGCGAACAACTCCTCGATATTCCAACGCATGAACACATCTCAATGGCTGCGGATTTATCGGCCTTGAATTCAGTTGATGAATTCTCGACTGCCGTTTCCGATATCTTTCTCAGAAAGATGTACTCATATCAGCGTTAGCGGTCACCTGATATGACCGTCGTTATCGCGATGCAAGTTGGCTGACACGGCATGTGCTGAAGGAGCAATGATGTTCAAGTTATGCGTTTACTATCACGGCGTGTTGCGCTATACGCTGGTTGCTGGAATTGATAAGGCCCAGCAGCTGCGCGATGAGGGATTTTATGTGGTGGTCAAAGCGGTCGGTTGACCAGCCATGTAACCTCAGTCGAAAAAAGTCCGTACCGAAAACCTTCCAGAAAAAATATTTCGTACCGCTTCCCCGTATTTCCCTGATTTGTTACTGCGCATCTTCAGGAATCAACCATGAATCTGGCGCAGCAAAGTATTACCTCATAGTGTGGGGTAATCGGTATATCCCTTCGCCCCAGCCGTATAGAACGTATTCATGTCAGGTTCGTTAAGCGTAGCGCCGGTCTTCCATCGTGATATCAGATCAGGATTGGAGAGAAACGGACGGCCCACTGCCACCAGATCACATTTACCCGCCAATAGATCATTTTCCGCACGCACCGCGTTGTACCCGCCGGAGAGTATCAACGTACCCTTGAAAGTGTCACGGAACATGGTCTTGATTGAGTCGGGAACAGGCGGTGCGCCCATCGGAGAGTGATCTACCAGATGTATGTAAGCCAATTTGCGTGCATTAAGTTGTTGCGCTAGATAGCGGTAATCTTCGGTCATGCCGTCATAGATGGGCATGTCGTTAAACACTCCAAATGGTGAAAGTCTAATGCCTACTTTTTCTTTACCAATCGCCGCGCAAGCAGCGTCAGCCACCTCGAGAACAAAACGCGCCCGATTTTCTATTTCGCCGCCATAGCTGTCGGTGCGCTGGTTCGAATTTGGTCGGATGAATTGTTCCAGCAAGTACCCGTTGGCACAGTGCAGTTCGATGCCGTCGAACCCAGCTTTGATCGCATTTCTGGCCGCCTGCGCAAACTCATCTCTGGCGGTCGTGATGTCCGATTCGGTCATTGCCTGCGGCATGCCATTGGATTTCATTCCTTCGGCATCGGTGTACATTTCTCCGGCTGCAGCGATCGCGGATGGCGCAATGACCGTCCCGCCTGCCGGCAAGTTGAGTGTATGGGCGACACGGCCGCAGTGCATCAATTGGATGAAAATCTTTGCGTCTTTGGCGTGCACTGCATCCGTTACCAGCTTCCAGCCAGCGACCTGTGCGGGTGAAAAAATTCCCGGAATACGCGGATAGCCGAGCCCGTTGGGTGATGGTGAAGTGCCTTCAGTAATGATGAGTCCTGCAGAAGCCCGTTGCGCGTAATACTCTGCCATGAGTTGGTTTGGGACGTTGTTGATGGCACGGCTACGTGTCATCGGTGACATGACCAGATGGTTCTGTAGCGCAAGCGAACCGAGCCTGGTGTTGCTGTAAATTTTTGACATGATCAATACTCCTGAGCGATATTGGTTCCAAAAACGGGTGGTTGAAAATATTACGTGGAGGGTGTAATCGAGTTGGCTATGGACTAGTCCAGCTTCTTCTCAAGTTCCTTGAGTCCGGATTTCGCGGCATCGTGGATAGTGTCCTTGGTGTTGTCCAGAACCTGGCCCGCTCGGGCTTTCATTGAGTCCACCACGTCGTTGCCGTATGGGTTGCTCAGCAGTGGTCTGTTTCGTCCAAAGTTTATGCCCAAATGAAAGGCGATGATCATACCAAGTAGTAATCCGAACATGAATTTTTTCACTTTTGTGGCTCCACGAGTATCAGGGGACTATCATAGCAGCGGTTGTTGATCGGAGTATGCAGATATGCAATTGCGGCTTTCGACCACATGCATCGAGGCGAATTCTTATGCTGGGCATAGCATTGCACAGGTATTCGCAACTGAGCGGGTTGGCGGCGTCCGGTGAATTCGTTAAATTTGCGTAACATTGACACGCCGCGGTATACCCCGCTTTGCGGTGATTGCGTATAGTTCCCGTGGTAACGTTCGTCGCGGGATATTCAGTGTGCATGTCACGCCATCTGGATTTTATATTGTCGAAGGAGGTCTGCGTGAAGAAGTTGAAACATGAAGCGGAGTTATTCAAGGAAGCACTGAATGCGGGTATAAAGTATGCCGAGGGTCGGGGTGTGGTGGAGTTCGAGCCTACCGACTCGGCCAGCGAGAAGCTGCTGTACATTTATCGTTTGCTGGTACACGATAAAGTCATGCAACCGTTGCCTGAAGACCAGGTCGCCGAAAAAGCGTTGCGTCACAAGCTGGCGATCTGGTATGCGAAGCAATTGCCAAAAGATCATCCGCTACTTAACTAGAACGGTCAAAGCTGGCGCCGAAATATTTCGTATTGAACAATAGCACCACAGCTCGATGGAAAAACAATCAATACCTGAAAAATTCCGTATCGATAAATGGCTGTGCGCTGCCCGTTTTTACAAGACGCGCTCGCTCGCAGCGCAGGCAATCGAATGCGGCAAAGTGCATATGAACGAAATGCGCGTCAAGCCCGCCAGGGAGTTGGTCGTCGGCAATATGCTGGGCATTCATATCGGCCAGAAGCACTACGTGGTCGAAGTGCTGGCGTTGTCAAACAGGCGAGGCCCCGCGTGTGAGGCGCAAAAGCTCTATCGCGAAACCGACGAAAGCCGTCAACGCAGGGAAGCGATTGCCGCGCAATTAAAATTGCAACCGCAGCCATTCCAATTCAGAGGAAGACCAACCAAACGCGATCGACGCGAGATCGAGAAAATCAGGCGCGGCAAGTAAGCAGCGCTTGAATCTTGCTACCGACAAAGCAAACGGCAGATATTTTCAACTTGATTTGCTTTGTGATAGATGTTTTGCTACCGACAGCCATGAGCCCAGCCAGCCCAGGAATACCGAAAACAGCAGCAACGCGGTACTGTCTTCGGGGGACAGCGCATGCAGCGCGAACTGACTGGAATACAACTGAGCGAGTGGTGCGAGTTTCAGGTTCAGGAGCAGCGTGCTCAGGTAGATAATCAGCAACGCCATTACACCGCCCAGCAATCCCTGCAAGGCGCCGAAATAGAGAAATGGTCGGCGGATGAAGCTATTGGTTGCGCCTATCAACCTGGACACTTCTATCTCTTCCCGCTGGGTGAGTATTTGCAGTCGGATGGTATTGAAAGTTATCGCGACTAACGCCAGGCTGAGCAGACTCGACAGTATCAGCACTACCC